>DATKHH010000001.1:0-5473 GCA_035510315.1 Candidatus Saccharimonadia bacterium
TAACAATAGACTGCACAGATATAGAAGATAAAGAAACAGAAATAACAATACATGCAGATAGATCGGATACGATATGTTTATCTATAAGAAAATTTTCAGAAACGGAAATTGACTATTTATACATAAATACAGATTATATAAATAGTATAATAGGCTGCCTGCAAACAATATTAAAAACCATAAAACAATAAAACCCAACCAAATGAACCAATCAATAACAGCTCACTATACAGTGAACGAAGAAGTAAAAGAAGTACTATTTACTAAAGAAGAAATAGTAAAGTTCGGACTAAAGAATGTAATAAGATTTCATGCTAATAAATTACATCTTAAAAACTATAAATGCAATGTAGTATTCCCGGATAAAAAGGAGACCTTTGCAGAAAAAAGAGAAAGAATATGTACATACTTTAAAGCTACCATGCTTATCAATTTAGTACATTTCAGGAGTGTAAATAAGCTTCTGGAAGTAAGAAGAATGTTATCAGCTTAATAATACTAGTATAATACTATATAACCATGTATGAAAAAACAATTCACTATCCTTACACCGGAACAAGCCTCAAGTCTAACTTTACTATACAGATACTTAAGAAGTAAAGGGGATACATTTACTGATTACAGTAAAACTAAACAGCTTACATCTATCCTGTGGAATGAAGATAATAACCTATTCCTAAGCTGCGAGAAAACAATATCTTACCTGGGTAAAGAAACAGTGTTCAATGAGTTCCAAAGCAACTATAAATACGAAATAACCCAAAGATACGTTACACGACTTATTATCCTTGGAATAATACTATTATCATACTTAATAATCAAAAGCTTATGAAAACAAACGAAGTGGGCGATTACACGCAAGAGAAATGGCATATAGAAGTCCATGGTAAAAAAACCTACATTGATAACGACATATATTTTGTGGCAAAAGTATTTGGCAAGACAAAAAACGAAATTGTACAAAAGAACGCCAAGCTAATAGCAGCAGCACCTGAAATGCTTGAAGCACTGAACGAATGCCTTAATGATTGGCATAGTAAAGATTCTAATTTCACGAAAAAAGAGCCAAAATATTTAGAAAAGATAAGAGCATCCATTAAAAAAGCAACACTATGAAAAACCTTAAACTTGACCAGCGTAAAATCTATGTAATCCTCCTCCATGGCAGTAATAACATTTACTTCACAGGAGATACTTATAGTAAGACTCCTGTTAAGTTTAACCAGGTAGAGGCAGTGAAATATCTGATTAAAGCCAAAAATCTTATGAAAGATCCCTCCACAAGGCTAAAAGGTAATTATATTCCACAAATTAAACGTTATGATTACCTTTTTAACGGAATACCTGACCAAGTATCTCTTAAACTTGAGTAATTTGCTTATTTTAAGCTATACCATTTGAATTATCTTTTTAAAAAGGTATCAACCTATCACTTAAAAATAATAATTAAAATATCAACACTTTATGCCTATTTTATATAAAACAGATACTTGTGGCACAATAGCCACTAAAGTAATCGGTACAACCCAAGACCAAAGACAATCAATTCTACTGGAGCTGTATAATCATCCGGAGAATTGCATAGAAATGTCCATACAGGAAAATATAATATCAGTCCTGCTTGAAATAAACAATAACCCGTATAAATTTATACTTGGAACCATAAATGAAAAATATATGTCATATTTGCAGGGTAAAACAAAGATCAAGCAGTGGAAAATTACTGGCTCCGGACTATTGGATGAAAAGTATCGCGGAAAATGCGGTAACATGGGGCTGAATATAGTTATATACTATGAATAAGAAATTAATAATCATAATTCTATTCATCCTGGATAGGATTTTCACTAATAAAGAATTACAATAATGGGTCAATATTATAAACCGTGCATACTCGAAGATGACGGACAAACAGTAAAATCATGGATGTATTCACATGATTATGATAACGGGATAAAAATCATGGAGCATAGTTATATCGATAATGATTTCGTAAGCGCTTTTGAATCACTGATTAAAAACTATCCTCAAAGAGTCGTATGGGCAGGTGATTATGGGGATAAAACTCCTTATGAAAAAGTAACAGATACACCGGAAGGTATCATTGACTTCGGTAAGGAAAGTAATTTCTATGACAGATGCACCGAGTTTACGCAAGTTAAGCCGAAAAATATGGATATGTCTAAATTCAGATACATCTTAAATCACGATAAAAAACTATTCATTGATAAAGAGAAATGCCCAAAAGAAAAAGATGAATGGGCGAATCAAATTCATCCCTTACCGCTGCTTACAACAGATGGAGTAGATGAAAATGGACCAAGAGGAGGAGGAGATTATAACGGAACTTCCATGAATCTTATAGGCTCATGGAAAGGAGACCTTATATCAATCGAAAAAGAATTACCTTTGAATTTTAAAGAATTAATACCTAATTTTAATGAAAAAAAAAGAAACTAACAGCAAGAAAGTAATAATTGAGAATACAGAATTCACTTATGATATAGGAGTAAGAATTCTTAAACTTAAATACCAAGAAAGCCCGGTTGAATCGCTTAAAGATATATGGCATCAAATAAAGCCTTATAGCTTCAAAGAAATAGCCGCTATTGAGAATATAGAGGAGCGCAGGATAGCATTCGGCGCTTTAGGTATAGAAAGACTGGCAAAAGAAATTAACCCTGAGCTTGTACACGAAGAAACGATTAGTAAAACTACTTCTTATATCGATAAGAACAGTCAATTAGTTTCTCATCAGTATGATGACACTTATCAGTTATTCAGAGTTAACGCAAAACATTTCGGCGAATCACCAAGAAATAGAACAGCAACGGACGCCTATTATGTTAAATGTAAAGATACTTCCACGGATAGGGAGTATTTTATATGGATTGATGTGAATTCGGTAATGGAAACAAATAAATTAAAAACTATTACCGCATTACAAGCTATAGCATGGACCATTATCACTAACATCAAAGAAGGCGGAATTGAGAATATTATTCGCCAAGGGGATTGCATCATGTTTAAAACAAAACCTGATTTTATTTATATTGATCCACAAGAAAAAAGAAGTACCAGGCATTTAACAGAGAAGGAATATCGGGAATTATTAATATTGGAGTCATGACGGATAAATGCAATATGGCTGAATTCACTATAGGAGTGCATAGGATAAGTAGTACAACAGCAGAAATCCGTATGCTTATACACAATAAAATATTATACCGGAAAAAAGTTAAAATTAGCGACCTTTCAGGTAATAATGATGTGTATAAAATCATATATAATACTGCAAAAAACCTAATAAAAATGTCATGAGTTACCAATTATTATTGCCACGAGACTTGTTTAACCAGGCAAAGCTTTTAAAGTACAGCAAAATAACAAAATCAATAAACGATGAAACTTTATTACCATAAAACAGACGGAGGAGCAGAGTATCTTTGCTCAAATTATATTATATGTGAAGGTGGCCATAGAGAAGGTATCTTTAACAGCAGGTATGTTGTGCGTATTGACGGCAACATACGGATAGATGCTGAATTAACTGTCAATAAAGAACGTCCAATTAGTAAAAGAGAAACAATTAAAAATCAAACCAATGAAAAATCAGAAAGTAAAAGTTCTCCTCAAAGGAGAAGGAAAAAATCAGCACGTACTTCGCGGTAATTTTATCGCAGATGAGCAGTTACAGGATTTCGATGTTCTTACCATAGAACCGGGAACTGTAATATCTCACGAAGAACCATCGGGAAGACACGCAGAGCACGAAACATTGCCGGTGGAAAAAGGATGCTATATACTTGGGAAACAAGTAGAATGGAACCCGTTTACTCACTCAATAAGTGGTATCTGGGATTAATATGAATCCACTCATCCATTCCCGTTCCAGTGTTAAGCGCTGGGGCGGGAAAGTTGAGGATTATATGCCACTGCATATTTTACTTGACTCACCAAAAGCCACTATGAATAATAATAGCTCCAGAATGATGACGCATAATACTTGGTTTATCTACACAATTATACCGCTAATTTTTGGCTATAATATAATCAACTCTGACGGAAAATCGGTAGATACCGTAGATATAGCAATGCTGCATACTGCCGAAGACTATAGAATGAAATTTGTTCCAACTCCTCAAGATTTTTTAAAGCATCTATCAGTCCAACCTTGGATGAATAATGCCACTGGTACTATTAATAACCCGGAAGCCATAGAAGCTGCCGTAAATTTACAACAAAAACTATGCACGGAACGCCAAGAACAACATTAGACGCAATAGACAGCTGGAAGAAGCAAGGCATTACTAAGTGTGTGCTTGATTTTAATTGTGGAGGAGATCAAATGGGTGATATGACATGGAAATTCTACAAAGATGAAGAAGAATATGCTATAGATACCGATCTAAAGGTAGCATCGCTTTTGATGTATTTCAATGAAGAAATATTTAATGCTGTAGAATTCTATGTAAATTCCGATAGTAATTACATGGGTGAATCCGGAGAAGTAATCATAACATTAGAGAATGATTTATTCACTTATGATAAAGTAGCAGAATCTGAATACGAAGAAGATGATATTATTGAAATCGATATTGAGTTTACTGAAAAGACGCAAGTTTTCATAAAAGAAAATATAGCACATATTGAACTCGAAGAATATAATAATCGACTTGACATTCATTATTCAAAGGACCTTATTCTTTCTGATGAAGAAAATTCATGTATTACAGAAATACATGATAAATTCAGGGAAAAGATTATTAATTTTGAATATACGCCTAAAGACGGAGAGAAAGAATGCGATGAACAACGAAGCGTATGTATTTACGGAGATGATATTAAAGAAGGCAATCTAAAACCGAATATAACCATAAGGGTAAGAAGATATGAGCCATCAGAAAATTAGAATTTCTTCCTCAATGATAGCAGCTATAAACAAAGAGGATTTCTGTCCTGCGAGTTTTTACGCTGTATATATAGCCCGGACAGCAAAATCAATCCCAAGCTTGTCTATGCTATCCGGGTCTTACTTTGAAACACTATGTCTTGGTAAATCTGCTAAAGGAGAAGAAACAACTGATTTGCCACGTTTAAAGTCAGGAGAGATGTCTGTAGCTCAACAAAGGATAATCAAGCAAGCAGAAGTCTTTAAACAGATGTGCATTGACCGTCCTATCATTATCAAGAATAATCAAACTCAGATTACCATTGAGTATAATGAGGATTATGATTTAACCGGAATAATAGATTTTGATGGTACTATTGACAATAAGCCAGAAACGGCTATATTCGATTTAAAGCTAACCGGGTCCCTTTACCATGAGCATCATTACGGAAACGAACCACCTTGGAGCTGGGAGTTTCCATACAATAAAAATTTCACCCAAGCATATTTTTATAATTATCTGTATTCCGAAGTAAATCAAGTCAACGCACCTTTTTATTACCTTGTATTTGACTATAAACC
>DATKHH010000002.1:0-2225 GCA_035510315.1 Candidatus Saccharimonadia bacterium
GTATTAATATAAAATCTCAGTCTATAGCTAAAATGGTATAGACTTTAACCAAAGGAGAATCAAGTGAACAGATACGAAGTAACTGTTTTATATGATCCAGCGTTAGAAGTAGATCTAACTAAGGGCGAGCAGCAAGTCTTAAAAATTTTTGCTACAAATAAAGCAAAGGTTATTGATAGTGATAATTGGGGCAAGCGAAAGCTGGCTTACAAGATCAAAAACCAAGATTATGCTATTTATGTTTTCTACACAGTAGAATTGCCTAGTTCAAATGTCTCAAAAGTTGATACAACACTAAATATTACTGATGAAGTAATCCGGCATCTGATAGTAAAGCCTGATTACAAGGCAAGAGACGCAGCCGAAGCTGAGCGAACTAAAAAAGCTAAAAACCGCAGAGAAGACGAAAGCACTACAGAAAGTGAAGAATAAACTATAATAAGTACAGGGAGGATAGAGATATATTATGGCAAGAAGCGTTAATCAAGTAATTTTGATGGGAAATCTAACAAGAGATCCAGAGTTGCGACAAACTCCGACTGGTCAAAACGTATGTAGTTTTAGCCTAGCTCTTAATCGCAGTTATAAAGACCAATCTGGAGAGTGGAAAGAACTTACTGATTATGTAGATATTGTTGCTTGGGGTCCTTTGGCTGAGAGAATTTCTCAGTATTTATCTAAAGGAAGACGATGTTTAGTACAAGGTCGTTTGCAAAGTAGATCTTGGGAACAAGATGGTCAAAAGAGGAGTAAACTCGAAGTTTTAGCTAATGATGTTACTTTTCTAGATAGTAGAGGAGCGGATGCTACTAGTGATCAAGGTTCAGGAGAGCCGATTGTTAGTGCGCCAAAGACTAAGAATACTAAAAAACAAGAAGATGTGGTTGTTGAAGATATTAGTGATGAGCCAATTAATCTAGACGATATACCGTTTTAATTAACTAAAAAGGAATAAAAGATGGCTAAAATATATAAGCAAAGTTCAGATGTAGCGTATTTCGATTACAAAGACTTTAAATACCTTCAAAGGTTTGTAAATCAATTCGGGCAAATTGAAAATCGCAAGAAAACAGGCTTAAGAGAACACGAACAACGAAGACTAGCTATTGCAATAAAACGTGCGCGACATATTGCACTGTTATCTTTTGTATCTAATTAAGGACTAAAACGTATGGCTTTTGCTATTACTGAACTTAAAAAAGGTACTATTTTCGAGCTAGATTCAGTGCCGTATAAAGTTATCGAATACAGCCAAAAAGTTATGGGTAGAGGAGGCTCTATAGTTAACGTTAGAATAAAGAGTTTGATAGATGGCAAGGTACTCGATAAAACTTTTAAAGGTAGTGAGCAACTAGATTATGCTGATGTAGTAAAAAAAGAGGCTAGCTACTTATATGCCGATAATGAAAACTATTATTTTATGGACAATGAAACCTTTGAACAATTTAATGTTCTAAGTAGCATTGTTGATGACATAAAGTATTTCTTAAAAGAAGGTGATAAAGTTCAAATTCAGCTTTTTAATAACAAACCAATTAATATAGAAATACCAAACAGTTTGCCACTGAAAGTTGAATACACAGAGGAAATAGTAAGGGGTGATACTAGCACTAATTTATTAAAAGACGCTCAACTTGAAACTGGACTTGTAATAAAGGTTCCACCTTTTATTAAGCAGGGAGATTTAATAAGGGTTGATACTAGAACCAGTGAATATATTGAAAGAGAAAAATAAGGTGGGCTCTAGTTTAGATAAAGTGCTAGTTGAACGCGGACTACTTGAAACTAGGAGTCAAGCAGAATCCTATATTAAACTTGGTTTTGTACTTGTCAACACTAAAGTGATAAATTCCCCAACCTTTAGAGTTAAAAATATAGATAAAGTTGAGGTAAACACTAATAAAAAATATGTTTCAAGAGCTGGATTTAAACTTGCTTTTGCGTGCTTGTCTTTTGGCATTAATTTTAACTCAAAAATTGTTTTAGATGTTGGCTCATCAACCGGAGGTTTTAGTGATTTTGCTATCCAGCATGGTGCCAAAAAAATTATAGCCGTAGATATTGGTACCGATCAAATGCATGAGCAACTAAGGGTCAATCCAAAAATTGAACTTCACGAGCAAACTGACATAAGGAACTTTACTTATATAAAAGAGAACATAGATATAGTTCTAATTGATGTGTCTTTTATTAGTTTAAGATACATATTGCCAGCAATATATAGG
>DATKHH010000003.1:0-42145 GCA_035510315.1 Candidatus Saccharimonadia bacterium
ACAGATACTTTAGTCGAAGTGCAAGACCAAAATCAGACACTTGTAGGTCTGGAGGGTTCTGAGTGCCCAACTCCCTCAGATGTAGCATTGGGACAATTATCTGTACAGGGTGAGATAGAGCCGACAATAACCCATGAAATAGCCCCAGAAGGTTGGCTTACAAACAATGCTCTTGGCAAGAAATTAGACATTGACCCGGAAACGGTAAGAAAACGGGCAGTTGCATTACAGGAAGATCACCCAGATTGGTTTGGTGGTTTCCTAGACTCATCTGGCCACTCAAATGTGCACTATCACCCCGATTTAATCGAGACACTGGCTAAGAGTGAGTTAGGATGTCAAAAAGCTCCCGAGGGGTGGCTTTCTCTAAAAGGCACAGGTGATTTAGTTGGATTTTCAGATGGAGTAGTAAGACAGGTTGTCGAAACATATAGAGAAAGTAATCCCGAATTATTTAGCACATTTAGAGGAAAAGGTGGTCATGTGACAGAGCACTTCCATCCTGATCTTATAGCTAAAGTTGCGCAGGTACTATCTGAGAGAAAACCTGCTCCTGAGGGTTGGACGACTGTAAACAGTGTAGCCAAAGCGCTGGGGGTTGACTTTGGGTCTGTTAAAAAGGTAGTAGATAATTATCGGGAAGAACATCCTGAATGGTTTGGCGTATTTCTAAACCAAGCTAAGAGGATGTCTGAGCATCTTTCTCCGGATTTAGAGTCAGCAATAAGCAGAGATCTATCGCAGTATCAAACGGCTTCAGATGGCTGGGATACCACCAATGGTGTTGCAAAACAACTTGGGGTCTCTTTTATGACAGTACGAAGAGTAGCTGAAACTTACCGTGAAGAACATCCTGAATGGTTTGATATGCGTAAGGGCGCAGGTAGACAATTAGCTGAACACTTTAATCCGCAGCTAATTGGTATGATTCACGAAAATATAACTGGTAGAGAGCCGACTCCTGAGGGTTGGGTATCAAACCAGGATCTAGCGGAGCTTCTTGGATGTACAACAACTACAGCAGATAAAATTACAGATGAATTCCGCCAAGAACATCCTGAATGGTTTGGCGTATATAGACATAGTAGCGGAAGACTTGGCAATGACTATCACCCCGATTTAGTAGCGACAGTGACTCAAATGTTTTCAGATCGGGAACCCGTACCTGAGGGTTGGTCTACTGCTTCAGCAATTGCGACTCAGGTTAGTGGTGATCACCGCCGACTAAAGGCACTGGCTGAATCTTACCGCCAAGAACATCCTGAATGGTTTGGCGTATATCCAGAAGCACGTGTTAAGAGACTTACCGAACATTATCATCCAGAGTTGGTAAGAATCATTACTGAGGCCGAAATATCAAATCACTCTGAGGTAGCCGAAAGAAAACTAAGTCAGCTGGAGCAAAAAGAGTCGAGGGACGACTTAAAAGAATTTGTAAATAATATGTCGCAACCCGAGTCATTAGAAAGTCAGGAATTTCAATCATTGGTTGAACTTTTTGGGGGAGAGAGAGTTATAGATATTCTTTATCAGTACCACCCCGAGTATAAAAAGATATCTGTACCCTACGTAAAAAGCATTATTGCAGATTATCTAGGAGACTTCCTCACGACACCAGGAGGGTTAGATTTAGAAAATCTCGAAGCGGGTGTAGAGTTCTTATTTGATTCTAGTTTGAAGGATGGTTTAACCGAGGTTGTAAAACAAGACTGTCTAAGATTTTATAATCAGCAGAGAAAAGACGGATTAACTACTGATGATCTCGATGCAATTCTCGAACATATTAGCGATTTACGCGGTCAAACAGCACACTTCTCAACAGAAGAACTCGGCGAAGTTTTTGAAGAAGTAGAAAGCTACTACAGATCATTATTTGAAGATATACATAAACCCGAATGTTTAGTTGATGAACTAAATCCGGGACGCTTATTCCCTGATCTAAACCAGCGAATCAACATTCACGAAATGGCGACAAAATACAAGATGCTAATTGCCGATGAAATGGGTGTCGGTAAAAGTGCCTCAGCTATTTTAACCAAAGAATATTTAGGAGTAGGCTTGGCTTTAATAGTTGCTCCAAGTAACGTAGTAGATACTTGGCAGAATTATTTGTCTGACAAAGTTATCGATAGTGAGCAAGTTGGTTACTTTAAACCAGGTCAAGCACCAAGAGTATTGATAGTCGAAAGCCTCGTGTCCCTAGAAGGAATAAATCCTACCGATTATGACTATATTGTTATGTCTCAAGAGCGACTTAATGATCGATATGTAGAAGCACTCCAAGAAGTTAATTACGGAATGCTTGTAGTAGATGAAGTCCACAAAATGAAAAACTTAATATCAGGGAAAAGGGCTGAAAACTTAATTAAGTTAGCCGACGGTATCAAGGATACAGATGGAGCTAAATATCTAGCTCTATTATCTGGCACACCGATTCCTAATAAGGTCGGTGATATATCAATGGTCTTGAAGCTTTTATATCCCGAAAAGTTTGAAGGGATCAGCAATAAAGAGTTAACTAATCAAATTCTATACGGTGATGCTCTGGATCTGCGTAGTCTGTTAGTACCAAGAATGCAAATGAAATCGCTGGCCGAAAGTATTAAGATGCCTAATCTTGAGGAAAGGATACATTTAGTTGAGTTGACGGCGGAAGAGCGTGAAATGTATGAGGTTCTACTAGAAGAGGATGAGATAGCTGCTTCACAGAAACTTCAGATCCTTAGGAAGTTTTCTCTAAGTCCATCCTTGCTTGATGCTACACCAGATATTAATGGTTCTAAGATACAGGAAGTTGGGGCAGCTCTTAGGGAAACTTTTACGAATAGAGATAAAGTTGTTATGTTCGTCAATGGGTATATTGAAGGTGTTATTCGAGGAGACAATACGATTGTCGAAGCGCTTGGTTTGCCTGAGGGCATAGAAGTCTTTGCCATCGAAGGCGAGGTTGAGAAAGATACACGTGTAGCTATACAACAGCAACTTCAGGGTAGTAACAGAAAAATGCTGGTTCTGGTTAGTGGGCAGACTGCAGACGTTGGTGTGGATTTCTCAGGAGCAGAAGAAGTCTATTTCTATAACGAACCTTGGACTATGTACGATAAAAAACAGCAACTTGGACGTGTTTATCGCCCAGGTCTTAGTGAAGATTTAATTAGTCGTACTTTCATTACTAGAGGAACGATTGAAGAAGGCATCCACAGTTACATAGGATCGAAATATAAAGCGATTGAAAAACTGCTCAGAGGTATACCAATTTCTGATCTTGAGCGAGAAATGCTTAAGAAGTCTGAAGACCAGAGTGATCCAAGTCTAGAAGTTAATCCGGAACTTGCTGAGTACTACTTCTCTTCTTGGGATCGAATGATGAAAATTTATGGTTACGTTAAAGAGCTAGGAGAAGATGACTTTGTTAAGTTTCTTGGTAAATATGGTAGAGAGTACGCAGATTGTTATGTAGATGTAGGTGGACGAAGTTATCAGGCGAATGCTAGCAGATTATCCGGGACATTAATCGACCGATTTGTCCGAGAAAGGCGTAAATCACCTCAAGCAGTACGAGTTCTAGATATAGCGTCTGGTCCCGAAATGCTAAAAAGACATATTAGCGATGGCTTATCAGATAGAGTTATTAGCTTAGATATTAACCAGCACCATTTTGCTGAAGACGGACAAAATAGAGCAGTTGGTAGCTTCTTGAGTTTACCAATTGCCGATAACTCCGTGGATTATGCCAACCTATCTCTTGCTCTTCACTATACTAATTTTGTTCCAACCAAAGGACAGTATGAAAGAATCGAAGTTCTTCAAGAAATAAACCGAGTACTATCTATAGGTGGTCGAGCAGTTATAAACCTTATGCATACTCTTGACTTAAAGGATGAACCAGCTTTCCGAGAGGCAGTTACAAAACTAGGTTTTAGGGTAGTAGAAAGATATACTGGTAAAACCGAAGATGGAGCCCACTTCCGAACCAGATTATTCACTTTAGAGAAAACACATGATAGCCCAAGGGATATAAAAGAAGCAGTTAACTTACTTGGCTCGTCGTTAATGAAGGGATTTAAGTTCACTAAAAGTAAGGCTAAGTTACGTGATTCACGCAGAATAGCCACTTCGTTCTCCATTGAAGGTCAGCAAGGGGTAAAGACGAAGTTTAACGAAGCTGACAGAGTAACTCTAGAAGAGGAACGAATAACTCAAGCACAAATGACTAAACTCCAAAGAAAATATGGGTCTGTCAAAGAGATACCTCGTGACGAAGTATTAGCAGGAGGTTTTTCAAGGATATTTAATGGCAAAAGTCATGTTCTATTCAGACGACTTGTTGCAGGATCTGGTTCAGTAGTGCTTAGATAATCTGACGGCGATAACTAACTTATCCAGTCTATGCTGACTGTATCTTCGCCATCAAAAGCCACGTTCCCAGTTCTTTCTCTTGTAATGCCTAGTGCTTTTGTTACCAATCCGGGTCTAGGATATGATTTTCTAGCAGTATCTAGCCCATCAATTCTTACACAAGTATCAACTAAGCCTGTTCTTAGAAATAGTAAGTTATAACCCCTATATGGAGGCGTAACATATGCGTCAACCGGATATGAACCGAATAACGGTCTATCAAGCCAATTCCCGTTATCTGCTGACAATTGAGGTAATACTGCTGTAATAACTCCTCGTTTATTACCTACAACCAGCGTTTTATCTATTAAACCCTCTGCTACTTCTTCGGGAGAACGACCAAAAAAATCTCGAGTGACATCATCTTGATCAATTCGTCCATCGCTAGCAACAACATCTATACCTTGTCTACCCAGTTGCCTAGTAAGCGCTTCTAGACTCTCTGTAGACATACCAGAAAGACCTTCACCTCTAATTACTAATTCACTATGTTCTGTCATATTGTTGATATTATACTATAATATTAAAGTAATTACAACAATCAGGGAGACAACCCACTTTGTAGATTTGTTTCATATCATACAAGCATCACTATGAGCCACCAATACCTCATCGAGCTACTTCTCTGTTAATATAGCTATATGCATTTAGTAGAAGCCTATAAATCTCTAGGTCTCATAGGTATTGCCCTAACCGTCATAGGTTTAGTCTTTTTAGTTCTTAAATGGCCACAAGGTAGGCATATGACTTTCTCTCAACATGCTGCAGCTCAGCAAGTATCAATCTTTTACTATATTCTGCTTATGTGCTCCATTGCCCCTTTTTACGTTTTATTTTTCTTTTGGTGGCTGGTGCCAACATTTAGTCTGTCTTTTTGGTTTAGTATTTTTGTCCTTACATCAATGTTTTTCCAGCTGCTTTGTACTCTGGTTCCAGAATTACCTGGATGGAAATATACGGCTCATAGGTTTTTCGCTTTTATATCAGCTTTTTTACTTATGCCGACTTTGGCTGTAATTGTACTGTCTAGCCAAGTTAGTGAAATTGCTAGAATTATCTCACTTTGCATGATTCTTATAATGTTCAGTATTATGGGGTTTTTCTATGCAATAAAAGTTAAACATAAATATCTACTATTATTCCAGCTTAGTTACTTTGTTTGTTTTTTCGTCGCAATACTAAGTACTACATACCTGAGATAAGCTGGTATATACAACAATCATCGTTTAGCTCAAAATAAACGCAATAGTATAGTATTATCGACTATCTTTAGATTGTTCTGGACTTGGAACGGTAAACTTCACTTCTGCTAACTTTTCTAATTCATCACAGGTCATTGCGGAAGCCTTTTTCAAAAGTTCAGCTTTGCATTTCGTGATTTCGTCCATAAGATGTTCTGTGGCAATTTTTGCAAGCTGATTTAAGTCTCGAAAACCTTCTAGTGAAGTAGCTACTAAACGACCTGAAAGTTCACCAACTCCAACTACTTTGCAGTCAGCGTCCACAAAAACACCTACATACACTTCCTCGAAGGGATTAACTGAGTGAGCTATAAGCTTGTCACGCTGATTCATAAAGTAATCATGCGACTCAGTCGCGCCATCAATTCTAGTAAAAATGTCTGGCTTCATTTTCAGTTGACGAACACCATCCTTAAAAGGTCGTGCATAGGCATTTAATGCAGCACTCCAATATGTCTGCAAAAGAACTTGATCATCATCAGACACACCAGCCTCAATTAGTTGCACTGCAGCATGAGACAATTGCATAACATAGCGATAGTCTTGATGCATTGAAATCAATGCTTCTAACTCTTTTGCCGTCGGTGTTGTCATTCTTTTTAGCGGTAATTTTTCGGCTAAATTTTCTTGCTTGTCCATAGCTCAATTATACCTTTTAGTTGAGTTAAATATGCTAAAATTACAGATAAAGGAACTAATTATGTCAGTTAATAGTCGCAAGGCAATAGCACAGAGACTCTATGATGCCCGAAAATATAGCGGTCTAACTCAAGTTGCTCTTGCTAAAAAGGCTGGTGTTAACGACAACTATTACGCTCGAGTTGAACGAGGTGAAGTTAGCCCTACTCTTGAAAAGTTTGAAAAGATAGTAAAAGCTCTGGACACTAAATCCTCAAAAATTATAGATTTTTAGTATTCTTCCAAGTCTTTAAGCTCTGCTTCTACTGCATCCGGATCAATATTCTCAATTATTTTTTGGCGTGTGTTCATTCTATCCAGAATTCGCCTAGCTGTTTTAGCGTCAGCTCTTTCTGGGTTAATAATCTTAAGATAATTAATAACTTTTTCAATATCGTCATCAGTAATATGGTATTGGTCTTCATCTTTCATATCAGACATACTACCTCTAACTTAAAAACTTATCAATCTTAATAAATCTAGCCATTTGCCAAGCTAGCTGATTTGATTTAATCCTACGCATTACTTCACAGCTATCATTTTGAGACAAGACGTTTAAAGAACCCTCGTATAGTATCTGCCTATCAATAATGACTATCTTTCTGTGATGACCGGAGGTATATAGAACCTGGATACCCATTTGTTGCATCTTTGAAATGGCATGGTGGGTATCTTCTCTGCAGTACTCATTATCGTGTTCAATTGGATCTCTTGTATTAACTACAATTCTGACTTTTCTATTCTTTAGTTTTTGCAGAGTAGGCAACAACTGATTGAGCCGTCTATTAGTTATAAAAGGAGACTCAATAATAAGCTCATATAGACACTTATTTATGTCTTTTGTGAAAACGGAGTAAAACGACTCTTCGTTAAGAAGTTGTGAAGATAATACCTCAGATGATATAGTTTTACGGAGGAGTAGGTTAAGCATTATATACCTCCGATTCGATGTAGGTTGCCTGGCCATCAGCATATACGATACCAAGCTCTTCTAACTTTTCGGATAAGTGTATTAAACTGTTTAGCAAGGGGTTCCATCGAACTACCTTACTACCCACCAAATCAGTACCTAAATTATTCACAAAAAGGTTATCAACGTTGATAACTAAAGTTTGATAAAATAACAGATATAAACAGCACTACATATTATCCCTTCTATATATATAATATATAGGGATAATAATCAGGCGCGGAAACATATCACATACTATTAACTGTAGTTGCTGTGTAAACCCTTCATATAAAGAGGACTCGTTAACTTATAAATTGCTATTACTTGCAAACTAACTCACTTTAGGTAGATAATATTCATTAAGTAGAAAGAGGAGTACATTTTGGAAGGATTAGATAAGATTAGAAGTAGCGTAGTGCAAGCTGAAGAAAGAGTGGATTTGGCTCAACAGGGAGCAAGCACAGAACGAGCTAATTTAGCCGATTTATTGAAGGAAAAACAAGCACTAATAGTCGCGGGAGAAGATTCAACTGGAGATGAGCTTCAGGACGGTCTTATTGCAACTTATGGTAGTTTACTAGGATCAGCTGATACAACAATCATCGATAATTATAATAAAGTAGCAAGTGAACTCGAAGGCAAAGAAGACCAACCAGTAGTTGTTATACATAACTGGGAAGAGTCGCTAGGTTGTACCGGTTTTGGAGACGAACCGCAATATCAAACTCAGTCTCTTACGATTCTTGGTATATTGAATGGTTCTAAGTTGGTGTTTGACTACAGTGAGAAATCCTGCTCCCTACCTACTGAAAAATATGCGTTGTCTACAAGGGGGTCATTTAGTGACGAATTTGAGATCGTTGATGGTAATGTAGTGGTTGCTAATGTAAATCAATACTTTAGAGGAAGAATGGGTTTTGATTTGGGTACAGATTTAGGTGTAATGTTTGAAGTTAGGGGAACATTTTCAAGGGTTTTAGAAAAGCATGTACCATCTTTGATTGTTGCCATAGGTCATCAAGGCGTTGAAAGTTTGTTATCAACAGAGGACACATTTACTAGGTATCAATTCCTTGAAATTAGATCTCTGTGTGAGGCTTTGGGTATAGAGAAAATTGATCCTGCTACCGAATCACAGAGACTATACCTTGATAGCATGGAAGAAATAAGTGGCAGCTAAAATCTATAATTTACACTAGTAGATTGTAGGCTAAGAGTGCTATAATTAGGTTATAAAACTTAGGAGAAAATAATGGATTTATTGTATGTTTTGATCGCTGTGGTAGTTGTCGCTGGCGTCATTGCTATGGCTATGTATAACGGCCTAGTAAGACTAAATGTTCGCTCAGATGAAGCTTGGAGCGATATAACAGTTCAGCTAAAAAGACGATACGACCTTATACCAAATCTTGTAAAGACGGTTCAAGGTTATGCAAGTCATGAAAAAACAGTTTTTGAGAAAGTAACCGAAACTAGAGCTAATGCACTGGGTGCTAAGACTGTAGAAGATACTGCTAAGGCTGAAAATCAGATACAAACCGCACTTAAGAGTCTTTTTGCGGTATCTGAAAATTATCCAGATTTGAAGGCTAACCAAGGTTTCTTGGATCTACAAGGCCAACTAGAAGATACTGAGGATAAAATTCAGGCTTCAAGAAGATTTTATAATGGTGTAGTTCGTGATTTTAATACCAAAAGAAAAGTATTTCCAACTAAGGTTTTTGCTAAGATGTTAGGCTTTAAAGTTGATAAGCCATTTTTCGAACTTGATGAAGCTGAGACAAAAGAAGTTAGTGAACCCGTAGAAGTAAGCTTCCCTCAAACGGACAAGTAATCTTTTAAATAAAGTGAGTTTATAAGTGTATAGCCAAATAGCTTCTAATAAGAGAAAAACCTATTTCATGATGTTTCTATTTATTATTTTGATAGGTTTAATTGGTTACGTATTTGCTTATATTTACAAAAGTCCGGATCTACTAATAGTCATTGCCATCAGCGCAGTTGTTTATGCAATCATAAGTTATTACGTTGGCTCTCGCCTTTCTTTGGCTGTGAATAGTGCCAAAGAAATTAAAAAATCAGATAATCCCAGACTTTGGAGAATAATAGAAAATCTTAGTATTACTGATGGACTTCCAATGCCAAGGGTATTTATTATAGATGATCCGTCTCCTAACGCTTTTGCGACTGGTAGAACACCAGATAAAGCAGCAGTTTGTGCTACATCTGGACTACTTGAAATTATGGATGATAATGAGTTGCAAGGTGTATTTGCCCACGAAATGGGACACGTTAAAAACTATGACATTCGAGTGGCAATGATAGCCTTCGCGCTGACAGCAGTGATTAGTATTTTGGCTGATGTAATGATTAGACTGGCATTCTTTGGTGAACTTGGAGGTAGGAGGGGTAATGGTGGTAACAATGAAGGAAATCAAGTATTTTTAATTCTTGGTATTATTGCAGCAATACTCGCGCCAATTATTGCAACTATGATTTCACTGGCTGTTTCGAGGAAAAGAGAATACCTAGCAGACGCAACTGGTGCTATGACTACTCGCTATCCCGAAGGGCTGATTAGTGCACTCCAAAAGATAGAGAGAACAGGCTCAGTTTTAAAAAAACAAAATACTGCAACAGCTCATTTTTTCTTTGCAAATCCACTTAAAGCCCACTCTATAACTAATCTATTTAGTACTCACCCACCAATCGATAAGAGGATACAAAGATTACGGGATATGGGTAGTCATGCCTGAGATGGCAAGGAAGCGAAGATCTAAATCTGCTAAACCCAAAGTTACTAAAAAAAATACCTTAAAAAAAGAAATCCCACAAAAACAACTTAGTAGTGTCGCATCTCTTTTAAAAAAATCATACTTACTTATAAAGTTTCAAAAGAAATTCTTGGTCTTAAGCTTTCTTTTGTACCTAGTACTTTCAATTTCATTAGTTGCCAATATCGGAGCCTTAGATAGTGTAATTCATCTTAAGAAAATTCACGGAGGCAGTTTAGGAGGATTTGGTACTAACTTGTCATCTAGTTTTTCTACCTTGGGTTCAATAAGTACTTCAAGTAATAACAGCGGTAGCAGTCTGGGCAGCCTTTTTCAAATACTATTTTTAATTACCTTTAGTCTTATCTTTATTAGAGCAATTAGAAAAGCCTACGCCCAGAAAACTATTAATTTTTTAGATGGTATCTATTCAGCAACTGCAAATTTGATCCAAATGATACTAGTTGTTTTATTGTTACTTTTAGAATTATTACCAATAGTCTTTTCAATAGCTATATATGCAGTTATTTTGAATAATGGCATAGCAAGTAACGATTTCGAAAGAGTAATTTGGGCAATATTATGTCTCGGTATAGCTCTTCTTGGAGTCTATCTACTTATATCAACTATTTTTGCCTTGTACATCGTAACGCTACCTGATATGAGGCCAATTAAGGCTATTAAATCGTCATGGGAAGTGGTAAGAAAAAGAAGGATTTTGATTTTCCTAAAAATCTTAGGTCTGGTACTAAGTTTAGTTATAGCTATTGGGCTGATTACGTTTTTACTTGTTTTAATTATTCCAATCACAGCTTCTTGGGTATTATTTATCTTAGGTTTGTTTGCTGTAATAATCTTTCATAGTTATATGTATAGTTTATATAGAGAGCTGATATGAATAAACAACAAGTAAAAAAAAGAATCGATGAGCTAATCTTGCTACTTTTAAAGTATGCGCATGAATACTATATAGATGAAAACCCATCAGTCTCTGATGGTATTTATGACAGTTTGACAGTGGAACTAAAGAAATTTGAAAAACAGTTCCCAGATCTCGTCAGCCCTAATTCTCCTACTCAGAGATTAGTCTCATATGCACTGGATAGTTTTACTAAAGTTGAGCATTCAAAAAGAATGCTTAGTCTCAACGATGTCTTTAGTGAGCAGGATGTAGAAGACTGGCTAAAGCGAACTGAGAAAATCTTAGGTCCGAAATCTCATGAATATTTTATTGATATCAAGATGGATGGGCTTGCATGTGCACTTATATACCAGGATGGACAATTTATTCAGGCAGTAACAAGGGGTGATGGTTATATTGGTGAAGACGTAACGGCAAATGTAAAAACCATAAAAAGTGTCCCGCTAGTGTTGACTAAGGTAGATGGTTTTAAAAAGTCTTTTAAGGGAAGGCTTGAAATCAGGGGTGAGATTATCATGCTAAAAAAAGACTTCGAAAAACTTAACACTCAGCGCGAAAAAGAAGGATTACCTATATATGCAAATCCGAGAAATTTAGCAGCTGGAACAATCAGACAACTTGATCCTAGTTTGGTTGCTAAGAGGCCACTAGTTTTTAAAGCTTACGACATCATCTTAAACGATAAAAGCCTAAAGACTTTTATGGATAAATACTTAATGCTAAGTAGCGTTGGTATTGTTCGAAATAAACAGGCAGTAGTGGTTGGTAATTTAAAAGGAGTTTTTGACTATATTCATATGTGGGAGAATAAACGTCACGAACTTCCCTTTAATACTGATGGACTTGTGATTAAAATTAATGATTTACAAATATATAACGAACTAGGAGTGGTTGGTAAAAATCCTAAGGGTGCTGTAGCTTACAAATATCCGGCCGAGGAAGCAACTACTAAAATAGAGAATATTATTTTGAGTATTGGAAGAACTGGTGCAGTTACACCAATAGCAGTTTTCGATCCGGTAATTATAGCTGGCACAACCGTCAAGCATGCTAGTTTACATAATTCTGATGAGATTGTTCGAAAAGACATAAGACTCGGTGATACGGTGGTAATTTATAAAGCCGGTGATATTATTCCGCAGGTTGAAAGAGTTTTAGTTGAGTTAAGATCTAAGGGCTCTCAGAAATTTAATATTGAAAAAGAATTAAAAAGCCAATATCCTGGTTTCCATTTTGTTAGAAAAACTGACGAAGCGGTTTATCGGCTAACAGCTAAAGATTCGCCACTACTACTCAAAAAAGCTATTGAGCACTATGCAAGTAGAGCGGCACTTGACATAGAAGGTCTTGGTGAGAGTAATGTCTCTGCAATTGTTGATGCAGGACTTGCTAAAGATATAGCAGATATCTATTTAATAACTAAGGATCAGATCCGCAATTTGGAGAGGTTTGCCGACTTATCTTCGGATAATTTACATAGAGCAATTCAAGCAAAGAAAAATCCGGCACTTGCTAAGTTTATATATGGGCTAGGTATTCGCCATATTGGTGCTCAAACGGCAATTGATTTAGCCAAACATTTTAAGACACTGGACAACTTAAGCCAAGCAACAGTTGATGACTTACTATCTATAGAAGGTGTTGGTGAGATAGTTGCTGAATCAATATATAGTTGGTTTTTGGATCCTGAAAATAGCAAATTACTTCAAAAATTTAAAAATCTAGGAGTATTGCCTATTAGTGAGTCAAGCGAAAAACTAAAACTAGAAGGGTTAAGTTTTGCTATAACTGGAACGCTTGACGGTGTATCCAGAGATGAGCTAATAGATAGATTGAGAGCGTTAGGTGCCAAATTTGATGCGTCTGTAAATAAATATACCAGTTATTTAGTAGTTGGTAGTGAGCCAGGTGGTTCAAAAATAAAAAAAGCTCAAAGTTACAAAATAAAACAAATTAACCAAAGTGAGCTAAAACAGCTAATTGACAAATAACGTTTATGGTTTATTCTAAGTAGTGTTAGTCGTGCGCAAACAGCGGTACATCAAACAAAAACATTAAAACAAAAATGTAGTGCCGCCGGGTGGGCGCGCATGAAGAAGATAAGTCCAAGGATTAACCAAGGACTTATCTTTTATTTCTGAAGAGATGGTGGAGTATAGGAGACTCGGACTCCTGACCTCTTGCCTGCCAGGCAAGCGCTCTAACCAGCTGAGCTAATACCCCCAGGGTGTGCATACTTTAGTGACGCTTTTGGCCAGCTAATTGCTACAATTAATACTAAGATACTTTATGAATAGTTCAAAGAAACAACCTAGTGATTTTAGTGGTAATGGTTATAGGTTGATAGCAACAATCCTTTTAATCTTGTTTATACTATTTGGATATCATTTGTATGAGTCAAATTATGGTAATCCTAAAACTGTTTTTTACGGAATGCTTTTAAATAACCTAAGTACATCTAGTTTTGGTGAAACAGTGGTTTCGCCACAACCAAACGGTTATACAGCGCAGTACTCACAAATTAACACAGGATCACAGAATATTGTTATGTCTAAAGAAGTTCAAGATGAAGTTGTAAGTGCAAAGCCAAATCGGATAGTGACTTTAAGTATTGGCACTCCATCTACAGATTATTCGAGCTATTTAAGCGTGCAAACAAGCCAGAAAATCAGCTCAAGTTATAAAAAGATTATTGGCATTTGGGGTAGGAATTCTCCAAACGGAATGAGTGGTCAAGGGGGTCAACTGTTTCAAGCATCACTTTTAAATCCATTCTTATTTGCCTCTGGCTCGACAAGACTTACCAATAGACTTATGGATTTTATAAGAGTAAACAAAGTTTACACAATCCTGCTACAAAAAAGAGCTACTTATAAATCTAGACCAGTTATTAGTTATAAGTTAGGTATAAATTTAAAACAATTTTCAAAGTTGCTGAATATGTACTCAGAGGGCATAGGTTACAAAAACTCAGCAACCACTACTAATTATAGTAATAATGCCTCAACAGAAGTTAATGCCATGGTTGATGTATTATCAAAAGACTTAATTTCTATTAACTTTGTTGGTAGCAGTGTTACTCAGTGGTATTCGTCGTATGGTATAAGACAATCCATAAATATCCCAAGCCACTGGATACCACTTCAGCAATTAAAGAATAAAATCATCACATTAGCTAACACCTAGGGTTTAAAAAAGCTATAATATTCTTATGCAAATAATTGTTGATGATATGTCTGTGAACTATCAGATCAAGGGTGAGGGAAGAGTTATAGTTTTGATTCATGGTTGGGGTGTCAGTAGCGAGAACTTAAATGTTTTAAGTACTAACTTGGCTCGCGATTACCAGGTTGTTAGTCTCGATTTACCTGGATTTGGACTATCTACTATGCCATCAGGTGTATGGGGGCTCAATGATTATGCCAAGTTTCTAAAGGCCTTTATTTCTAAACTTGAACTTAGTGTTTATAGCTTTGTTGGTCACTCAAACGGCGGATCTATACTAATCTATGCAGTTGCCAGTAGCTATTTAACTTGCAAGAAACTCGTTTTGCTAGGTTCAGCAGGAATTAGAAATACTCAAAAATTTAGAAGAAGAGCACTATATGTAACGGCCAAAGTAGGTAAATTACCACTAATGCTAATGCCGTCTAGAGCCAGTAAATCACTAAAAACTAATTTTCATAAAATAATTGGTTCTGATGTTGATGTGACGCCAGAGATGATTGAGTCATATAAAAAAATAGTTAGGCATGACCTAAGCGGAGAGGCTAGTAAAATACAGACCCCTACTCTTCTTATATATGGTAGTAATGATAAAGATACGCCACCAGCATTTGGAGAGAAGTATCACAATTTACTAAAGACAAGTGAACTTAAAATAGTCAATAATGCTGGGCATTTTGTTTTTATAGATCAGCCAGCGATTACACTTGAACTCATAAGGACTTTTTTAAAATGATCCGCAGATTTTTTAGTATCTACTCGCCAAAGTTAAGCTCAAACATTATTTATATGTTGCAAAGATGTGAGTACGAAGTAAAACCATACTTTGCTTGGTTAGTTAAAACAACAGATTATGGCAATATTACAAAAAGGGGCGACTTAGTTAAAACAAGTAAGGCTGTAGGTCTACTTACTTTGCTTCGCTGTGGCATTAGCTTTCAATTAGCTATAGGAATTTATTTCTTATTTTATGCTATAGATTATAAAAGTTTTGGATACTTAGGTATTGGGCTAGCACTATTTTTAACGTATCCACTAATTTGGGCTGTTTTAATTACCTGGCCACTGCTTCTTGCCAGGTGGTTTATAGTTAGACCAAAAGAAGCTCTATTAGTTTCAAGATCCAAACAAATCTTTGCAAGTTATAAGGGTAAGAAGATTGCTGTTGCTGGTAGCTATGGTAAAACTACTATGAAGGAATTACTAGCTACGGTATTATCTGAAGCTGGACAAGTTGCTGCTACGCCAGGCAATAAAAATGTTGCTTCGTCACACGCTGTTTTTGCTCAAAAACTATCAGGTAAAGAAAAATTTGTAATAGTTGAATTTGGAGAGGGTAAGTCTGGTGACATTAAAAAGTTTGCTTCTACTATAAAACCCGATGTTGGGGTTATAACTGGGATTGCACCGGCTCATCTTAATAAGTATGCAGATTTAAAAGCTGCTGCAACTGACATTTTCTGTCTCTCAGACTTTGTTGATCACTCTCAGTTATATGTTAATGGTGAATCGGAAGATATCGGAAATTATATTGACCCAAAAGATCAAGTATATACGGCCGAAGGCATTTCTAATTGGCAGGTCAGTAGCGTTATTTCAAACTTTGATGGAATAGCCTTCAAACTTACCAATAAAAAAGACGACAAGCAGGTAATCAACATAAAGAGTTGCCTTCTTGGTCGTCATCAAATAGGCCCACTGTCGGCTGTTGCAGTTATTGCGTTTAATAATGGTTGTAGTATTAATCAAATTGAAAAAGGGTTTTTAAAGACTAAGCCATTCGAACATCGGATGGAGCTTAGACAAATTGGCTTAGCTCAGGTTATTGATGATACTTATAATGGTAATATTGAGGGTATTGCCGCCGGACTGAACTTACTAAGTGAATTACCAGCAAATCGAAAAATATATGTTACTCCGGGATTAGTTGATCAAGGTATTGAGACGGAGCGGGTGCATATCAAGATGGGTAGTCTAATATCAGAAGCTAATCCAGATAAAGTGGTACTCATGAAAAATTCGGTAACAGATTATATCATCAAGGGATTAGGGGATTATAAGGGCCAGATGGAGATAATAGACGATCCACTGCACTATTACCAAAATATAGATAAAACTTTGGCAAAAGGTGATTTGCTATTGATGCAAAATGACTGGCCAGATAATTATAAATAGGCTTATTTTTGCTATAATTAATCTGTAATGACTAAACAAAATATAGCTGTAATCTTTGGTTCTAGATCAGCCGAACATGACGTATCAATAATTACTGCTATCTCGTCAATAATTGAATCTCTTGAGGTGGTAAGTAGGTATAACGTTATTCCGATCTATATAGACAAAAAAGGAGCTTGGTATTCACACTCAGGGCTAAAAGACATCTCTCTTTTTAGCAGTGGTAAACTTGATGATTTTATTTTGAAACTAAAACCTATAAGTGTCTCTTTTAATGGTTCAATGAATATTGTCTTTCAAGGCCTTAAGGCTAAAAAAGTTGTGATTGATGTAGCCTTCCCAGCAACACATGGAACTTATGGTGAGGATGGATCACTTATGGGACTGCTCGAAATGGCTAATGTAGCTTACGTTGGTTGTGATTTGCCCTCAAGTGTCATTGCAATGGATAAGGTTCTTTCTAAAATCGTTACTACGTCTGCCAAGATTCCATCAAATCAGTTTGTATGGTTTTATAGGGATGAATTTTTAAATAATAAACAAGATGTTATTAAGAAAATAGGTAGTTTAAAGTTTCCTTTATTTGTAAAGCCAGCACACCTTGGCTCATCTATTGCAATATCAAGGGTATCCAGTGACAAGGAGCTTATTAACGCTATTGAAGTCGCTATGTTTTATGACAATAAAATTATAGTTGAAGAAGAGGTAGCAAATTTAGTGGAGGTTACTGTGCCACTTATGGGAAATGACAAAATTGTTGCTGCCAATACTGAGGAGCCGAATCAAGGTGATCGTTTCTTTGATTTTGACACGAAATACTTAAATCAGGGTAAATCCAAAGTAGGCTCTAGTATGAAGGGTTCACAGGGTTATAGTCATATTCCGGCAAGAATCTCTGAAGAAATGCGAAGAAAGGCAGTTACGATTGCTAAAGATGCATATAGAGCTATAGGTTGCAAAGGTATAGCCAGAGTCGATCTATTAATTGACAAAAAGACTAACGACATATTTTTTAATGAAGTAAATCCCCTTCCCGGTAGCTTATACGCACATAACTGGAATAGTGTAGGTATATCAAAGGTTGATTTAGTAGAAAAATTAATAGATCTAGCGAAAGAAAATTTTAAAGTTAAGCAAAAAGTTCATACAACATTTAGTTCCAAGTTCCTTCAGCAGTTTTAGTATATAATCTTAAGTTTATGAAAAGATATAATCCCAAAGAGATTGAACCAAAGTGGCAATCACAGTGGCAAAGTGATGGAATATATAAGGCTTTAGATAACTCTAAAAAGCCGAAGAAATATGTTCTAGAGTTTTTCCCATACCCTAGCGGTAATGCAATGCATGTCGGCCATGTCCGTAATTATACAATTGGAGATACACTAGCCAGATTTAACAGAATGAATGGTTATAACGTTCTCCACCCAATGGGCTGGGACGGTTTTGGTTTACCTGCAGAGAACTATGCAATTAAAACGGGTATAAGCCCTAGAGTGGCAATTGATCGTAATACTAAACGCTTCAAACAACAGCTTATGGCTATGGGATTTGGCTATGATTGGTCCAGAGAGGTTGATTCGACAGATCCAAAATATTATAAATGGACACAGTGGTTTTTCCTTTATTTGTTTAAAAAAGGCCTAGCATATAGACAAGAAAGTTTGCAGTGGTGGTGCCCAAAGGATAAGACAGTATTAGCTAACGAACAGGTTGAAGCCGGTAGGTGTTGGCGATGCGGCCACGTAGTAGAGAAAAAAGCACTCAAACAATGGTTTTTTAAAATTACTGATTATGCTGATGATTTAGAAAAAGATCTGGAAGATCTTGATTGGAGTGAGTCGATAAAGACCGTGCAGAGAAACTGGATAGGTAAAAGTATTGGTTGTGAAGCAGACTTTAAAATTAAAGGTCAAGCAAAAGTAATAAAGGTGTTTACGACCAGAATTGATACCATATATGGTGCAACTTTTTTAGTTTTAGCACCAGAACATTACCTACTTAAGGAAATAGTTACAAAAGATCAAAAGGCTGAAGTCGATAGATATATTGACCTGGCTATGTCTAAAAGTGACATACAAAGACAAGACAGTGATAAGAAAAAAACAGGTGTGTTTAGTGGTGCGTATGCCATAAATCCTATTCATGATCAGCCGATTCCAATTTGGATTGCTGATTATGTTCTAGGCACTTATGGCTCTGGTGCAATAATGGCCGTACCTGGCCATGACCAAAGAGACATGGATTTTGCAACTGAATTTAGCCTTCCTATTATCGAGGTCATTGAACCTGTTTTTGGTGAACCGCAAGGGGATGAAGTACATAAAGATAAAATCATAGCTGTTTTAAGAGATCCTAGAAACAACAAAGTAATTGTGCTCGATTGGGGTTTAAGACAGAAACGCCATGGTGGCAATATGCTAATTGGGGGTAGCGTTGAAAAAGGTGAAGATACAGTAGCAGCTGCAGAGAGGGAAATACGAGAAGAAACGGGCTATTCAGATATAAAGTTTGTTCGTAAACTAACGTCAAGGGGGCATGGCTACTTCTATTCAAATGTAAAAAATCAAAATTATTGCGGACATTGTAGTGGACTATTATTTGAACTGGGTAGCGATAAAAAGGTCTCAACAAATCTCGATGAGGGTGAAAAAAATAAATTTAATCTTAAGTGGATGGATGAAGATAGTGTAGACCAAATACTCGATGATGGTATACATCAGGCATTTTATAAACGTCTTGTCCTAAATGAATGTTACACGGGCGAAGGTATAATGATTCATTCAGGAGACTATGATGGGATTTCATCATCTGAGATGAGAGACAGGGTTTTGTCTGATCTTGTTAAACAGAAAAAAGCTAAAGAGAAAGTAAATTACAAGATCAGAGATTGGTTAATTAGTAGACAAAGGTATTGGGGAGCACCTATCCCGATTATATATTGCACGGATGATGGTATTGTTGCTGTGCCAGAAGATGAGCTACCAGTACTACTTCCAGAGATTGAGAAATATGAACCTAGCGTCGATGGTAGAAGTCCGCTGGCTAATGTAGATTCGTTTGTTAATACCATTTGCCCAAAATGTGGTAAACCTGCCAAAAGAGAAACTGACACTATGGACGGCTTTGCATGTAGTAGCTGGTATTTTTTGAGATTTGCTGATCCACATAACGACAAGCAGCCATTTTCAAAAGACAAGGTTGATTATTGGTTACCAGTTGATGAATATATTGGTGGAGCAGAGCATGCAGTCATGCATCTTTTGTACGCTAGATTTTGGACTAAGGTTATGCATAGCGGAGGACTAATTAATTTTAGCGAACCGTTTAAAACGCTTAAAAATCATGGCATGATTTTAGCTCCTGATGGAGCTAAAATGAGCAAAAGCAAGAACAATACTATTGAACCAGAAACTTTATTGGAACAAGGCTATGGTGCTGACACTATTAGGATTATGGAGCTATTTATAGGGCCATGGGATCAAAGTGCTAACTGGAGTGTTGAGGGAATGGCCGGAGCTAATAGATTTTTACAGCGAATCTGGACTATATGTAGTGAATTCTTAGAGTCTAAAACCAAACCAAAAAACGACGAAACTTCAGAAACACTAAAGAGGGTGATTAATCAAACAATTGATAAGACTTCTAAAGATATACATAACCTAAGTTTTAACACTGCTATTGCGGCACAGATGGAATGTTTAAATCAGCTTTACAAGCTAAAAGAAGTGGATAATTTTTCTAATCGTGAAAGTTGGAGTTTTGCGCTAAAAACACTCCTTCAGTTGCTTGCTCCGTTTGCACCACATATCAGTGAAGAACTTTGGAGTAAGTTCGATCAAAATGAATCAATACACTTATCTTCATGGCCAGCAGCAGACGAAATTTATCTAAAGAAAGATAAACAGACTATAGTTATTCAAGTAAATGGTAAATTGCGTAGTGAAATAGAAATAAGTTTCGATTTAAGTGAGGCTGAAATTACAGATTTGGCTTTAAAACAATCAAAAGTAAACAACGCTATAAAAGGTAAAAACATTAAGAAAACCATACATGTAAAAGATAGGTTAGTTAACTTCGTAACTTAAGAATGGACCACATCAACACTTTGTAGATAGCATATTCTAGGTTATAATCAGTATAATCCGTTAACAAAATAGGAGTCTTACAAGCAATATGGGTAAGCCCAAAAAGCGTACATCGCCTAGAAGAACAGGCACCAGAAGAAGTCATCTTGCCCTTAAATTGGCTAGATCGGTTAATAAGACTTCCCCAATAAAGGTATTTACAACTCGAAAAGAGAGTGGTAAAAAGCTAGCTAGCTAAAGCTAAAATTTTATATACCTTAAGGAGAATTTAGATTATGGCATCAAATAGACACCTTGGTCGTATAATTTCTCTACAGACTCTTTATGAGTTAGAGTTTCGCGAGGAAGCTGGAGACAAATCTGCTAATTTAAGTTCGATAATCAACCGTAACATAGACCGATACAGAAAGACGGTAGAAGATAAAAGCTTTATTGAGAAGTTAACCAAAGGTGTATATTCTAAATCAAAACAACTAGATAAAAAGTTACAACCCTTGGCTGTTGATTGGCCAATGGACAAGATTGCAAAAATGGATCGAATCGTTCTAAGAATAGGGGCTTATGAGTTATTATTCGAATCGGATGTACCCGCCAAAGTTGTCATAAATGAAGCTGTTGAGTTGGCAAAAGCGTTTGGTGGAGATAATTCGAGTAAATTCATAAACGGTGTATTGGGATCTTTATACAGAGAAGATCAAGTCAAAATAGATACTCTTAGAGACCCAAGTAAGAAGTAAGATAGGATATTTTAGAGAATGCATAGACCAAAACCAATAAAAGGCATAAAACACTTTGTTAAAAGACGACGATCAACTATACAAGAAGTTTTACAAGAACCAACAGCTGGAGGCTTAATTTTTAGAAGATCTAAGCAAAACGACGCCATAGAATTTTTATTAATTCAAGATTCTAAAGGTAGGTGGACTATTCCAAAAGGTCATATTGAACCTGGCGAGAAACCTAGAGAAACTGCGGCTAGAGAGGTTACCGAGGAAACTGGCTTAAAAGATATGCAGATAACGGGTTGGCTGGGCAAGATTCATTTTAGATATCGCAGAGAATCTAGCTTAGTTCTCATGACTACTGAAATATTTTTGGTTCAAGCCCTTGGAGATACTGAAGATATAAAAAAAGAGGAATGGATGAAAGATGTTAGATGGTTAACATCCTCTGAAGCAATTGATAAGATAGAGTATGATGATATTACAAAATTACTTTTAGTTGCACTAAAGAAGATCAAAAATGCAGGATTATAGTCAGTACCAGAAATTTTCAAAAGATGTTTTAGGCGTAGTTTTTAATGACATCACTTTACTGGTCACGGCCTTTACTCATAGGTCTTACGTAAATGAGCACAAAAAATCTGTTAAAGAGCACAATGAGAGACTAGAATTTTTAGGCGATGCAGTCTTAGAGTTAGTCACAACAGAATACTTGTACAAAAGATTTGCAGAACCAGAAGGGATTTTAACTAACTGGAGAAGCGCATTAGTAAGAACTGAAAGTATCAGTGCCGCTGCATCAAATTTTGGCTTTGAGCCACTGCTTAGACTTAGCAAAGGTGAGAAAAGAGGCACATCAAGAGCCAGACAACAGATACTTGCCAATTGTTATGAATCTGTCCTTGGGGCTTTATATTTAGATAGAGGTTATGATGATGTAGCAAAATTTATAGAAAAAAGCCTGCTTATTACTTTTGATGATATCTTAAAGAAAGGTTCTTGGATGGATCCCAAATCTTATTTGCAAGAGCTAGTTCAAAGTAGAGACGGATCAACACCTATATATAAAGTTTTGGATGAAAATGGCCCGGATCATGACAAGGCGTTTACTGTAGGTGTGTTTGTAGATGGTATTTTGAAAGGCAAGGGTAGCGGTCCTTCTAAACAAGCAGGACAGATTGATGCTGCTAGAGTGGCGCTAGAAGCTTACCAATCTGTAAATTAATTGACAACAGATACGCTTACCTGTAAAATAACTTGATCTATATTAATAAATGACATAGAGGAAACACCTTAAGTATTATATGTTAGCTATAAGAATGCAAAGAACCGGGAGAAAAGGAACTGCTCATTTTAGAATGATCGTTCAAGATTCTCGTCGAACTCCAACTAGTGGGAATATTGTTGAACTGCTCGGAAATTATAATCCACACACAAAAGAAGCTATTTTCAATAAGGAAAGGGTAGAATTTTATCTAAACAATGGTGCACAACCAACGCCTAGAGTAGTCAGGATTTTAACTCAAGCAAAAATAAAACTTCCAACTTGGATAAAAAATGAGTTGGTAAAGAAACGAACAATTAAAAACCCTGACAAACTAAGAAAAAATAGACCAAAAGAAAAAACTCCAGTTGCTGAAGAAGACAAAACGGCACCAGAAGCCGAAGAAAATAAAGTAGATATTTCGGATGTAGCGCAGCCAGATAAAGAAGAAGCACCAAAAGTCGAGACAGAAGAAGTTAAAGATAAGGAAGCGGAAAAAGAAGCTGCAACTGGTGATGAAACTGCAATCGACCCTGAAACAGAGAAATCTTAAATTAGCCGAATATATTATTTATCTAGATAACGGTGTAGAATAGTTTTTAGAAATAACTTAAAGAAAAGGACGGACGGAAATCATGAGTCAAACAATTGATCAACAGTTTATAGAGTACATAGTAAAATCTTTAGTTAGTAATCCTGACGCAGTAGTTGTTGATAGACGAGTAGATGAGAAGGGTGTTTTATTAGAATTACATGTTGATTCTGTTGATCTTGGTCGGGTGATAGGCAAAAGAGGTGCTACCGCTCAGAGCCTTAGGATCCTTCTAAGAGCCCTTGGCACTAAGCAAGATGCAAGATTAAATCTAAAGATAATTGATCCGTCTGAAGGTGAACCTAGAAATAACGATTTTGCTTCTAGTGAGCACAGAGATGATCACCAAGATAATCACGTTGATGAAAAAAGTGAAGTTGAAGACGTGCAAGAGCCCGAGCCAAAGACTGATAGCGAACCAGATGAGCAAGTTATACCGGATGCAAGCGAGGACAGATTTAAGAAAACAAGAGAAGAATTGGCAGAGTTTGACGATCTGGATGTTTAGATAGAAACTGTATTAAACGGGTAAGGTCTCTTTATGAAGATACAAATAATTACTCTATTTCCTGATATGTTTAAGGGAGTAGTGAATACTGGCATGCTCAGAAAAGCTCAGGAGTTAAAACTTGTAGATTTTAATATTATTAATTTAAGAGATTTTGGTGTTGGTAGTCGAAAAAATGTCGATGAAACACCATATGGTGGTGGTGATGGTATGGTATTAAGACCAGAACCAGTATTTGCTGCAGTAGACTATGCTAAGAGCTTAGATAAAAAAGCAAGGGTGATTTTGCCAACACCCAGAGGGCAACAGTTTAAACAATCTGAAGCTAAAAAATTAGCAAATTTAGGGCAAGGTCTGATTATTATATGTCCAAGGTATGAGGGTTATGATGAGAGGATTACGACTTTAGTGGATCAACAATATTGTATTGGCAACTATATTTTAACTGGTGGAGAAGTCCCGGCTATGATTATTTTTGACAGTGTAATTCGTTTGCTACCAGGAGTGTTGGGCGGTGAAAATTCAGCCGAATTTGAGTCATTTCAGATTGATGACGTTAATATTGAACATTCACAATACACTAGACCTGCAGAGTTTCATGGGCTCAAGGTTCCAGAGGTGTTACTAAGTGGTAATCATAAAAAAATAAGTGAGTATCGCCAAAAATAATACAGATTATTTAGTACAATAGTAGTATAAATTTAAATGAAAGTTGGGGGTATCAATATGTACAAAGCTATATCTAGAATGATTAAACCAGTGTATGCACATTGTGATTTGCCATGTGGCGTTTATGATCCAATGCAAGCAATGATTGAGGCTAAATCAATAGAAGGGATTTTAAAAAAATATCCAGAGCTTGGTGACACAGATAAACAGAGAGCAATTTTTATAAAAGAGCAAAGAGCCGAGCTAGTGAAACATCATCTTTGGGTGCTATGGACAGATTACTTTAAGCCAAAACATCTAGAAAAATATCCGGAACTTCACACACTCACGTGGGAAACGACAAAACAAGCTGGTAAAACCAAAAAGACAGTTGATGTCGTTGAAGCTCAAAAATTAATAGCAGGCATAGAAAAGATTTCTAAGATATTTTGGGAAACAAAAAAACCAGTTTAAAGATGCTATGGAGCTTGCCTCTTACGCTGAGACGAGTAGTGGGACCGAGTATGTACCCAACTCTTAAGAATAATCAAATTGTGCTAGCTTGGAAGTCTAAAAACTACAGCGTAAATGATATAGTTATATTTTCTTTGAACAACAGAGAGATTATTAAGCGAATAAGTGATATGAATCATAACTTGGTTTACGTTCTTGGCGATAATCTTAAAAGTAGCATCGATAGTAGGAAGTTTGGTTGGATTAATTTAGAAGATATTAAATATAAAATAATTCTAAAAAAATAAGACTAGACTTTATTCTTGCATACTGGGCATGACTCTTCTTCTTCAAATTCCCTGCCAGCTTGCATAATGGCCATATTCCATGGTTCGTAGTCATGAAATCCAGCAATATCGGCAAGCCCTCTTAGCCATGAGCCAAGTAGTCCATAAATTTTAAGTGGTCCCCAGAGTACTGCTGCCCAATTAGGGCCAACATTAAAAACGTATATAGGTGTTTTTGGGATGTAGGGTGATGGTTTTTTGTTATCTAGTATTCTCTCAAGATTATTTGATACAAATTTACCATCGTATATAGCGGTTTGTGCCATTCCACTAAAGGGTGTATCCGCGTTATCTCCCATAACATATATTCCTTTTTCAGCTTGCAAGTGTTTATCAACTATAACTCGACCGTTTTTGGATAGTTCAAATTCGTTATCCAAAAAGAAGTTATTATTAGTTACGCCTGCGGTCCACACGACACTATGACTATGGATCGGCTTGTTATTCGCAAGTAATACGCCACTGCTTTCAGATTCTACGGCTGTATTTGTATAAATGTTTATGTCAAGTTTTTTTAGATGTTTTTCCACCCTTATAGATAAATCTTCAGGTGCCTTAGGCAGTATTCTTGGTGCTGCTTCGATCAGATCAATATGCAGGGATGTTTCTTTTATAGAGTGGTACTTTAGAATCTTTGATATATAACTAGGTAACATTGCTGCCAGTTCAACACCAGTTGGACCACCACCAACAACAACGTAATTGAGATCAGGCTTTTTATCGTTGTAAATTTGTTTATGCAAATGGTTTTTAAATCTTTCTGCATCATCGAGTGATTTTATACCGTAAGAATATTCCTCTAGTCCTTTGATGTTAAAATAGTTAGTTTTAACGCCCAAGCCAATTAATAATGTGTCATAACTGAACTTACGCTTTTTAGCTGTAGTTACACACTTATTTTTTCTATCAAGTGTTTTAACTTGATCCTGTATTAAGTCTATAGGTCTTTTTTTGAATATTTGTTCTAGAGGTATATTAGAGAGAGCCTTATTTTTACCAGTTGCTGTTTGAAAAAGCGTTGGAAAATAATTAAAATCCATATGGTCGGATATTAATTGAACATGGAATTTTGGGTTTTTTGACAATAGTAGTGCTGATTTTATACCAGCGAATCCTCCACCTATAATAACTACTTTATGTTTTGACATTTTTTTATTTTAATTTTTTTGAAGTTCACTTTAAATCTTATCACATAGCCAGATAATCTCTATATGATCTTGCATAATTATCTTTAAAACATTACGCTTAAGTATATATGGATGGGTTTGTATTGGAACTGAAACAAAAAGGCTTTAAGGGTGAAATTGCTAGTGATCTTCAGACCCTGGAACAATATTCACACGATGCATCAATGTTTGAAATCTTGCCGGAGCTAGTTGTCTCCCCACTTGACACTAATGACGTCTGCATTCTTGTTAATGTAATTACTAAAGAAAAGAAGCATAACGCTAAACTGTCTTTAACAGCTCGATCTGCTGGTACTGACATGTCGGGAGGGGCGATAAACGATTCTATAATAGTAGACTTCATGAGACACATTAATTCTATCGAGGAAGTTACCGATAAATATACAAGAGTTCAGCCAGGGACGTTTTATAGAGATTTAGAGAAAGCAACACTTAAAAAAAATGCGCTAATGCCATTCTCTCCAGCTTCCAGAGAGTTGTGTGCTGTAGGTGGTATTGTTAACAATAACTCTGGTGGCGAACTTTCTCTACGATATGGAAAAGCAGAAGACTATGTGAATGAATTAGACGTAGTCCTATCGGACGGTCAATCCTATAAGCTAAAGCCGCTAAACGAGCAAGAACTTAAACAAAAAATGGCTGGAAATACTTTTGAAGCTAAAGTATATAAACAAATTTATAATTTAATAGATAAGAACTATGACCTGATAAAGAACGCAAAGCCAAAGGTTACAAAAAATTCCACTGGATATAATTTATGGGATATTTGGGATAGACAGACTGGGATATTTGATCTCACTAAATTGTTTGTTGGCGGACAGGGTACGCTAGGTTTTGTAACGGAGGTTAATTTCAGGCTTATTAAAGTTTTGCCATACGGAGGTGTTTTAGTTTTATTCCTCAAGAATATTGATAATCTTGGTGAAATTATCAATGCGATCCTGCCTCACAAGCCAGCCAGCCTAGAATCTTTTGATAATTACACTCTATGGTTTTCTATTAAGTTCCTGCCATATTTTCGTAAAACAATCGGCTGGAAAGGTGTCATAAAGTTAGTCGCCAGTTTAATACCAGATGCGTTGGTATTCTTTAAGGGCATACCGAAAATGGTAGTATTAATTGAGTTTATAGGTCAAACGCAGGACGAGGTAGATAGACAGATCCTGAGCATGCAAGCAGACCTTAAGAGTAAGTTTAAACTTGAAGGCGTAGAGGATGACAATACTCTCAAAAAAGCCTGGAAGTTTAGAATCATGCGAAGAGAAAGTTTTAATCTATTACGTAAAAAGGTAAAAGATAAGCATACAGCGCCATTTATTGATGACTTGGTAGTGCCTCCTCCAAGGTTAGTTGAATTTCTTCCACAACTGAGAGCGATACTAAAAAAGTATAAACTTTTGGCAACAATCGCTGGTCATCTTGGAGACGGTAATTTTCATGTTATACCGCTCATGAAATTTGAACTTGAAAGCGAGAGACAAAAAATTGAGCCAGTAATGAAAGAAGTTAATGAGTTGGTTCTTAGTTATGGTGGATCATTGTCGGGCGAACATAATGATGGGCTTATTAGAGGGCCTTGGCTAGAGAGATCTTACGGCAAAGAAGTTTATGATTTATTCGTCGCCACTAAGAAAATATTTGACCCAGAAGACATCTTTAACCCTCACAAAAAGACTGATGCGAATTGGGAATATACTGCGGGCAAAATAAGACAACATTTCTAAATGTTATAATTTATAGATATATGAATATACTTTCTGCAGCTAGGGGCCTAACTGGAGACACATTAGCCTTTCATTTGCTTCTGGTAACGTTTGGAGTTGGTCTACCTATAGTAATATCTATCTTTGAACTTATATATCTTATAAATAAAAAACCTTATTATAAGGCAGTAGTAAAAACTTGGACTAAAGCTTTAGTTGTTCTATTTATTGCAGGTGCCGTATCTGGAATGATAGTCAGTATGTCGTTTAGTATAATCTGGCCACAGTTTATTAGTTTTGCTGGTAAGGTGGTTGGCGTTGGTTTCGCCTTAGAAGGTTTTGCATTTTTTGTTGAAGTTTTATTCTTACTTGTATATGTCCTATCATTTGATAAGTTTAAACCGATATATCATTGGTTAATATCTTTGATGTTGGTCATATCTTCTTCGGGATCAGCTTTTTTTATTACATCGGTTAATGCATGGATGAACGATCCAACGGGTTTCCGTCTAAATTCTAAAGGCCAGCCAATTGATATAAATCCCTGGAAGGCAATATTTAATAAAGCTACTCCAACCGAAGTCTCGCATTCTATCGTCGCATACATACTGTGTGTTTTATTAGTTCTTTTGGCGGTTCACTCTTGGCCGTTTCTTAAAAATAAATACAAGAAACAAGAAGTAAAGTATAAGAACCGAATAGAATTAATTAATATTTTAGTCATTTTAGCTCTTATATTTTCGCTCGCAGTAGCAGTACTTGGAGACGCGTCGGGCAAATACTTAGCCAAAAATGAACCATACAAACTTGCGGCTGCAGAAGGGATTATTCATACCCAATCACATGCACCTTTAGTTATTGGCGATATAGTACATGGTAATAGCGTTAGTGGTGGACTGAAAATACCGGGCCTGCTTAGTTATTTGTCTACGGGTAGTACCAAGGGAGTAGTTATTGGTTTGGATAGTTTTCCAGCTTCACAGAGACCACCACTTTATGTCCATTATTTTTTCGACGCCATGGCAGGTATTGGCACATTTATAGTTGGCTATTTAGTTTTATATGTATTTTTCGTTACCTATCGTAAAAAACTTGTTGGTAGGAAATTCTTAACTTACGGATTTTTACTTTTAGCTATTTTGGGTATGTGTGCAGTAGAGTTTGGTTGGCTTACGACAGAATTTGGCAGACAACCATATATAATTCACGGTGTTATGTTGGTATCTCAAGCAGTTAACCATTCAAAGACTATTATTGGTTTTTCAGAACTTTTCCCGGTACTTTATGTTATTCTTTTTATCCTGACAATAATTGCTCTCAAACGTATTAAGAGCGAAATAACTGAGAAGGATTCTATATAATGACGACTGCAGCTATTATATTGATTGTCATTATGTTTTCTGTATATGGTTTACTTACTTCAATCGAATGTGGTGTGTGTTGGACAATGTTATTTCCGAAACTTACAAATAACCCAAGATCTAATAATATCTATACGCCGATATGGGAAATTACTAACGTTTTCTTGGTTTTTGGGATGACTGCAATGGCAATGTTCTTTAACGGTGGACTAGTGAAAATTATTGATAAGAACGCTTATTTATTATTCATAGCAGGTTTGGGTTTGTTGGTTAGGGCTGTGACAGGTCTATATATTTTTTATGTCCGAAAAAACCCTGCTAAACTGTCAAAATTCATTTTACTTTGCGCTAGCTATCTAACTCCGATTTGTATTGGTTGTGTAGGTATATATCTTTTTACGGGTCATAAGTTTAGTGCGACACATCTGGGTCAGACATTGCTTCTATCAATCTTTTTTGGGTTAACGCTTATTGGTATTGCTTTTGCCAATAGGTTTAAATTAAAAATTGTAAACAAAGTAAAATATACTCTATATGCTTTGTATCTTGTCTGGGCCATTTTACTTGGGTATTTTTTGCCCAAGACAGCACAATCGTTAAATGTAAATTTGGTTAGATTACCACTGGCATTAATTGCTTTGATAATAGCGACATCAACAATAGTCTATTTTGGTTTTGCTGCTATGAAAGATAAGGTCCATGAGTTGTATCAATTTGTTATGGCAGTTGCCTTTATTGTGCCTGTCATTTTAGCCGTAGATTTAAGGCCATACCTCATATTCAACAATATAACTCTGGCAAAAGCGTATGGTGCTTCAGCGTATCAATATTCGATAATAGTTGGCACAATAATATGTACACCACTGCTTTTATTTGCGGGCTATCTGATATTCAAACTTTTAATTGACGCTGAAAAATCCAAAAAATAAAACTATCAAGGATTGTTTATACTTCTAATAGCTCTATCTAGATAGACGTATTCTTCTGTTTTTAGTGGCCTATATATATTATCGATTTCTTCTTCATAGATTTGGAATCCTGGAAAATATTTATCACTATCTTCGCGAATGCTGTAACTAGTCATAATAGATCTACCATTTTCTTGGAGCAGTAATTTGGTTATTTGTATTTGTAATGAGTTGTTTTTATAATCCCAGTATGAAACAGACCAAAAGCAGCCATCAAAAGATGTTTCATTAGCCCACCAATCATAGTCTATAGGGCTCTCCAGTCCATCGTTTTTCCTATGTTTTATGGTCTTCGATCCACTCAGTGCAAAACGTTTAGCATTTTGAATAATCTCACTTTGAATATCTATTAGTCGTTGAGTGCTAATATTACTGTCTTGTTTATAATCTGTGGTGTTATCTTGTGGGTTCATACAAGTTAAATAGTATTTAGGTTAAGCTTAACCTTAATAGTAGCTGATTTTGGCTCATTAATACAGAATTCATTAGCGGAACAGTCGTTACAACATAAAAACAAGAGGTTGCATGGTTTATTGGCACAATTTATATACCTGTTAGTTTTCAACTTACAAAATACACATGTACCAAGTTTTTTAGTTTGTTTTGAATAGTTTATGGTCATTCTGCGATCAAATACGTATAGTGATCCTTCCCATAGTCCACTATCACCAAACTTTTCACAGTAGTTTACTATGCCACCGCTCAGTTGATAAACGTTCTTAAAGCCATTATTAATAAGCAGTGTACTTAATACTTCACACCTTATTCCACCAGTGCAATATGTAACAATAGTCTTATTTTTTAGGTAATCATACTTAAAACTTTTAATTTCATCTAAAAATTCTTTAGTTTTATTTATATTGGGTAACACAGCACCTTTGAACCTGCCAATGGCACTCTCATAGTTATTTCTACCATCAAAGAAGACTACCTCGTCACCTTTTTCCTCTATTAACTTATGTAGTGCTTCCGCTTCGATATGTTTTCCAGCTCCCACTACTCCTTTTTTAGTTACTTTTATTTTGTCTGTTGCATCAAAAGTTATGATTTCATCTCTAACTTTTATTGATAGTTTTGGAAATACGTCTTTTGCTCCATCACTCCATTTGTATGCTACGTTCTTAAGTAATTTACTTTCCTCATTAGAGTTTATATATTTTTTTAGGTTAAGTTTGTTGCCACCAAGAGTGCCATTAATACCGTGTTTGGATATTAAAATTCTTCCTTTCAAATTCAAATCTGAACACAGATTTCTTTGTTGTTGCATCAAAGCTTGTGGATCTTCAACTGGTATAAATTTATAGTAGAGAATTATTTTTCCCATTGCACTACTAAGTTTAACAAACTAACCTACATACTATCCAGATAGGATTATTTTTTGTCTAGGTATAGTAGTTACTAGTTTGAGGAGGGTGTGGATGAAGATGATTGGCTTGGTCCAGAGAAGTTAACAACGGTTAGGCTTGTAGCATTATTTGTATTTGATGGGTCTAGAGCTATTATAACGGTTTGACCTACGCTAATAGATGACAGGGATATGGATTGTTGGTTTTCGGTAATTGTAGTGCTACTAGTGATATTTATTGTACTCGAAGTGTTTGTACGGGTGTTACTAACGGTGATACTTGAAGAGCCAATTGCAGTAACGTCTCCAAACAATCTATTAGCACCAAATCTGCCTCCGCCATTGCTGCCAAAAGGTGATCGATTATTACCATTAATTGTAGTCGATGTTGTTGCTAGGGTTTTGTTGTGATGATTCTGATAGACTGTACCTAAGTAAAATAAAAGGACGGAATATATAACTAGTCCTACAGCAAGCAATATTATCTTATTGTAGCTACCATTGTTTTTCCCTTTCTGATAGTTTAGTGACTTAAAGTCTTCTCCAGATATGAAATCATCCTTTTCGGCCATATTATTTCTCCAATTTACCGTCTTTTAGTTTAAATGTTTTATCAGTTTTACCAGCTATATCTAAATCATGAGTTACGGTTATAATTGTAGTCTTTTCGCTTTTGGCGAGGTCGTGCAGTAGATCGAAAATCATTTTTCCAGTTTGTGAATCAAGGTTGCCAGTTGGCTCATCAGCTAATATAAGACTTGGCTTGTTAGCTAACGCACGTGCAATGGCTACGCGTTGTTGTTGTCCGCCACTTAACTTACCCGGTTTACGAGTGTGTTCGTTTTCGCTTAGACCTACTTGATCAAGTAGCTGTTTTGCACGCGTGAGGCGTTCTTTTTTAGGCGTTTTGGCATACTCCATTGGCAACATAACATTTTCTAAGGCTGTTAGGTTTGGGACAAGATTATAGCTTTGAAACACAAAGCCTATTTTTCGACCACGGTATTTAATCAATGCATGGTCGCTAAGTTTGGTTATGTCTGTGTCTCCTATTTCAATAGATCCGGCACTTGGTTTATCTAAAGCACCCAGGAGGCTAAGTAGCGTACTCTTACCGCTTCCGCTGCGACCAACGATTGATGCAAATTGGCCTTCTGGTACGTTCAGAGATATGTCATTTACGGCTCTAACTTTTACGTCTCCGGACTTAAAGTCCTTGGTTAGGTTTGTTACTTTCAACATTATTCTATCCTCATAACTTCCGCCGGTCTTATTTTTGCGATTATAAATGAAGCTACAGCACTACCAACTATTGCTATAACTAAAGCCGCTAGAATTCCATATATGATTATATTCCATCCAACTGCTGTGTGTATTGAACTAAAATCACTTCTAATTCCCCCAAAAACTCTATGTGGCGTAGAACCACTAAATCCTCCTCCACCTCTACCACCAGAGCTAAATGAGCTACTATTTGAAGTAGAACTACTGTTGTTTACTAGTAGTTTAGTAATTGGGTTTCCGGCGACAAAGCCAATAAGTATACCAATAATTGATGCTAGTAGAGTTAGAGTTACCGCTTCGGTCATAAATTGTATCATTATGTTTATGTTTGATGCGCCAATAGCTTTAACGACTCCTATTTCACGGCGACGCTCACGAACAATCATAACCATAGTCAGTAGAATTATAATGCCCCCAGCTACTACTGCACCGATGAGAGAGTAAAGTGACACGGTTTTTACGCTATTTAGTGGTGCAACTGTATTGTTAGCTTGTGTCACTGAACTGGTGACATCGGCAGTAGATGAGCCGAGTGTCTTTTTTATAGCTGAAGTTACTGAAGCTAAATTACTAAGTGAGTCAACAGTGGCAACTGCGCTAGTAATATCTCCACTTTGTCCACTTAAACGTTGCTCGGTTGGTAGGGATACTACAACTGTTCCGGCAGCAGATTCATTACTACTGACAGTAAAGATTCCGGTTACGGTCATGGTTGTGCTATATGCGGTGAACGTAGAGCCAACCTTTAAGTTATTTTTATTAGCCATACTTTTACTTACCATAGCGTTGTTAGCATTGCTCATACCATTTAAAACTTGGCCGCTAATTAAGGTAAGTGGTGTGCCACCTAAACTAGTTGTGTCATTGGTACCAGTGATTGATATCGGAGGAGTAAAGTTAGTTGGTAAGCTCCCACCACCAGATATGAAGAAATGGCCACCACCAGGCCCACCACCACCAGTATTTATATTGACGGGGGAAGTTAAGCTTGTCTGTGAGCTAGTTGAGGTTGATTGACTTGAGAAAAAAGACTGTGTCGATGAGCCAATGGTCGTTAGTCTATCGGTTAAGCTTTCTTGAACATTAGTTACGTGAGGTAACGTACTAACCTTAGAGAGTTCGCTTGTAGTTAGTGAGTTATTGACTGAGCTAAAACCACTGAAACCAGCTGGGGAGATACTGACTGTATTACCAATCGAACTTTCCACTGACTTTATTTTGTCACCAACAGCTTGGTGTGCTACTAACATGGATAGTGACAAACCTATAATGAGACCAAGTATGACTACTATTGAAAAAGTTCTAATTACATTTCTGAACGCATTCCTGATTCCTCTACTAACAGTATTCATTGAGATTCCTTTATAATAAATTAATAGATTCATTATTCAACTTATTGCTGAAGCGTGGCTGAATATAACTACATTAAGGTTTAATCAGGGTGTTTTTGATAATTGGATTTTAACAGTAGCTCAAAATATTTTGTTCCTCCAAAGGGCACTTTTTGCTTAACTATTTTATTGCCAATCTTGGCGTTAGCTGAACCAATAACAAAGTTACCAAATCTTCCGTTGAGATTATCGATGGCTTTGGTTAGTCGTTCTTGTTTATTGATATTATCAAAAAGACTAATTTGATCTCTAGTTGATGGTTTTAATGCGTAGCAGCTTATACCCATAGTTTTGACTATCAGGCCCCTCGGCCTTTGGTTGAATAAACATAGAGCTTTTTGATATATGTCTTTATCTGAAAAAAACACTGATTTAAACATTTTGCGCATATACCAGTTAGCGTGGTTTTGGTGATTGAGCCAGACAATAATGCCCTGAGCATCTACGCAGTTAAAGCGTAGTTTTTTGCCCACAGTTTCACATAAATAATGAAATCTTGGCAGCAATATATCATCATCAGTGCTGCTTATATCTAGAGCGTATTGCCTACCAACTGTGCCTAGTTTAGTTACAGTATCATCTATCTCAAAGCCTCGCAGTCTTAGATACCAATCTTCGCCAACAAGACTGTGAAATACCAATTTTCTAAGGGTATCTTTGGGTGTATTTAGAAAATCTAGTGGGGTAAATATATTGGCAGCATTAAGACGTGCTTCAAAGTGTCTGGCAATACCAGTTAAATCTGTTAACTTTAGAGAGCTATAAACAGATTCAAGATTTTGGTAATCAATAATGTCCAAACCGTCTGGTTTATGTAGATTTGCGGCGGTTTTAGCTAGAAATCTATTAGTTCCTATACCGATGTTTACCTTCATATAGTGACCAAGTTCTTGGGCTACTTTTTTCTTAATCTCGTAGCCGATATTTTCTATTGATGCGTGGTGTAGGTTTGCCGTACCCTTAAAGTCAATAATGCCTTCATCTATGCTTTTCATTTGCACATTTGGTGAATAGCTTTGCATGATATTGGCGAGTGTCTCATAGACGTGGTGATACTTTGGGGGATCAGTTTCTAGCATAATAAAATCGGGTATAATTTTTTGTGCTTCATCCAGGCGCATGCCAACTCTTATACCTTTTGCTTTGGCTTCATAAGAGGCTGCAATGACACAACAGTATTTTGAAATTCTGTTAGTGACTCCGATGGCTTTACCTCTTAGTGACGGGTGAGCCTGTTGTTCTGCGCTGGCAAAGGCACTATTTAGGTCAATATGCATTATCTGTGGCTTTTGGTGATTTATATAAAGGTTCATGGCTAGATTTAGCTCTCAGTTATAGCGATTAGGGTCCAGGTCAAGCTCTCGGCATCAAATTCAAGACGGTAATCGTTAACTCCATCCGACATATCAAAAACGTGCACCATTCGCTTACCTTTTAAGGTAGGGTGTTTCATGCCTATTTCTGAAAATATTATATATTGGTTTTTATATTTCATTTTGACTGGAAGACATATAGAGGACCAGTTTCTAGTGTTTTTGAAGACACTAATTACCTCTACTCTTTGATCAACAGTAATAGTGTTATTCATAATAAAAACTCCAAGTTAGAAAATCTTAGATTGCAAACTTAAATAAAAGAGGCTGTGACTTAAATTAGTTATAGAGGATGGCAGGGACCGTAGTATGCTTTCCCAAAGATGCTTTTGAAGCTTGCATGGAGGAAGATTTAAATCAGCCCATACACTGCTATGGATTATTATATCACTAAAATATGTCTAGATTATCTTCTTAGTTGTTCTGCAAACTTGTCTGCTTCTTTAGCAAAGATGAAATCCTTTTTTGTAAGTCCGTTAGCTTGGTGGGTAGTCAAATGAATAATTACTCTGTTATACGAATTTGACCAATCAGGATGGTGGTCAATTTTTTCAGCTACTAAGCTAAGTAAGTTTATGAACTCTATAGCTGTTCTAAAGCCCTTAAAACCAAATTCTTTAGTTAAAACGTTGCCTTCGAGTTTCCATTTATCCAAACTCTCTAAAGAAATATCAATTTCGTCTTGTTTTAACTTTTGCATCATTGGATTATAACAGATTATGACCGGTTAAGATAGTGACCTTTATTGTAAATAGACCCCTATAGCTTATTTTGTCATGTCTTGCATCGTAGCGGCTCTGTCATCTCAGCATATACACCGTTACCATTGGTGAATATGGTGATTGCAAAACTTTGGTGGTTATTAGTTATATATGCTTAAATGAAGTGCAATGGATTTAACAAATATTGATAAAAAAGATCAAGTAGAACCTGAAACAAAAACAAAGCACCATTTAGATCATAAACCTCGAAGATTTTTTAGTTTTGTTTTTGGCGTTATAAGCTTGGTTTTAATTACTTTACTAATAATAACTGTTTGGCTAAATCGGACATTAATCAATCAGGATAACTATATCAAAGCTATGTCTTCTGTAGTTAGCCAGCCTGCTGTCCAAAACTTTATTTCTACTAAAGTTGCTAATCAAATCTTAGATCATAATCAGGCGTCTCAGATAGTCACAAAACTGCTCCCGTCTAGCATATATGCTGGACATACTAACAGTTACATAGAAGGTTTACTCAACCCAATAGTTTATGACAGTGTGAGCAAAGTTGTATCTTCTAGCCAATTTCTGTTTTTATGGGTAAATACAAACAGAGCTGTTCACCAAACGCTGATTAGCCAATTAAATGGACAGACGTCTCAAATAAAACTTGGGTTTCATTCTGCTATTACAGGTGTAATCAGTCAGTTAAAATCAACTCAATTATCTCCAGTAGTTAGTCAAATTAACATTTCAAAGAGCATTGGTGATGTTAGCCTAAATAAAGCTTCAACTTCGAGGCTTAGACATTTCTATAAGCTGTTCCAGGTAGGAACACTTGGGCTTATACTGGCAACTGCTGTATCAGTTTTACTAACGGTTTTTATTGCGCCTCATTGGCTTTTGCCCATAAAAAGACTGCTACTTGGTTTAATTATCATCTGTGTTATTTTATTTGGTGTTATTGAGTTTATTCCAGGATTGGCAATTAATATGTCAGATACAACACAAAGGAATGCCATTTTGGCTATTGTTTCTACGCTACTTCGCAGTTTGAAGATAAGCTTGATAGTGGTAGCGGTCCTGGCACTACTCTGTCTACTGTGGCCAATTGTTTATGCAAGGTTTAATAAGAACAAATCACTAAAGAATGTAAATTAAAAACTGCCCCTTTAAAAAGGAGACAGTTCTATTAGATTTAGTTTTGATATTTATCCGTCTAACTCGTCACCATGTACAAATAGTGCATAAATAACTACTACGTCCATAGCAATTATTAAGCAAGACCAGATTGGATAGTAGGGTATAAATGCCATGTATGTTATTGCACTAAGTAGCGCAAATACTACACCAACCATGCGTCCCCACATTTTTCCAGACAAAACAGCAAAACCTGCAAGCAGAACGAATACGCTTAGAACTAAATGAATCCAGCCCCAAGTTGGTACGGACGCATTGAATAAAGTATTTGGTACTACTGCGTAGAAACTTGAACGTACAATTGCAGTTAAACCTTCAAATATTCCAGAAACCCCAGCTAGAATCATTACGAATCCGGCGAAGCCTATCCAGCCGGTAACTTCCTTTTGTGATTTTGCCATAACACCCTTACTCCTTTAATTTAATATTTTCATTATAGCACCTAATGCAAGGTAAGCGTTTTGAAATGCTTAAGCAAACTGTATATTAGGATTAATTCTTTAAATAAGTTTTTAGATTTTTAATAGCTGTTTTGGCACTTGCCATAGTTTTTTGCAGGTCTTTATTATTTGTCTGACCTTTTCTTAGAGCACTTAGTATTTCTTTAACTTGAATTTTAGTTAGTCGTGCTCTGTCAGTGGCTTTTGATAAATTACCCTTAAGGGACAATCCACCTTTTTTAATTTTATCTTCAGCAGTCTTGATTATTTCTGAAAGATCACTATAGAGTTTACCAATTTTTTCTTCGCTAGAATCTATGGATTTTTCAGTATAGTCTTTTATGTCTCCTCTTGTTTGTTTACCAGACTGCTTTGCAGTTAATATGCCCGCAAGATAGCCAATGCCTAACCCCGTTAATATACTAATGAAAATGTTTTTACTATTTCGTCTTAACATGCTATTTTTTATTCCTTTTAGCTTTGTCTACTAAAAATTTATATAAAGATACGAATGGTGCTGATTTTCCAAAAAAATCGGACATAGCGGAAGCTTTATTCGTAACATTCTCAACCTTATCTATTATACGTTTAATTGTTTGCTGGATTTTTATTAAGTACACTAATGCCACAATTCCAAGAATAAAGATTATAGCTAAAAATGCACTGAGAAAAATAAGTAACGATTGTTCGGCTGTAGTTAAACCCATAATCTTAAATTATAAACTAAATTATCGAATTGTTCAACCTGTTGTATTTGTGTTGCGGCTTTGGTTACAATATTAAAAGATGGATTATGAGATTATAAATAGCCCAATTGGGAAATTGATGTTGATTTCAAAAGGCGATAAGCTAAGCAGTTTGCATTTTTCCAACCACCCGTTTTTTAAGAAACTTCCATCTAACTTCGTACCAAATAAAGCTAGCTCAACACTTAAACAAACTCGGATACAAATTGAAGAATATTTTAAAGGCAAAAGAAAAGTTTTTGAATTTAAAACAGACTTTGAAGGAACTGATTTCCAAAAAAAGGTTTGGGAATCTTTGAGTACAATACCTCATGGTCAGACTGTGTCGTATGCTGTGCTTGCATCTCGGATAGGTAAACCTAAGGCTGTTCGTGCTGTTGGATCGGCAGTTGGTAAAAACCCGATCGCTATCATTGTGCCCTGTCACCGAGTGATTAAAAGTGACGGTAAAATCGGCGGCTTTTCTGGTGGAATAGATAAAAAAGTATATCTTTTAGATATAGAGTCTCTAAAACAGAAGATGTAAATTTACAAGGCTAACTTGTTAATTTACGTTTAGCTAGAGCTTCACAAGCTGCTTTAGCGTCTGCATATGTCATTTGCAGTGGTGGTGTTTTTTGGGTCCATGCACTTGGGCCTCTCAGTGCTCCAACGACACCTAGCTCTTTGGCAACCTGTAAATATCTAATAGCATCAATAACTACACCTGCGCTATTTTCTGAATCTTGAACTGATAATTTAATATCAATATCTACTGGTGCATTTCCAAAACCTCTTAGTCTTAGATTAAAATATGCTACCTTGTTATCTTTTAAGTAAGGCAAATAAGTGCTTGGCCCTGCAAAAAGACTATCTTGTGGTACGGGTATTCCGCGCAGATCGTTTTGGGCTCTAATAACGTTTTCTTTAGATTTCTTTTTTGAAACTAATCTAGAATGGACCATCATATTATTAAAATCAGTGTTACCACCAATATTTAGTTGTTGGTGAAAATCTACAACAAAACCCCTATCGAAAGCTAATTCTTGTAGAACTTGAGACAAAATACTAGCTCCAAATGCACTCCTCATATCATCACCAACGAGGGGTACTCCAGCATCAATAAATTTTTTCTCCCAGGTTGGATTACTAGCAATAAATACTGGTATGCAATTTAAAAAGGCAACTTTGGCATCTATAGCTGCTTGAGCATAGTATTCGGTTGCTTGCTGTGAACCAACTGGTAAATAATTAACTAATATATCTGCCTTTGTTTCTTTTAGAACCTTGACGATATCTACTGGTTTAGAATCTGAGATTCTGAAAGATTGATCTTCGTCTTGTTCCAACATATAGTCAGATACACCATCCAAGACTGGACCCATCTTAACGATTGGGCCTTTTGGTACGTCTGGCATAAAAATTCTGGCGCAATTTGGTTTTGCAAAAATTGCATCGGATAATAATTTACCAACCTTTCGCTTATCTACATCGAAAGCTGCAACTACCTCAATATCAGTTACTCTATAGCCGCCAATGTCTCTAAACATTAAGCCAGGAACATTCTCGTTTGAGTTCTTTTTATAATATGAAAAACCTTGATAGAGTGCTGAAAAACAATTTCCAACACCCACAACAGCTATTTTAATTTTTTTTGAAGCCATAAGTTATTTATAAAAAGTGTTCTTTAAAAAATATTATATCAAATATATGTAACTCAAAGTATGTTTAAATTTTTAGTGTTTCTCTACAAATGTAAGAGCATAACCTCTACGACCAGCTCTGCCAGTACGACCAATACGGTGTACATAATCACTATATGACTGAGGAACCGAGTAATTTACTATGTGAGTGATATCGATAACGTCAATCCCTCTAGCAGCAACATCAGTTGCAACTAAGATGCTTATATTATTATCCTTAAATTTCTTTAAGGCTCTTTGTCTTTGTGATTGCGATTTGCCACCATGTATAGCATCTGTATTAAAACCCCTAAGTTGCAGTTCTTTGCATAGTTTCTCGACACTTCTATGGGTATCGTCAAATATTAAGGTTTTTTCAACGTCTTGTTTTATGAGTAAATCATGTAGTTTATCGATTTTCTCACCATGTGCTCTATAAGTAATGACATTTTGATCTACATTATCACTGGTATCACCAGTTTTCATTAAAATATATTCTGGTTCGTATGAGAACTTATTAATGATTGTTTTGACTTTTTCATCTAACGTAGCAGAGAAGAAAAATGACTGTCTCTTAGGTGATGTTTTTTCAAGAATGAATTGGATATCATTGATAAATCCCATGTCTAGCATTCTATCGACTTCGTCTAGGACAACCACGTTACAATTTTCTAACTTCAGAGTACCTTGTTCGAAATGATCTTTAATACGACCAGGTGTGCCTATAACAATGTTTGGTCTGGCTCTTAAATCTTTTAACTGAGGCCCCATCGCAACTCCACCGATTAAGAGAGCACCCATAAGCCCGCTATTTTTTGCAATACTTCGTACTTGGTCTTCTATTTGATCTGCAAGCTCTCTAGTAGGTGCCATTATTAAAGCCATTGATGTTTTGTCAGATATAAGTTTTTGGATAATTGGAATTGCGAAAGCTGCTGTTTTACCAGTTCCGGTATCTGCGATACCAACCACGTCTTTTCCGACAATACCAATAGGGATTGTTTGGTCTTGAATTGGTGTTGGGGTTACATAACTTTTATCATCTAGATTTTTCTGAATCAACGGATGTAATCCGAAGTCAGCAAAGGCATGTTTAATTGGAGCTTCGACTACGCTAGATGATTTGGCGCTTTTAACAAACCGCGATGGATCTATGTAGTCTTTTTTGAATCTACGACCACTGCTCGGACGAGAGTGATATGATTTTTGTTTGTAAGCAGAACCACTTGCTCTGCTTCTATATGAATAGGGCATAAAAAAAGAATCCTTATTATTTAGTAATTATTGATTGTCGAAATGAAACGAGTCAATAAGTACTATGCACCGGATTCATTAAAACAATAACTATATATTAGCATAATTATTATTAGAATGCAAAAAGATTATTTCACTTCTCTACAGTCTTTACAATAACCTTGTGCTTCGACTTGGTGGCTTTGGACATCAAAACTGTGTTTATTTGCTATTTGGCTTATGTATAACTCTATATTCCCATCGTTAATGTCTATTATTTCCCTACATTTTATACAAATTAAATGATGATGGTGATCTACGAATTTATCAGAAAGCTCTATTTTATATTTCCATCCCACGTTAACTCTTTGTATTATGCCAATTTTTTCAAACGTCCCTACAGTTCTGTAGACACTAACTCGGTCTATTTTATTTGCTAGTTTGTCTATTAACTCTTTTATGGAGACCGGTGCTTTAGTCATAAGTGTTTCGAAAACCAATAGACGTTGATTTGTAATATTATAACCGTGCTCTTTTAGTAGATTTTCTAAACTATCTTTAGATA
>DATKHH010000004.1:0-2270 GCA_035510315.1 Candidatus Saccharimonadia bacterium
GTATAAAGAAAGAACCCCTCAATCTCCTGGGCTGCGTTCTGCTTCGGCTACGCCTTCGCTCCACTCCGCCCAGGAGATTGAACGAACCAAAACAAAACAACTTTCTACTTCTGAACCGTACTAAAAATGGGAAGCCTACACTGGCCGAAGCATTATCAAATGTTGTAAACTTTTCAAAAGACAATAAAGTTGATATTCATTTTCAGGAGCTTTCAGACTATTTTGAGCTTTCCTTCAAAAATAAAATAAACCAACCATCTCAAGATAACCCTACAAGTTTTAGGGGCTTAGGACTATCTAAGATTAATGATATTCTTCGTAAATATCAAGGAGGTGCCAACTACCACCTCGTAGACGACTCGTTTATTTTAAGTCTATTCTTTCACAAAGATTATGTGAAGTTGCAAATGAGTTCTATCTAAATTGATGTTTCAATTTTGTGCCTCTTTTATGTCTAGTTCATACCAGTGAATAAATTGCCTAATTGCATTAATTTTTGTCTGACCTTCTTCTATGTCAAAGAATTTTACTTCTTCATCATCAATTTCTGGATAATTCTCAGGCGTGAAGTAGGATCTAAGTTTTTCCACACTATAATAATTCTTTAGCATTTTATAAGTCTCTTCTTTAAAATCGATCTTGTGCTGACCTTCCGTACTGTAGATCGTTGATGTCAATGAATAGATAATAATGTCAGCCAGTTTCGCATTCGCTTCAAGCTTCGTATCAATATAGTTGCATAAGTCTTTCGGATCTTTAGTATACCATATTTTTAAAAGAGTGAATATAAACGTCTCGTGTTTTTCAAATAAGGTGCTACGGCTTTCTTCAGCATCTCTCAATGCCCTTTCTAAGAGGAGGTTTTCCAATAATTGCCGGTCAACCGTCTTAATGGCTTTCTCATCATCGCTTTTCCCGACAAGTAGCCATCTAATTAACTCGACCGAAAAATCAAAAAGCACTTCGCTTTTCATTAAAGACTTTGCAACTTCAAGTCTTTCGTCATAATCAGCATGTTTTACCAGAAGGTTTGCTATGGCAATTGCAGCTTTAGATTTTGAATTTTGCAACCCCAATAAGAACCCCTCTCTCACAACTTTAAAATCCTCTGAGTTGGTTGAAATAATTTTGATTAAAGTTTGTTTTGATTGCCAGTCTAATGTATCTGAGTATAATTCGATCTTGGTTAAGAACTCGCTTGCATCTATACCAATAATCATTTCCATAGTTTCTTCTAAAACTTGGTCATATACATTTTCGCTCACTTTACTTATGTAGTCATCAAAACGTATGTCCGAGATAACGCCTCTTGGTACAGAATAAATAAAATACTTGTCAAAGTATTTAGGAGACGCAATTCTTTGCTCTTTTTCAAAATTTGTTTGACTGTAATAGGAATTATAATTTTCCAGAGCAGCTTTTGTCCTTGGAAAAAGGTGTGTCAGTAAACTTATAATGGAACTTTTTTCACTTTGGCTTAAGTCTTGATTCAATTCTTGCAATTTATTCTTAAACTCTTCAACTTTTTCATTATCCCTTCCATTAGAGAATTGTGCTGTATAAGTTTCAATAAAATATCTTGGATATTCCTTTATGAAATCGTAATGCTTTGGGTAAAATATTTTAATTGCTTCAAACAGAATAAGGTCAGATAAATTTACTTCGCCTTTTAAAAGTGGTATTAGAAATGAGAGGGAGTTCGCATACCTTATAGCCAGTCTCGGAGTTTTAATCCTAGGCAAAACGTTTGAAGCAATTATCAAACCAATGTTTTGTTCCTCATCTTTTCCTAAATCAATTTCATTTTCGGCCAATATTTTATTTAATAGTTCAAAAACAAAATCTAAAAGATCAGCTGAAAGAGCTTGGGGAATTCGCAGAGGGACTTGAATTATTTTTTCAAGAAAGTTTTGTCCGGAAGTACTAGTTCCATGTGCGAACCGTTCACCTATAGCTGCTGCTACCATTTCATCATCAAACGACAAAATGTAATAGGTTTTGGCAAAATCTCCTGTAAGCTTGATCAACTTGAAAAGGGCAAAGAGTTCAGACTTATCAAGTCTATCTATATCATCAATAAATACAATGACTTTACTTCGGCTTTCTTTTAAAAAATCACTAACCCTATCCTTCAAGTCCTCTACTTCAGTGTCTGATAGTGATTTACCTATTTCTGCCAAATCAACCTTAAATACGTTAGTTATTTTGCCGTATTTCTTTAGAAACTTGCCAACTCTTTCACCTTTAGTTTCGAGTTCTCTATCTAATAC
>DATKHH010000005.1:0-6350 GCA_035510315.1 Candidatus Saccharimonadia bacterium
GATATATATAACCTCTAAAGACATATTCTCTATTCATGGTATTCAAATATCTAATTCTATATTTTATGGTTGGATTTGTTCATTCTTTCTGATTGTTTTTTTAATTTATGTAGCCAGAAAAGTTACAATAAAGCCTAAAAAAGGCATTGTCCAGTTAGTCGAGTTTGGTGTTGGTTTTATTACTGACTTAGTCGAATCAAGTTTTGAAGAACCAGAACGTGGTACTAAGTATGTTCCCTACTTTGTTACGCTATTTTTTTTCATACTTTTTAATAATTGGTTAGGTTTGGTACCGGGCGTTGGCGATGCTATTAAATTCCATGGTGAACCACTTCTCAGACCGTTTACCGGAGATTTAAATGCAACACTTGCAGTAGGGATAGTGACGATGATAGTAGTTTATGTTTCTTCAATAAGAGAAGTAGGATTTAAGGATTATATAAAGCATTTCTTTATTGGTAGTCCACTAAATCCTATGTATTTAGTCTTAGGGTTAATTGAAATGCTGACAGATGCAACAAGGGTTATAAGTTTGTCGATCCGATTATTTCTAAATGTTACAATCGGCGAAATAGTTATAGCGGTATTTGCTTATCTTGGTGGATTCTTTGCTCCTGTTACGGCGGCACCTTTTATGCTTATCGAGATGTTTGTTGGAGTTCTTCAAGCCTATATATTTGTTATTTTGAGTTTGATGTATCTGGCAATTTCGGTTAATCATGCCTCGATAAACACAGATGACTTGACCGAAGAAAGTGTAGCTGAAACAATGTTGTTGCAGTCTAAGGAGGCTTAATGTAATTTTTTAGTTAAGAAGTTTTAGTATTAAATTTAAAGGAGAAGATATGATAACATTTGCAGACACCGTGAATACGGCAATTATAGGAAAAGGATTAATGATTGGTGGTGGATTTATAGGTCCAGGGATTGGGATTGGTATAATTGGCGGTAATTATATGTCCGCAGTTGGACGAAACCCTGAGGCTTCAAAGTTTTTAGGTCAAGCACTGGTTTTTATAGCCATTATTGAGCTATTCGCACTACTTGCCTTTGCTTCAATTTTTATAGTCAAATAAATTATTTAAGGAAACATGATAATAATAAATAACCTTCTTGCTAGTTCAAGTTCAGCTTCTGGAATTGCTGCTCTTGGTTTTAGCTTGCCTTCATTTTTGATTCAACTTGGATCTTTTATTATAGTTTTTTTAATTCTTAGAAAATATGCTTTTAAGCCGATAATTAAGGTTTTAAAACAAAGACGTGAGCTTATTGAGGATGGTGTTAACCTTGGTGAGCAGATGCAGAAACGACATAGAGAACTTCAAGAACAAATTGAAGCAGAACTACATAAAGCTAGGCTCGAAGCAGATAAATTAATTAGTGATTCACAATCTCAATCAAGAGACTTAATTATTGCAGCTGAAAATGATGCTAAAAAGAGGGCAGATATTATTATTAAGGACGCTAAAACTCAGATAGAACATGATACTCAAAAAGCCAGAAAAAGTTTAAAATCTGAGCTCATTAGCTTAGTATCAGACGCAACTGAAGCCATTATTCATGAAAAGGTAGATGCCAAAAAAGATTCTGAGCTAATTGATCATGCTCTTGGGAGGGGCCACAAAATATGAATTTGCCTAGACAAAAATTAGCGGTGTTAATTTCTGATGAAACAATCAAAAATGGCATAAGCAAAAATCTTTCTCAAAATATTGCATACATTTTGCTTAAGTCTAAAAAAACCCACCAACTAAATTCATTGTTAAGGGATGTTTGGAAAGATTGGCTGATGTCTAGCTATCTTGAGGTAATCGTAACTAGCGCTTTTCCAATATCTGATCCAGTCAGAAATGACATAAAGAGAATCGCAAAAGAACACTACCCAGAAGCAAACCAAGTTATTCTAATAGAAACAATTAATTCTAGTTTAGTTGGCGGTGTTCGTGTTGAATTTCCTGATCAACAATTTGATATGAGTGTTGTAGCTAAAATTAGCCAATTGAAACAACTAGCAAATTCCAGAAAGGATCAACCATGAAGCAACTATCAATACAGGAATTATCTGACGATATTAGAGCGTCTATCGAAGCTATAAAATCTGATCCAAAAATCGAAAGTGTAGGCGTAGTTACTAGAATTGGAGATGGTATTGCTTGGATTTATGGTTTGAGTAAGTGTGGCTCTAATGAAATGCTTGATATAGAAGTAGCTAGTGGACAAACTGTTACCGCCTTTGCTTTTAATTTAGGTGAAGAAGAGATTGGAGCAGTTTTGCTTGGTGATGATGCATCAGTTAGTGCTGGAGACAAAGTCAAGTTATCAGGTAAGATTTTAGAATTGCCAGTTGGTCCTGAGCTAATTGGTAGAGTAATTGATCCTATGGGTAATCCTCTTGATGGTGGGAAGCCGCTCAATGTAAAAAAGTACTCAAAGATTGAGAGGAATGCACCTGGTGTTTTAGATAGAAAGAGTGTTTTTGAGCCACTGATGACTGGTATAACGGCTATCGATGCGATGATTCCCATAGGTAGAGGTCAAAGGGAGTTAATCATTGGTGATAGACAAACAGGAAAAACAGCAGTCGTTGTTGATACTATGATAAATCAGTTTCAGCAGAAGACAGGAGTAATAAATATTTACGTTGCTATTGGTCAAAAATTAAGTAAGATTGCTCGGTTAGTCGAAAGACTAAAAGCTGAAGGTGTCATGGATCAGACTATTATTATTGCTACAAGTCCTGCAGATCCAGCAGCTATGTTATATTTGGCTCCTTATGCTGGATGTACAATTGGTGAGTATTTTAGGGATAATAAACAGCATGCTCTGATTATTTACGATGATCTATCAAAACATGCCATTGCCTATAGGCAGATGTCCCTTTTGCTTAGACGTCCTCCTGGTAGAGAAGCTTATCCTGGTGATGTTTTTTATTTACACTCAAGATTACTTGAACGGGCAGCCAAACTTAGCGATGATCTCGGTGGAGGTAGCCTGACTGCCCTTCCAATAATTGAGACACAGGCTGGTGATATTAGTGCCTATATTCCAACTAACGTTATATCAATCACAGATGGACAAATCTTTATGGATACTAATTTGTTTTATCAAGGCATTCGTCCAGCGATCTCTGTTGGCCTTTCGGTGTCTAGAGTTGGTGGTAATGCACAGACTCAAGCTGTAAAGAGTGTCTCAAAATCGCTGAGGATTGATTTGGCTCAGTATCGAGAACTGGAAGCATTTTCTCAGTTTTCTACCGACTTAGATGTCGAGACAAAACATAGAATTGATCGAGGAGAAAGATTAACTGAATTACTCAAACAACCACAGTACAAGCCTCAGGCTATATGGCAGATGTATTCCACTTTGTTGACAGCTAGCAGCGGTTGTTTTGATAATGTAGCAGTAAATAAAGTTCGTTTGGCTGCTGACAGTATGCTCAGAGATTTAAAAACTAATCATCAGGAAATAATAACAGAGCTCAGTAGCGGCCGGGAAGCTAGTGAAAACAATCAAAAAATAATAATTGCCTTGGCTGAAAAAGTTTCAGTTGGGTATGTTGATAAGCCACTAAACGTGGTGAGTGAGGCAGTAAGCTAATGGCAAGCACAGTAACTCTAAAAAGACGGATAAACTCAATAAAAAATACAAAACAGATAACTAAAGCAATGGAGTTAGTGTCTGCTAGTAAGATGAGACAAGCACAAGAAACTGCCAAGCTAAGCAGAGATTATTCTAAGGCAGCTAATGAGCTTTTAATGACGCTTAGCAAAGTTAATGAGATAAAATCTCACTCGTTTTTTACAAATAGAAAGGTAAAGCAGAAACTCTACATAGTTATATCTTCCAATAGCGGGCTAGCCGGTTCTTATAATTATAACGTTATAAAGTTGCTAAGTGGTTCCATAATTAAAGATCGTGATCTTGGTTTAAAGCCAAAAGTAATTTGTATCGGCAAACAAGGATCTAATGTGATCTCTAGACTTAAAGGCGTTGATCTATTGGCAGTTTATAATTCTTTTGGTGATAAACCAACCGCAAATGATATAAAGCCCATTTTGAACACGGTTATTGATATGTATCGATCACAGGAAATTGATAGCGTTAGTATAGTTTATACTCTGTTTGTTTCCAATTTAGTCCAAAACGCTGTGCTTGAGAATATACTACCGATTAAACCTCTTGATTCAACAAGTGCTCAGATTTTCACCAATTTTGAACCTTCTCCTGAAACTGTTTTGGATTATGCGGTCGTAAGACTTATAGATGCAATAATCTGGCAATCGATTCTAGAAAGTTTAGCTAGTGAACATTCAATGCGGATGTTTGCAATGAGAAATGCAACTGATAATGCTACGGATCTGATTAGTGAATATACATTAAAATTTAATACTGCTAGACAGAGTGGCATAACTCAAGAACTTGCTGAGATAACAGGTGGTTCGGAAGCATTAAATACTAATTCATAAGGAGAAACTATGGCAACTACTGAAACGAAACTAAACAAAGGAAAGATTGTACAGATATTGGGTGTTGTAGTTGATGTTGAGTTCAGTGAAGGGCATCTACCTGCAATATACAATGCTTTGAAAGTAGAACTTGAGGGTGTAGATTTAATTTTTGAAGTGGCTCAACACTTAAGTGAATCTAGTGTAAGAGCAATAGCTCTTGGATCTACTGATGGTTTATCCAGAGGAACTGAAATTATTGATACAGGCGGCACTATAAGTGTACCGATTGGTGATTTAACTCTCGGTAGGATGTTTAACGTTATAGGTAAGCCTATAGATCACAAGCCGGATAAGTTTAACAAGTATGCATCAATACATCGACAAGCACCGCCACTAGTTGATCAATCGGGTAAAATTGAGATCCTCGAAACTGGCATTAAGGTCATTGACCTTATCTGCCCATTTACAAAGGGAGGTAAGGTTGGCTTGTTTGGTGGTGCCGGAGTTGGCAAAACTGTTCTAATTACCGAACTAATTAATAATATAGCTAGATTCCATAGTGGTTATTCAGTTTTTGCTGGCGTTGGTGAACGTACTCGTGAGGGTAATGATCTTTATAATGAAATGTCTGAATCTGGAGTCCTTGATAAAACTTCGTTAGTATTTGGACAAATGAATGAACCGCCTGGGGCACGTCTAAGAGTTGGATTGTCTGGACTGACAATAGCTGAAGGTTTTAGAGATAAAGGCAATGATGTCTTGTTTTTTATTGATAATATCTTCAGGTTTACTCAAGCTGGAGCTGAGGTTTCAGCACTACTTGGAAGGCTACCTTCTGCGGTTGGTTACCAACCTAACTTGGCACAGGAAATGGGGCTATTACAAGAAAGAATAACTTCAACTAAGGATGGTTCAATTACTTCAGTTCAGGCGGTTTATGTTCCTGCAGATGATTTAACTGATCCTGCGCCAGCTACAACGTTTGCACATTTAGATTCAACCATTGTGTTGTCAAGAGATCTAACTGAACTTGGTCTTTATCCTGCAGTAGATCCACTAGATTCGAACTCAACGATATTAGATCCTGAAATAGTTGGTGAGGAACATTACAACGTAGCACGTGAGGTTCAAAGAGTCCTTCAGAGATATAAGGATTTACAGGATATAATTTCAATTTTAGGAATGGAAGAACTTTCAGATGAAGATAAATTGACTGTTGCTCGTGCTAGAAAGATCCAACGCTTTTTGACACAACCATTTCATGTAGCAGAAGTCTTTATTAACAAACCCGGCAAATACGTAGCTCTTAAGGATACTATAAGCGGTTTTCGTGAGATATTAGATGGAAAATATGATGAAACACCCGAAACGTCTTTCTATATGCGCGGGAATATATCGGAAATCAACGATAAAGACTGATAATGATTAGGTTTAAACTTATTACACTCTCTGGAATAAAATTTGATGAGGATGTTTATGAGGTTTTATTACCTACATTAGACGGTGAAATTGGAGTATTAACCGGTCATATGCCCCTTATCAGTGTGGCAATTCTTGGCATTATTTCGATAAGACGAGATTCTAAAGATCCAGATTCAAGATTAGAACATTTCGCTTGCCAAGGGGGCGTTATTGAAATTAAAGATGATATCCTGCAGGTAATAGTTGGAGAAGCTGATAATGCAGATGAAATTAACGAAAAAGAAGCTAAAGCAGCATATGAAAGAGCTCAAAAACTTAAGGCTAATTCAAAAAGTGACATTGAATTAGAAGAGGCTACTTCTCTTATAGATTTGTTGGCTCTTAAAATTAAAGTGGCTGAGCTTCGTCGTTCACAGAACAGACGGTAATAATTTTATAAAATCATTTGCAAAAATATAAAAGGTTAACTATGCTTAATAG
>DATKHH010000006.1:0-3652 GCA_035510315.1 Candidatus Saccharimonadia bacterium
ACGAATAACTTTATTATTCAACTTTGTCATATACTTTTGTAGTAAAAAAACGTATATACCATCTGTTATTGGCCAATCTTTGTACCAATAGTTACCCCATATTATTTTAACTTTTGATCTATATCTAAACGTCAGTAATCTCGAATAAAGTACAAGAATTGGATTTAATTCATACCCTGTTACATACAATCCTCTTTTAGCAGCAGCTAACAAAACTCTACCATCACCACTCCCCAACTCAATAAGTCGTTGCCCCTTTTTAAGCTCAAGCAGTTCAAGTGCTGTTTCGATTTGTGGCTTTAGCGTTGGTAAATATGGCGCGCCAAACATTATTACAAAGCCAAAACAAAGTATTAAAAATATAGCTATCGCAACTATGAGCATCATTTATATGATTTTTTTATTTCAATTACCCTATTTTTTGTATATTTTAGGTAATCTTCAAGCTCTTTTATAAGCCTCACGGCTTTTTCATACTTTTCTATTGAATCATCTAAACTTAAAGAACTTAGTTGGAGTTCTCCAACTATTGTCTCCAAAAACTCATATTTTTCTTGATAATTAAACTTCTTACTTGCCATTAAAGCTTAACCTTTCTTGGATCATTAATATCTACTATTGCACCAATCTCTCTTGAATAGGTTTGTATAGTAACATAATCGCCTTTTTTAAGACTTAAACCTGCATTGATAAGCTCACCGTCAACCCTAACAATTGAGTAGCCTTTTTTTAAAATTTCTACTGGATTAAGTATGGAGACTAGCCCTTTATAATTCTTGACTTCTCTTTCAAAGGAAATCAATTTACTATTAACATTCTCACCTAGTAAGTGGTTAAGTTGCTGAATTTGATCAATTTGAGACACTAACCTAGTGTCCACGTAGTTATAAATTTGATCCTTTAAGTTTTCGTTGTCTCTTATTGCTAAAGTTTTATCCAATGTAAGGAACTCAGCAGCGTGTGTAGGAGTAGAGCAACGCTTATCGGCAACTAGTTCAGCCAGACTTACATCCACCTCATGACCTATCGCAACTACAGTTGGCAATCGACTAATAGCAATCTGCCTAGTCAGTTGTTCATCATTAAATACCAATAAATCCTCACTACTACCACCTCCCCTTATCAAAACAATAACATCTATTAATTGGACTCCCGAATTAAAATATTCAAACGCTTTTTGTATCTGTTCTGTTGATTTCTCTCCCTGAACTTGAACATCTAAAACATATATATCTATATCGACCCATCTTTCGGAAACAATTTTTATAAAATCAGAATATGCTGCGGAACCAATCGATGTTATCAAACCAATTGATTGAACAGATTTAGGAATTGGTCGTTTTCTAGATTCATCAAATAAACCTTCTTTTCTTAGTTTATTTTCAACTAATTTCGCAGCTCTTTTTATAGATCCCTCCCCTATAGGGCGAATAGTATCCACATTAACACTAAAACCATAAGCATTGTGCAAGTACGGTACTCCCTTAACTCTAACTATCATTCCATCTTCTAGTGGCCCAGGCATACTATTCACAGTCCCAAAGAATCTAACAGTCGATTGATCATCCTTCAGGCTAAAATAAAGCCACTTGTCCCTGCTTATCTTCAGATTAACTACTTCGCCCTCTATATATACCTGAGGATACGCATAGCTAATGGTCTGATTAAATACAGCCACGAAATCACTTACTGAGAATACCAATTCTTCCATATTAGATTTTATCTTCAGGAGTCAATGCTCTCTGGTAATAGAAATACCCTGGAACGATCTGAATACCAGTGTTTGCTATACGATACATTATAGTAATGGGTAGGCTCTCAGAAGGCGGTATACCAGCTGCCGCTAATACTATAGTCATTAAAGTTTCATAAACACCAGCTCCTCCCGGCAGAACTGACAAAAAGCCACCAAAGTTAGCTATTGCGTAGGCTAAAATTATCGCTCCAGGATTTACCCAATGACCAAAAGCTATATATACAACGTATAGTGCTAAGACTTCTGTAAAATTAGCCAACAACCCCCACATAAAAGGTCGTTTAAGCTGACCCATATCATTTCTAAATATTAAATAACCATCGTGCAGCTCAGAGAATACTCTCTTAGCTCTAGTGACATTAATGGCTTCCTGTACATTTGGTCTCAAAAAATATATTATCCTATTAATAAGAACCGTCACGAAAGTAAAAAAACTATCAATTCTTTCTTTGCTGGCAATCAAGTAAACTGCACTGATACTTAGAAAAACTAAAATCGTAACTATGATCCCAGCGAAAAGAATCACTAGCGAACTTGCCCTGCCACCAAGAGCCAAAAGGAAAAGTCCAACTGACAGTAATATAAGAAAAGACAAAAAAACATTTATAGTTTTGACTAAATGTACCAGAGATGCATTGGCACGAGAAACAGATTTTGACTTTAGCCTAATATTTGTATAAGAGAGAGCAGATATTCCGGCACTGGGGAATACAGTAGCTATAAAGTTTAGCTCCAAGCTAAACTTAAATAGAAATTTTTTGGAAAGTTTATAACCCAACGATCTAAGACAATCTTGATATAGACGAGTTTGAGCATAATAGTTTAATAGTTCGACAGGAATTATTAGTGATAAAGCCCAAAGATCAACTTTATGTAGGCTCTCGATTGCGCTAATTATATGGCTACGAGAGAAAATAATAAAAGCTGCCAAAGCGACAATAGTAATAACAGTTAGTATTAACCGCCAATTAGTCTTATTTATTTTGGCTTTCATTAATTACTTATTATATACGAAACCTTTATACTATTGTTATGTCAAAAACAATTTTTATTTTGGGAAGACAACCAATTTTTGGTTTAGCAGAGTTAAAGAGTTTGCTACCAAATACAACCATCAATACTATATGTTCAGACATAGTATCAATAGACGAACATATAGACCCCATGATCATCCAAAGACTCGGAGGAGTAATTAAAATTGCACAAGTTATCTCAACAGCTGAAGATAGTGATGATCCAACTGTTGAAAAAATAGTTCTAAACGATATAAAGAACAGTTTAAACATTATTTCTGGGAAAAAGTTTAACTTCGGAATAAGTTGCTATAATACCGATCTTAAAACAAATACTATAAGTAGTTTAGCTATGAAGCTTAAGAAGATATTAAAGAAAGAGCTTATATCTGCAAGGATGATACTAAGTAAAGAAACTCAGTTGTCTATTGCCCAGGTTATTCATAATAAATTAACTAAAGAAAACGGTTTGGAGTTACTAATAATAGGAGCAAGGTCTGGTCTCATTTTCGCTCAAACAACAGCTATATCAGACATAAATGCATATTCTTCAAGAGATTACGAAAGGCCATATAGAGACCCAAAAAATGGTATGTTGCCTCCAAAATTAGCACAAATCATGATAAATTTACTCAATCCATTGCGTGATGCAACTATTTTAGATCCATTTTGCGGCAGTGGAGTAATCCTGCAAGAATCACTACTTATGGACTTTTCAGCAATTGGCACGGATATAAACTCAAAAATGGTACTATATTCGGAAAAGAACTTGAATTGGTTAAAAGAAAAATTTGGCATAAATAATAAATTTAAAGTCTACAAAGCAGATGCAACCGAGAATATATGGCAAGATAAGTTTGATTTTATTGTCTCTGAAATATAT
>DATKHH010000007.1:0-30224 GCA_035510315.1 Candidatus Saccharimonadia bacterium
AATATGCAGTTTATTTACAGCCTGCAAAAGTAATATAGGTAATGTAATAAGGAGAAATAAAGTTGAAAAAACTAAATAACAAAATATTAACTCTACTTAGCCTTATCATTATTAGTGGCATTATTTTTACTGGACCCTTAGTTGCAAATGCTGCAACTGCAACAGCTGGTGTCCAAGTAACTAATAACCTTTCAAAGCACACTCTTAGAGAGGCTAGATTAAAAGCAGAGGCTCAGGTTTTGGGAAAGACACCAGGGGAATTGAGAGTTATTTTAATGAACCATCAACTTAGATTAGTTGTAGGACAAGAAGGCTTTAGCGAAAAAACCTTTAGAGAAGAAGTTAGGGTGCAAATGTATAACGATTTATTAGACGAGGGATTCTCTGCTAGTGAAATTACTAAGGCACTAAATAGTAGTTATATAAAGTCACACAGAAACAACTTTTAAAGTAAAAATTCACAGTTATTACTTCTTATACCGTTAGAGATTTATCTTTAAATATGCTAAAGTAATCTACTATGCAAACAACAAATAAGAAGATAAGCCCGAATTTGCTCAAAATTAAAATTACGGCAGATGCAGCTGAAATACTAGAAAAAAAAGATCATATGCTAAGAGACCACTTTGCGTCTAGAGTAAAGATCCCAGGTTTTAGAGAAGGTAAAGCACCTCTAAATCTAATTGAGAAAAATGTTGATCAAAATGTCTTTCAAGCTGAATTCTTAGACGAAATAATAAATGACCTTTACTCAAAGGCAATAAATCAAGATAAAATTAAAGTGGTTGATCAACCTAAGATTTCAATTGTAAAATTTGTACCTTTTGAGTCACTAGAATTTGATGCAGATGTTTCCATTCTCGGAGACGTTGTGTTACCTGATTACAAAAAGATTAAGTTAACTAAAAAGTCTAAAACTAGTGTTACTCAAAAAGATATAGATGAAGTAATTGATAGAATAAAAAAACAAGTGTCTGAAAAAAAAGACGTTAATAGAGCAGCAAAACTTGGTGATCAAGTTTGGATAGATTTTAAAGGCGAAGACTTAGACAAAAAACCAGTTAAGGGTGCAGATGGTAATGATTATCCAGTAGTACTTGGCAGTAAAACGTTTATACCTGGTTTTGAAGATAATTTAATTGGTTTAAAAGCTGGTGCTGATAAAACTTTTAAGCTAGTCTTTCCTAAAGATTATCAGCTTAAGGCTCTTGCAAGCCGTGAAGTAACCTTCTATGTTCATATGATTAAGGTACAGGAGTTGATTGAGCCAGTAGTTGATGATGCATTGGCAGCAAAGGTTGGTCCATTTACGACGGTTGCTGAGCTTACAAATGACGTAAAAAAGCAGTTAGAGTTTCAAAAACAAAGTGATATAGATAAGGAATATGAATCTCAACTGCTTGAACTTATTGTTGCAAAGACTAAACTTACTATCCCTGAAAGCTTAATTACTCAAGAAGTTGACAATAGGCTAAAAGAACTAAAACAAAATCTGACATATCGTGGTCAGACTTTTAATGAGTTTTTAGAGCAAGAAAATACTAACGAAGAAGATTACCTTAAGAACGTTATTAAACCCGAAGCTTTAAAGCGACTAAAAGGAAGCATTGTACTATCAGAAATATCAGAGCTAGAAACTATCAATCTCACGAATGAAGAAGTAGATAGCAGAATAGAGCTTATGAAAAAACAATACAGCGATCCAGCTTCAGTAGAAGAAATGGCCAAACCTGAGTTTAAACGTGAAGTTGCTAGTCGTATGGTTGCCGAAAAAACCATTGAAAAACTGGTAGGTTACTCTCTAAATTAGCACTCTTGACTTGTGAGTGCTAGTTATTTATAATTTAAGTATTAGATAATCTTTGAAGGAAGTTCTTTATGAAGCAAACTAGTCAAATACTTATTCCAACAGTCATTGAAAATGAAGGAAGAATGGAGCGAGCTTATGACATCTATTCTAGGCTCTTAAAAGATAGAATAATCTTTCTAGGTAGTGCTATCGATGAACATGTAGCAAATATAATAGTTGCACAACTTTTATTTTTGGATAGCCAAGACTCAAAAGATATATCTATTTATATTAATAGTCCTGGGGGTAGCGTGTCTGATGCACTTGCGATTTATGACACCATTAAATATGTTAAATCAGATATTCAGACAATTGTCGTAGGTATGGCTGCTAGTGCGGCGGCACTTATCTTAAGTAGTGGCACTAAAGGTAAGCGATCGGCGTTACCTAATTCAAGAATAATGATTCATCAACCATCAAGTGGTACAAGGGGCAAAGTTACAGATATGGAGATTGATTTAGAAGAATCAATAAAATTAAAGAGACAGTTAGAACAGATAATTGCAGATAACACAGGACAAAAACAAACAAAGGTTCATACTGATATGGAGAGGGACTATTATATGAGTCCAACAGATGCTAAACAATATGGTTTAGTTGACAGTGTAATTAAGTCAGTAAAAAAATAAAAAGTTCTTGACACAGCGTCGTTTTTGAAGGAAACTATCTAGTAATGAAGTAGTATATGCGGCTGTCTTTGATTTTACTCAAAAATTAAATGCGTCTCGTTGTAGTGATCTTCGCTAATAACACAAAAGTATCCAGATTTTTTTAATAATTTGATTGGGAGTGCTATATTTGATGGCTAAGACTGTAACCACTACAGATAAACTAACAAAAAGAACATATTTTACAACAACCCAAAATCCTTTAGATGTTCCAAATTTAATTGATCACCAAGATAAATCCTTTCAATGGTTTATAAATGAAGGTCTCGGTGAGATTTTTGCCGAGATTAGTCCTATCGAAGACTATACTGGCACAAAACTTTCTCTAAGTTTCAAAAGCTATAAATTCGACGATCCAAAGTTATCTGAAGAAGACGCAAAAACCAATAATGTATCATACGATGCTCCTTTGAAGGCAATAGTTGAACTTACCAATAAAGTAACTGGCGAAGTTAAGGAACAAGAAATATATCTTGGAGATTATCCTTGGATGACATCTAGGGGTACCTTTATTATTAATGGTGCTGAGAGAGTAGTTGTATCACAACTTATAAGATCCTCAGGGATCTTTTTTACTGCAGATTTTAGTAATGGTAGAAATTATTATGGAGCCAAGGTTATACCTAATCGGGGTGCATGGTTAGAATTTGAAACTTCTCATAACGGTGTAATTTACGTAAAAATTGATCGTAAACGAAAAATTCCAGTAACGACGCTACTTAAATCGCTTGGTATGAATATTACCTCTATGCGTGAGGCTTTTGTGCATGTTGATAGCGGAACTATGAACTACCTTGATTTAACTCTTTCAAAAGATCCAGCAGCCGGCACCAACGAAGCTTTAATTGAAATCTATAGAAGACTTCGACCTGGAGATCTAGCTACCGTAGAAAACGCGCGGTCGCTTATTGAAAACATGTTTTATAATTTCAAACGTTTTGATTTTTCTAGAGTTGGTAGGTACAAAATTAATAAAAGACTTGATATCGATATTCCAAACACTATTGAAAATCGAATAATGCGTTTAGAGGATCTGGTTGCTATAGTTTCTGAAATTATTAGACTTAATAATACTCAAGATCCAGCTGATGATATCGATTCCCTTGCCAATAGAAGAGTAAAACTTGTAGGTGAGTTGGTCCAAAGACAATTTAGAATCGGCCTTCTTCGAATGGAGAGAAATACTAAAGATAGAATGTCAATGAATGAAATTGAGACCGTTACGGCATCACAGCTTATTAATGCTCGACCAATCGTAGCTGCAGTAAGAGAATTCTTTGCAGTATCACAGCTATCTCAGTTCATGGATCAAATTAATCCACTAAGTGAGCTTGCGCATAAAAGACGTCTTAGTTCTATGGGCCCCGGAGGACTTAGCCGTGAAAGAGCTGGGTTTGAGGTTAGAGATGCCCATGCAACCCATTATGGTCGAATTTGTACTGTAGAGACTCCTGAGGGAGCTAACATTGGTTTGGTACTTAATCTTGCAACGTATGCCCGTATCAATGATTACGGTTTTATTGAAACACCCTATAAGAAAGTCATCAGTTCAGCAACTGCAAAAAATGCTGTTGGTCATATCGCTGGAGCAAATTTAGAGACTGAATCTGGCAAATTAATAGTAAAATCTGGTACCAAAATAACTCAAGCTAACGCTGCTGCTCTTGCAAAGGTTAAGAAGCAAGTTACATGGCCAATTAAACCGTATTTATCTAAAGAAATAGTCTATCTGGATGCGTCTGAAGAAGGAAATGCAGTAATAGCTAGCGCTGATACAAAATTTGATGAAAATGGATTCTTTATTAATGTCCGTGTAAGTGCCAGAAACAAGCTTGTTACAGGTGAAGTTGAATCAAATATCGTAACTCACGTCGACGCTACAACTAATCAAACTATTGGATCTAACGCATCACTAATTCCATTTATCGAAAAAGACCGAGTAGATCGATCACTAGTGGGTGCTAATCAACAAAAACAAGCCTTGCCACTAATTAAACCTAAGGCATCTGTTGTTGGTACTGGTTTTGAAAGAATTCTAGCCCTAAATACCTCACAGTTAATAGTCGCAGATGACAACGGAACTGTTCTTAAAGCAACTGCAGATGAAGTTATTATTAAGTATCCAAAAGTTACTAAGACTTATCACCCTATCCACTTCCAAAGAAGCAATGAAGGTACTTCTATGAACCAAAAAGTTGTTGTTTCGTCTAAGGACCAAGTTAAAAAGGGTCAACCAATTATCGAAGGTATGAGTGTAGATGACGGTGAACTTGCACTTGGACGTGACGTTAAAGTAGCTTTTATGCCTTGGAATGGTTACAACTTCGAAGACGCTATCGTCATATCGGAGAGATTAGTTCAAGAAGATATTTTTACTTCTATTCATATTACGGATTTCATGGTTGAAGTTAGAGAAACAAAGCTTGGACCCGAAATTTTAACTAGAGATATTCCAAATGTTTCTGAAGAGGTATTAAGACACCTTGATGAAGATGGAATAGTACGAATTGGTGCAGAAGTTCATCCAGGAGATATCTTGGTTGGTAAAATTACTCCAAAAGGTGAACAAGAACTAAGTAGCGAAGAAAGACTACTGCGTGCCATTTTCGGTGAAAAAGCTAAAGAAGTTAGAGATACATCTGAGAGAATGAGCAACGGTAAGCATGGAAAAGTTGTTGGTGTAAAAATATTCTCTCGTGAAAATGGTCATGAACTTAAATCTGGTGTAATCAAGCAAGTTCAAGTTTTTGTTGCCCAAATGAGAAAGATACAGGTTGGTGATAAACTGGCTGGACGACATGGTAACAAGGGTGTTATTGCTAGAGTACTTCCTGAATGTGATATGCCATTCACTGAAGATGGCGAACCAGTAGACATCGTATTAAACCCGATGGGTGTTCCATCAAGAATGAACATTGGACAGTTATTTGAAGCTCATCTTGGTATCGCAGCTCAGATACTTAATATTAAAATCGCTACTCCACCGTTTGACGGACTCACAATTGAGCAAATTAAGGATCTTCTAAAACAAGCTAAATTGCCAGAAGATGGTAAACAACAACTATACGATGGTCGAACTGGAGACGTTTTCAAAGAGCGAACCGTTGTTGGCGTCATGAATATTTTAAAACTTGAACACATTGTAACTGATAAGATTCACGCTAGATCAACTGGACCATACACTATGGTTACTCAACAACCACTTGGCGGTAAAGCTCAAAATGGTGGCCAAAGATTTGGTGAAATGGAAGTTTGGGCGCTTGAAGCATATGGTGCTGCCGTAACTCTTCAGGAAATGCTTACAATTAAGTCAGATGATGTCTATGGTAGATCAAAAGCTTACGAGTCAATTATTAAAGGAACACCAATTGAAGGACCAAAAGTTCCAGAGTCATTTAATGTGCTTGTTAAAGAACTCCAAGGACTCAACCTTAAAGTTGATCTAATATCTACTGATAATAAGATAATTGATGCTGAATCTATCCTTGCTAGTAACATCAAAGACGAAGCTGAACACATTCCAACAGTAGAAGTGCCACAGCCACTTGTCTCTGATGTCGATGAGACAGAAGATAAAACGCCAAACGAATACACTGTAGTTGAACTTGATGACCAATTGCATGAAGCAATTAAAGATAACGAGTTTCTAGATCCACAAGAAAAAGATGCCATTGAAACTGAATTAAAGGAGGCTGCTTAAATATGAGACGCCAAAACACCGGCACAAACATATCAGATTTCAATGCAGTCAGACTAGCAGTTGCTGCTCCTGAAGACATTTTGGAGTGGAGCTATGGTGAAGTAACTAAACCTGAGACCATAAACTACCGAACTCAGAAGCCTGAGCGAGATGGACTGTTTTGTGAGAGAATCTTTGGACCAGTTAAAGACATAAATCCTCATGACGTTAAATATAAGGGCATGAGAAGTCGTGAAGCTGCTGTAGATAAGAACGGTGAGATAGTTACTAAATCTATAGTTAGACGTGAGCGAATGGGTCATATTACACTTGCTTGTCCTGTGTCACACATTTGGTTCTTGCGTGGCACACCATCTGCAATTGGCTTACTTCTTGGTATGACTGTAAAAAATCTAGAGAGAGTAGTCTATTTTGCATCATACATAATTATGAGCGTAGATACTGTTAAAAAAGATCAACTGCTTAAAGATAAAGAAGCAGAATTTAACGCTGCAAAAGAAGCTATAAAGATAAGATATGAGGCTCAAGCCAAAGAAGCAGATGTAAATGTTAAGACGTTATCAGAACTTCATAATAAAGAGTTAGAGCAAGTTACAGCGGATTTTGAAGCACTTCGAACTCAACTATTTATGCTTGAGAAATTAAATCTAATTTCTGAAAAAGACTACCGTGAACTTCCAGACAATATTAGTGAACTTATCACTGTTGGTATGGGTGGCTCATCAATTAGAGAGCTTCTTGAGGAAATCGATTTAAGTAAACTAATTAAGTCACTTAGTGATGAATCTGAAGAGTTAAAAGGTCAAAAGAAGAAAAAGATAACTAAGAGACTTAGACTTCTGGAAAGCATGCAGAGGGCTAACATCAAGCCTACAAGCATGTGTTTTACAGTTCTTCCTGTTATTCCTCCAGACTTGCGTCCAATGGTTCAATTAACCGGCGGTAGATTTGCAACGAGTGATTTAAATGATCTATACAGACGAGTAATCAATCGAAACAATAGACTTAAAAAACTAGTTGAATTGAAAGCTCCTGAAGTTATTCGAAGAAACGAACAAAGAATGCTTCAAGAAGCCGTTGATGCATTAATCGACAACAATTCCACGCGTTCAGGTAGAGCTGTTGCTGCAACTGGCCAACATAGGAGACTAAAATCACTTAGTGACATGCTCAAAGGTAAACAAGGTCGGTTCAGACAAAATCTTCTTGGTAAAAGAGTCGACTACTCTGGTCGTTCAGTAATTGTATCGGGTCCTGAACTTCAAATGGATCAATGTGGATTACCCAAAATGATGGCTCTGGAACTGTTTAAGCCATTTGTAATCGGTCAACTTATTGCCAACGATTATGCCCATAACATCAGAAGCGCTACAAGAATGATAGAAATGGGTGAAGTTGTAGTTTGGGATGCACTTGATAACGTAATTAAGGATAAATATGTTCTTCTAAACCGAGCTCCAAGTCTTCACAGATTAAGTGTTCAGGCTTTTAAACCTGTACTTATCGAAGGAAAAGCTATACAGCTAAACCCACTTGTATGTAAAGGATTTAATGCTGACTTTGATGGTGACCAGATGGCTGTTCATTTGCCACTTAGCGCTGAAGCTCAAAATGAAGCAAAAGAGATTATGAGTAGCAGCAAAAACCTACTTAAACCTGCTGATGGCTCACCTATCTTAAACATTGAACAAGATATAGTACTAGGTTGCTATTACTTAACATATGATAAGTTTGTAGGCAGCAAGAAGAAGCCAAAGAACTTCTCTAGCTTAGATGAAGCAATTATGCATTACGAAGCTGGAAATCTTATGCTTCAAAACCAGATTACAACCAATTTTAAAGCTTCACGTATTACCTCAACTCTAGGTCGCTTTCTTTTTAATGAAATATTTCCTGAAGATTTTGAATTCCAAGATGAATCAATGACCAAGAAAAAACTTCAAGCAGTAATGGTAGCTGTATATAACAAATATGGACAAGATGTTACTGCAAATATTGCTGACAAACTAAAAGACCTAGGATTTAATTATGCAACGGTTTCTGGCCTGTCTATGGGTATGAGTGACTTTACAGAAATACAAGGTCTTGAAAAAACATTGTCAGGTGCTGAAGATAAAACGGCTGAAATTAGTGATCAATACGACGAAGGTTTGATAACAAACGACGAGCGATATCGACTTATCGTTGATAACTGGATGGAAACAGACAACAATATTCAAGAGATGTTGGAAGAACAATTTACTAAAGAAGATTCTTCTATGTCACTAGCTGTTTTATCAGGTTCGAGAGGCAGTATTGGTCAGGTAAAAATGACTGTTGGTACAGTTGGAATTCAGGTAGATACAACTGGCAAGGCAATTGAGCTTCCAATTAAGAATAACTATAAAACTGGTCTTACTCCGTTGGAATACTTCACCGCTGCTCGTGGTGCTAGAAAAGGTTTGATTGACACTGCCCTTAAAACAGCAGATTCAGGATATCTAACTAGAAGACTTGTTGATGTTAGCCAAGACGTATTTACAATTGAAGAGGATTCAAACGATCCTGGATTTGCTAAGTATCGATCCGATGCTAAAGAAATTGGCGTATCTTATGCTTCTAAGTTAATTGGTAGATATGCCGCTCAAAACATCGCAAAGCACGTAAAGAAGGGTGCTTTAATTGATAAAGATATTGCCCATGCAATAGAAAAAGATGCAGCTATCGACGGTGTTCGAATAATGAGTGTTTTAAGCTCAACAAATGTGAGGGGAGTCCCAAGAAAATCTTACGGAATTGACCCAGCAACTGGAAATTTAGTTGCATCCCATCACCCAGTTGGCGTAATTGCTGCTCAAAGTATTGGTGAACCAGGCACACAGCTAACACTTAACACGTTTCACTCAGCCGGAGTTGCTGGTGAGAATATAACTACAGGTCTTCCCCGCGTAGAAGAACTTTTTGAATCTCGAACACCAAAGGGCCAGGCAATTCTATCTGAAATAGAAGGCGAAGCTAAAGTTTGGGAAGATGCTGATCATTACGTAGTCACAATAACTAGTCCAGATAATAATCATAAAAAAGTGATTGAAAAGCTTGCTGGTCGTAAACCCAAGATGCAAAATGGTCAAGCTGTAGAGGTAGGTGACGTTGTAGCGGTAGATAAAAACAAAGAAAAAAGTCTTAAAGCTACAATTTCGGGAAGGGTTGAATATACTGATGAAGAAGTTATGATCATTCCTGAAGGCCAAAGTGTTGTTAGATATGAAATCCCATCGTTTAAGCAACTGCTAATAAAAGATGGTGATCAATTAGAACAAGGACAGATGATTACATCAGGATCAATTAATCTTCAAGAACTGATGATCCTAAAGGGCGTTGAAGCAACTCAAAGATACATTATGAATGAGATTCTAAGGATCTTTGCTAGCCAAGGACAAAACATTGCAGATAAGCATCTTGAGATAATCGTTAGCCAAATGTTTAGCCGTGTACAAATTGAAGAACCAGGTGATAGTGATTTCGTTACCGGAGATATAGCAAGTAAACTGAGCGTTGTAATTGCCAACGAAGATTTAGTAAAAGCTTCAAAACAACCTGTAAAATACAGTCAACTACTTCTTGGAATTACTAAGGCAAGTCTAACAACCGATTCATTCCTGAGTTCTGCAAGCTTCCAAGATACTACTAGGGTCTTAATCGCAGCTGCAACAAGTGGCAAGATAGATCATCTCTATGGACTTAAGGAAAACGTTATACTTGGTAGAAGAATTCCGGTAGGAACTGGATATAACAATGCCTCAAGGGAGGGAGAAATAAGCAAGTTTGACGAAGAAATTTAAATCTGTTTAAATATACATCTATGCCAACAATAAATCAATTAGTTAGAAAACCACGCAAGAAAACGATTTTTAAAACAAAATCACCTGCTATGCAACGTGTGGTCAATAACTTAAAAACAAAGAGTTACGAAAAACCTGCACCATTTAAAAGAGGTGTTTGTATTAAAGTTACGACTAAAACTCCCAAAAAACCAAACTCAGCATTGCGAAAAGTTGCAAGAGTCAGGCTAACTAATGGTTACGAAGTTTGGGCATATATTGGTGGTGAAGGTCACAACTTGCAGGAGCACGCTGTAGTTCTAGTTCGAGGAGGTAGAGTAAAAGACTTGCCTGGTGTTAGATACCATATTGTTAGAGGACATTTAGATCTTCAAGGTGTAGAAAACCGCAAGAACGGCCGAAGTAAATACGGTTCTAAAAAAGGTTCTAAATAATGCCACGCAAGAAGACCAAATCACTTGTTAGACCAATAGATCCCGATAGGGTCTATGATAGTGTGGCTGTTCAAAAATTAATTAACAGAGTTATGCTTGATGGCAAGAAACAACTAGCCGAAAAGTTGGTATATAATGCAATGCAAAAAGCAGCTGTAAAACTAAAAGTAGATAATCCTCTTGAGGTATTTGAAAAAGCATATAGAAACATTCAACCTTCAATGGAGACTAGATCGCGGCGTGTTGGTGGCGCAAACTATCAAATTCCCTTCGAAGTAAAAGGACAAAGACAACAACACCTTACAATTATGTGGCTTACTCAAGCTTCTAGAGCTAAAAAAGGCATGAGCATGGAAGATAGATTAGCTGGAGAACTATATGATGCCTACAGCAACACAGGTTCAGCAGTAAGAAAACGTGAAGAAACACACAAAATGGCAGATTCAAACAGAGCTTTTGCGCATTTTGCCCGGTATTAAATTTTAAAATAAAAAGAGAATTAGTATGGCAACAAAAGATTATCCACTAGAAAAGCTTAGAAATATTGGTATTATTGCGCATATAGATGCCGGTAAGACTACTACAACTGAAGGTATTCTCTATAGAACTGGCTTAAAACATAAAATCGGTGCTGTTCACGAAGGTGAAACTACTACCGATTGGATGGAACAAGAGAAAGAAAGAGGCATCACCATTACCAGTGCGGCCGTAACTTGTTATTGGAAAGATCATAAGATTAACATTATAGATACTCCAGGACATATAGATTTCACTGTTGAAGTGGAAAGATCCTTAAGAGTACTAGATGGAGCCGTAATTGTATTTGATGGCAAAATGGGTGTTGAGAGTCAATCTGAAACTGTTTGGAGACAAGCTAATAAGTACAATGTACCAAGGGTTTGTTTCATAAATAAAATTAATTCAACAGGTGGTGATTTTTATAAATCACTTGATTCAATACATACTAGACTTAGTAAAAACGCCTTCCCAATTCATTTACCAATTGGTTTTGAACAGTCAATTAATGGGGTTATTGATCTTATTTCAATGAAATCTTATACCTATAAGGATTTTTCAGATAAAGAACTTATCGAAGGTGAAGTTCCTGCTGATTTAGTAGATAAAGCTAAAAAATACAGATCACTTCTCATTGAAAATGCAGTAGCTGAAGACGAAAAGATGTTAGAGAAATACTTTGAAGTAGGTGAAGCCGGACTTAGCGAAGATGAGATCAGACATGCAGTAAGAACAGCTGTATTAACTGGGGCTTTCTTTGTAGTCTCAGGTGGTGATGGTAGAGGTGTTATTGTTGAAAAACTACTTGATGCTGTAGTTGATTTTCTACCAAACCCAGTAGATCGAGGATCTACATGGGGCATTCACCCAAAGACTGGAGATGAGGTAGAACGAAAACCAAGTATTAGCGAACCATTTGCAGCACTTGCTTTTAAAATTGCTACCGATCCATTTGTCGGAAAGTTAGCATTTTTTAGAGTGTATTCTGGATCTGTGAAAGCTGGCAGCTATATTCTTAATTCTTCATCAGGCGAAAAAGAAAGAATTGGAAGAATAGTAAGAATGCAAGCTAATGACCGAGAAGATGTAGATCACGTTGATGTTGGTGATATTGCAGCTATTGTTGGACTAAAAGGAACTACAACTGGTAATACTTTAACTGATATAAACAATCCAATTATTTTAGAAAGCATTACTTTTCCAGAACCTCCAGTATCAATCGCAATTGAGCCAAAGACTAAAAGTGATCAGGAAAAAATGGGACTGGCAATGCAAAGGCTTGCCGAGGAAGATCCAACATTTAGAATTAAAGTTGATCACGAAACAGGCCAAACAATAATTAGCGGTATGGGCGAACTACACCTTGAAATTATTGTTGACCGAATGAAGCGAGAATTTAACGTTGATGCTGCCATAGGACAACCTCAAGTTGCGTATAGAGAAACAATTCGAAAAGCTGGAGTCGAAGCAGAAGGTAAATTTATTCGTCAAACTGGCGGACGAGGTCAATATGGCCATGTATGGGTACGAGTTTCTCCAAATGAATCTGGCAAAGGCTTTGAATTTAAAAATAGTATTAAAGGCGGTGTTGTACCAAGTGAATACATTCAACCTGTAAGAAAGGGTATCGAAGAAGCACTAGCTAATGGTGTTATAGCTGGATATCCTGTAGTTGACGTCATAGTTGAACTATACGATGGTAGTTATCATGATGTTGATTCTTCAGAGCTGGCTTTTGGTATCGCTGGCTCAATGGCTATCCAAGAAGGCGTTAAAAAAGCTGACCCTGCTATTTTAGAGCCAATAATGAAGATAGTAGTTGTTACGCCCGAAAGTTTTATGGGTGATGTAATTGGGGATTTAAATTCTAAAAGAGGCAGAATTGAGAGTATGGAAGATCTTTCCGCGGGTATTAAAGAGATCACTGCTCTAGTGCCACTTGGCGAAATGTTTGGTTACACTACTAATCTTCGTAGTGCAACTCAGGGTCGAGCTAGTTCTAGCATGGAGCTAGATCATTACGACGTAGTTCCAAATAACGTTGCTGAAACGATTATCGCCAAAAACTCGAAATAAATTTTAAGTTTGCAGCAATTTTCTAGTTTAAGAGGTCGTTAGCTATAATTATTTCTCTAGTTTCAGAAATTGGTTCAACCAAAAAGGGAAGCCTATCTTTATACATATCCTCGCCAGCATTTATAGCAGCATTTTGCGTCTCAAACACGCTTGATTCACTGCCTTTAATAAGAGCAAAACCTTTTACTCCTTGAGCTAACCATTTAGGTAGTTGAGTGTAAAATGTTTCAAACTCCCGCGCAAATATTGGTTCTCTTAGTTTGTCCATATTTTTATTCTATTCTCAGTTTAGAAAGTTGTCAATATTATAATAAAGTGTTATTATATCTATAATTATGACACGTGAGCTTATTGTAACTGGATTGGATAATGTTATATTCGAAGGTGATGGTCTACTTAGGGGTATGTATAAGGGAATATATAGCTATGGATTTCTTGAAGGCTATCCAGCACCTAGGAGAAAGTCGAATATGATAAAACATATTGGCCAGGCAATCACTGGTAGGACAGTAAAATCTATTGAACCATTAGTTAGTAGGGTTAGTTCGCGTACCGTTAGTAGAGTCAATCATCGAGCACTGAAAAGACTCAATGATTTTCCACCGTCTTCTCACGAAATTGTAGCAATGTCTTCTGCTCCAGATTTTCTAGTCAGAAAAGCTTTGGATCTATTGATGTCACAAACAGGTACATTGTTTAGTAATGCCCATATACTAGCCTCTTCATTTGTTATAGAAGATGGTTGTTACACAGGAGAGTATCAACTATTAGATAAACCTAAGGCTATAGCTGGACTATTGAGAGACGTTGGAACAAGTACTATAAAGTTAGGATTGATTGACAGTGAGGCAGAGCTTGAGTGGGCTAGAGAACATTGTGAAGCAATAGAAACTTTTACTCCAAAATTTAAATTAGCTCGACACCTGGAAAATCTAGACGTAGCTAGTACTTAAAAATTTTAAAACTTTAGTATTTACAAATCTACTGATATCAGATAGAATTATAGACATACGATTTTAAGCGTACTTTTTATTTGTACGCTAAAATATTTAAAAGTAATAAGGAGTTAAGAACTAATTATGGCGGAATTTAAGAGAGATAAACCTCATGTAAACGTTGGAACTATGGGTCATGTTGACCATGGTAAAACAACTCTAACAGCAGCGATTACTACTGTTTTATCAAAAAGATTACCAAGTGAAATTAATAAGCCTGTTTCGTATGATCAAATTGATAATGCACCTGAAGAAAAGCAAAGAGGCATTACGATTGCTACCTCTCACGAGGAATACGAGTCAGAAAAGAGACACTACGCTCACGTTGACATGCCAGGGCATGCTGATTATGTAAAAAACATGATTACCGGTGCTGCTCAAATTGATGGCGCTATATTAGTTGTTTCTGCTGCTGATGGTCCTATGCCACAAACTCGTGAACACGTTCTTTTAGCTCGACAAGTTGGTGTTCCTTCAATTCTAGTTTTCATGAACAAGATGGATCTTGCTGATCCAGAACTTGTTGAACTAGTAGAAATGGACATTCGAGAGCTTCTAAAGAAAAATGATTTTGATGAAAACTGTCCAATTATCAAAGGCTCAGCTACAAAAGCATTAGCTGGCAGTAAGGAAGACGAAGATGCAGTTATGGCACTTGTTAAGGCTATGGATAATTACATCCCAGAACCAAAGAGAATCTTAGATAAACCATTTCTTATGCCAATCGAAGATGTTTTCTCAATTAAAGGTCGAGGCACAGTTGCTACGGGTCGTGTAGAACAAGGTATTGTTAAAGTAAACGAAGAAATTGAAATAGTAGGCATTAGACCTACAAAGAAAAGCGTTGTCACAGGTGTAGAAATGTTTAAGAAAAACCTTGATCAAGGTCAAGCCGGCGATAACGTAGGTATATTGCTACGTGGAATAGAGCGAGAAGATATCGAAAGAGGACAAGTTCTTGCTAAACCTGGTTCTGTAACACCACATACTGAATTTGATAGTGAAGTTTATATTTTGACTAAGGAAGAAGGTGGTCGTCATACTCCATTCTTCAAGGGTTACAAACCACAGTTTTATTTCCGAACTACTGATGTAACTGGTGAAGTTGAGTTACCTGCAGATAAAGAAATGGTTATGCCTGGTGATACCACAACTTTTAAAGTTAAATTACTTGCTCCAATCGCGATGGAACAAGGATTAAGATTCGCTATTCGTGAAGGTGGTCGAACAGTGGGTGCTGGTGTTGTAACAAAGATCGTCAAATAAGCTATCTAAACTAAATGGCAACAACAGATAATAAAAAAACTGAAGTAAAACAAAGAATCAGAATAAGATTAAAAGCTTATGACCATAGAGTCATTGATCAATCTGCAAAACAGATCATAGACACTGCTATAAGAACTGGTGCAACAATAGCTGGTCCAATACCACTTCCTACAAATAAAACCGTTCATACAGTCGTAAAAAGCCCACACGTTTATAAAAAAGGGCGTGAGCAGTTCGAAATGAGAGTACATAAGCGCTTAATAGATGTATTTGATCCAACTCCAAAAACTATTGACTCACTTATGAATCTTAGCTTGCCTGCAGGTTGCGACGCCGAAATAAAAATGTAGTGTGATATAGACAACACATTGACAAGAGTAAGCATCTCATGCTACTCTTTAACTAGCTATATAAAAACTTGGTGAAATAGGTAGGTCTGCTGTTAAAAACTACAGATAGAAACCACTAACCACCAAGATTTTATTATGTTATTTATCAAAACTTAAAATTCGGTGTTTTAAAGAATGAAATCACTAATAGCTAGAAAAGTTGGTATGACTAGCACCATCGCTGAAGATGGTTCTGTTGAAGGCGTAACTCTTTTATCAGCTAAGGATAATACAATCTCTCAAATTAAGACGATTGAGATTGACGGTTATAGCGCAATTCAATTATCAAGCGAAACTTCAAAAAAAATAAAAAAGCCACAAATAAAACACTTCTCTAAGTCCAAGATAAGTCCTAAACTTTCCAGAGAATTTAGAATTAATCCTGAATCTATAGAAGGATATAAACTAGGTGACGTACTAACCACTGAATCTTTTGAAATCGGTGATTTAGTTAACGTAACTTCAACCTCAAAAGGAAAAGGTTACGCTGGAACAATTAAGAGACATAATTTTAAAAGAGGTCGCAAAACGCATGGTGGTAGAAGTTATAGACGGCCAGGGTCAATAGGCTCAATGTTTCCTCAAAAAGTCTTTAAAGGTAAGAAAATGGCCGGTCGAATGGGAGCTGATCAGGTTACAGTTAAAAACTTAAAAGTTACAGTTATAGACAAAGAATTAGGATTGATTGGTGTTAAAGGTGCTGTACCTGGCCCACGCAAAGCTATTGTGATTATTAGAGGTACTAAGTAATGAGTGTATCTAGTTTTACCAAAACCGGCACTAAATCAGCTACGATAGTAAAACTAGATAAGACTATCTTTGATGCCATACCTGAAAACCACGAATTAATTAAGTTAAACTACGTAGCATATCTGGCAAATAGTAGAGATAATCTAGCTGTTACTAAGACCAGGGGCCTAGTACGCGGCGGTGGAAAAAAGCCTTGGCGCCAAAAAGGAACTGGAAGAGCTCGAGTCGGGTCTAGTAGAAGCCCAATTTGGCGAAGTGGAGGCATTACTTTTGGGCCTACTGGTCTGGAAAACTATAGTCACAAAGTATCTAAAAACTCAAAACGACGAGCCATATGCCAATGTTTATCACTCGCTAAAAAAGATAATAAGCTAATAATTATTGATGATTTAGCTGCCAGTTCTAAAACTAAGGATGCTTATAAATTTCTAACAAAGATTGGTGTTACAAAGAACGCACTACTGGTAGTAGAGAATAATTCTACACCTTTAAAATCACTTTCAAACCTAAGTAACGTAAAAGTCGTTGGTGCTACGTATATCAATGTTTTTGATTTAATTAACTGTGATCATCTAGTAATTACTAAGCCTGCACTCATTGCAATTGAGAAGTGGCTTAGCTGGGAGAAACAGTAATGTCTAAAGCTGTATTTCTAAAACCTAGAATGAGTGAAAAAGCCTATGCATCAAGTAAAGACTTAAATGTATTTGTGTTTGTTGTAGATAAATTTGTAAATAAACTGACTATTAAAGAAAACGTTGAAAAACAATTTAAAGTTAGTGTCGAAAACGTTAGAGTTGCTCATTTACCAGCAAAAAACAGGCGATCACCATATCTGGGTAATAGAAAGTTTAATCGTGGCGTTCAACCTGGAGTCAAGAAGGCCTTTGTAACCTTAAAAAAGGGTGATTCTATACCGATATTTGCTGAGGAAGAGGCTGAAGCTGAGAAGCAAGAAAAGCTTGCAAAGAAGCTAGCTAAGGAAAATAAATAATGGCTATTAAACAACTACGACCAGTTACACCAGCTCAAAGAGGCATGACGACTCAGGATTTTAGTTCAGTTACTACTAAAAGGCCTGTTAAATCTTTAATTGTAATTCAAAGAGCCGCTAAGGGACGAAATAATCAAGGACGGATAACCACCAGACATAAGGGCGGTGGTGTTAAGAGATTTTATAGAATAATTGATTTTAAATTACCTCTCGGAACTGAAGCTGTGATTGAGCATATTGAATATGACCCTAATCGAAGTGCCAGAATAGCTAGAATTAAAGATTCCGCTAGTGTCTATCACTATATTTTAGCTGCAAATGGTATGAAAATTGGTGATAAGATTTCTGTAAGTGAAGATGCAAGTATCGATGTTGGTAATCGCCTGCCACTAAAAAATATACCTATAGGTAGCCAAATTCATTCTGTTGAGCTACAACCCAATAAAGGCGCACAACTTGCCCGCTCAGCTGGAGTTTCAGTACAACTTATGTCTAAAGACAATGGTTATGCTCAGCTTAAACTTCCAAGTGGTGAAGTAAGACTTGCAAAACTTGAATGCATGGCAAGTATTGGTATTGTAGGAAATGAACAACACCAAAACATTAAAATTGGCAAGGCTGGTAGAAATCGTTATAAAGGCATTCGACCTAGTGTTAGAGGCGTGGTAATGGGTGCTTACGACCATCCACACGGTGGTGGTGATGGTGGTAGACACGGTACTGGTAAAGATCCAAGAACACCATGGGGACAAAAAACACTTGGTTATAAGACACGAAGAAGAAAATCAACTTCAAATATGATTGTAAGAAAACGAAGCGAAGGAAAGAGGAAATAATATGAGCCGATCACTTAAAAAAGGACCATTTGTTGATCCTAAACTTGCCAAAAAAGTTGCAGCTCTTGCAAATGATGATAGAACTATAATCAAAACTTGGGCTAGAGCCTCAACTATATCTCCAGAATTTGTTGGAAAAACTATTGCTGTACATAATGGCAAGGTTCATGTGCCTGTTTTTATCACAGAAAATATGGTTGGACATAAACTTGGTGAATTCTCACCAACTCGAAAATTCCGTTCACATGGTGGCAAAATAGCAAAGGCGGTTCAACCATGAGCGCACAAGCAATAGCACGAGGCGTAAATATGTCACCAAGAAAAGTTGGTGTGGTAGCTGGTTTAGTTCGAGGTAGAACTGTAGCTGAGGCACTAACCATTTTAGATCATACCCCAAGAGCATCTTCTGAGCCTGTTAGAAAAGTTATTGAGAGTGCAAAAGCCAACGCAACTTATAATCATAGCTACAAAGAAGATAGCCTAAGAATTTCTGAGATATATGTTACCCCAGGAACTAGCCTTAAGAGATATCGATCCATTGCTAGAGGTAGTTTTCATCAAATATTAAAACGAACTTCTCATATAAAAGTAGTTTTAGATGGTGAAAAGCGTCAACCAAAGAAAACTGAACCAACCGCTAAAGAAGAAACTACTTCAAAGGAGACAAAATAATGGGTCAAAAAGTAAATCCAATCAGTATGCGTCTTCAAGTTAACAAAGATTGGCGGAGTCGATGGTTCTCTAACAAGAGAGACTATTCAAAACAACTAAATCAAGACCTCAAAGTTAGAAAGTTAATTCAAGATAAACTAGGTAGTAGAGCTTCAATAAATAAAGTAGATATCGAGCGTTCACCAAATCTAGTGACTATAACTATTTCTACAGCAAAGCCTGGTGTAGTAATCGGACGAGGCGGTACTGGTGCCCAGGAAATAAAACTAGAGATTGAAAAAGTTTACGCTATGGAAGTACGTTTAAATATAGAAGAGCTACGTAAACCTGAATTATTTGCCAAACTAGTTGCAGAAAATATTGCCCATCAGCTTGAGAGAAGAATTTCTTTTCGTAGAGCTATGAAATCTGCTGCTGCTGCAACAATGCGTGCAGGTGCTAAGGGAGTTAGAGTTGAAATTTCAGGAAGACTTGGTGGCGCTGAAATGTCTAGAAGAGAAAAAGAAATACAAGGTAGTGTGCCCCTTCATACTATTAGAGCCGATATAGATTACTATGCTGCCCGAGCTAACTACCCACGTGCTGGAATAATTGGAATAAAGGTTTGGATATACAAGGGAGAGGTAATCTAAGTATGTTAGTACCTGCTAGAACCAAGTATCGAAAAGTCCGAAAAGGTAAAATCACGGGACCAGCTACAAGTGGTAACGCTATTGCTTTTGGTCAATATGGTCTGCAAAGTTTGGATGGTGAGCGAATAAACTCTAGACAAATTGAAGCTGCTCGGCAAGCTATGACTAGATACATTAAAAGAGGTGGTAAGGTTTGGATTAGAATCTTCCCGCACACTCCAGTTACTAGAAAGCCATTAGACGTAAAAATGGGAAGCGGTAAAGGAAACCCTGAATTTTTTGTAGCTAAGGTAAGACCTGGAACTGTTATGTTCGAATTACAAGGAGTAAGTATAGAGGTTGCTAGAGAAGCTATGCGTCTCGCAGCTAATAAACTACCCGTTAAAACTAGATTTCTAGTTAAGGATGAGGTTTAGACTTATGAAAATGGTTGATGTTAGGAAAATTTCGACAGTAGACTTAACTGTTGAAGTTACTAAATTAAGAGAAGAAATCGTTGAGCTAAGACGAAAGATTCATCTTGGTGAAGTTACTAATGTCAGATCTATACGTAAAAAACGAAAAGATCTCGCAAGAATGCTAACAGTCTTAAGCGAACAACTCTTAAAGGAGAAAATGTAATGGCTAAAACACTAACTGGATTTGTATCATCAGTAAAAAACACTAAGACAATTGGTGTGACCGTTGTTACTGATAAAATGCACCCAATTTATAAGAAAAAGTATGTTAGTAGTAAGAAATATCAGGTACATGACGAGAAAAGTGAAGCCAAACTAGGCGATCAAGTCAGTATTATTGAAACTCGTCCAATAAGTGCTAAGAAACACTTTAAACTAGATAAAATTGTTAGCAAGGCTGTCATTGACCATAAAGAAGAGGACCCAGTTATATGATTCAACAAGAGACTAGATTAAGTGTTTGCGACAATAGTGGAGCAAAAGAGATTCTTTGCATTAGAGTTTTGGGCGGAACACGACGTCGATATGCCTACGTTGGAGACGTAATTGTTGCGACCGTAAAGCAGGCAAACACTGCAGGAATAGTTAAGAAAAAATCTGTAGTGCGGGCTGTAGTTGTTAGGACAAAAAGCACAATTAATCGTAGAGATGGTTCTTCTATCAAATTTGATGACAATGCAGCTGTGATTATTGGTGAGGACAAATTACCTAAAGGCACACGTATATTTGGACCAGTTCCAAGAGAATTAAGAGACCTTGGATATTCCAAGATAATTTCTCTAGCACCGGAGGTACTTTAATGAGTATGTTTAAAATGAAACTTAAAAAAGGTGATATCGTAATAGTTATTTCTGGTAAGTATAAGGCTAAAACAGGCAAAGTTCTCTCAACACTGCCACTTACAAATCAAGTGACTGTTGAAGGTATTAACATTGCAAAAAAGCACGTTAAACCTACTAAAACTAATGCTCAGGGCGGAATTATTGACCTAATTAAGCCAATAAATGTTTCTAAAGTTGCTATCTACGATCCAATAACCAAAAAAGCCTCTAAGATTTCGATGAAAGTCTCTAAAGAAGGCAAAAAGACTCGGATTTACGCAGGATCTGGGAAGGAAATAAAGTAATGGCTAAAACACAGCAATATAGCCCAAGCAAACTTAAAGATATGTATTACTCAAATTTAATCAAAGAACTTAAAGATGAGCTTAAACTTAAAAACGTCAATCAAGTTCCAAAACTCGAGAAAATTGTTGTAAACGTAGGTCTTGGTAAGGCTAAAGATGATAAAAGGATGTTTGAAACAGCATCAAATACACTTAGAAAAATTACTGGCCAACAACCAATTAAAACGTCAGCTAAAAAATCAATCGCTAGCTTTAAACTCCGTGAAGGAAATGCAATAGGGCTTAAAGTCACTCTGAGGGGTGATATGATGTATGAGTTTACAGATAGACTTATAACTATTGTTCTTCCAAGACTTCGTGACTTTCACGGTACAAATCCGAAAGCCTTCGATCCTAAAGGCAACTTTAGTATAGGTTTTGTTGATCAATCAGTATTTCCTGAACTTTCATTTGAAGAAACTACAGTAGCTCATGGGCTTCAGGCTAATTTCATATTTAGAGCTCATAATCCATCAGATACGAGAATATTATTAGAAAAATTTGGTATGCCGTTTGAAAAAAATAAGGAGAATAAATAATGGCGAAGAAATCATCAATAGCAAGAGACTTAAAAAGACAAAAGATGATTGTTAAATATGCTGCAAAAAGAGCTGAACTTAAAGATCTCGGAGACAGCGAGGGACTTCATAAGCTACCTAGAAATAGTAGCCCTACAAGGCACAAGAATCGATGCTCTGAAACCGGAAGACCTAGAGCATATATGAGGCAGTTTGGGTTATCAAGACTTGCTTTTAGAGAACATGCAGTAAAAGGCGAAATTCCCGGTATAACAAAGAGTAGCTGGTAGAAAGGATATATATGAGTACGATTACAATTGACCCAATCGCAGATATGCTAACAAGAATTAGAAATGCAATTGCTGTTTCTAAAAACGAAGTTAATATCCCCTATTCTAAATTTAAAGAAGATCTTGCCAAAATACTTAAAAAATATCAGCTAATTGAAAACTACAAAGTAGTTCAAGAAGATGATGCCTTATATAAAGTTCTAAATATTGAGATTAATAAACCATTTACCAACCCAAATATTAATACAATAAGTAAAATAAGTACACCTGGTCGACGAGTCTACGCTAGGTCAAATAATATACCGACAGTTAGAAGTGGACGAGGACTGGTTATATTATCTACAAGTTACGGACTTATGACTGGATCTGAAGCTAAATCTAAAAAAATTGGTGGTGAATTAATTTGTAGGATCTATTAGATATGAGTAGAATCGGAAGACAACCAATTATAGTACCTCAAGAAGTCAATGTAACTATTGATGGATCTGTTGTTAATGTCGCTGGACCTAAGGGTAATTTATCCCAAAACCTAATTGTTGGTATTTCGGTTGAACAAAAAGATGGCGTTTTGTTACTTACTAGGCCCGATGATGAAGCTATTAATCGCTCAAATCATGGACTTATGAGAACACTTATTTATAACATGGTTATAGGAGTAACTAATGGTTTTTCAAAAAAACTAGAGCTTAATGGCGTAGGTTTTAAAGTAGCTAACAGCGCAACTGGTCTAAAGTTTAGTCTAGGTTTTTCGCATGATGTTGAGTATACTTTGCCGGATGGCGTAACAGCTACAATTGACAATAACTTAATTACTATCTCAGGTATTAATAAACAACAAGTTGGACAAGCAGCTGCCGAAATCAGATCTCTAAAGAAACCAGAACCCTACAAAGGTAAAGGCATAAAATATCTTGATGAGAGAATACTTCGTAAAAGTGGTAAATCAGGCAAGGAAAAAGCATGAGTCGATTAAATAAAACTAAAAAACAACGAGAACTCAGATCTCAAAGAGTCAGAAAAATAATTCGTGGTGACTCCAAAAGACCTAGACTGAGTGTGTTTATCAGCAATCATCATATAAGCGCTCAGATTATTGATGATTCTACTAGCAAAACACTAGTTTATGCTACAACCGTTGGTAAAAAAGAAAATAACGCAAACCTTAGTGAAAAAGCTGCACAAGTGGGTAGTGATATTGCCAAAAAAGCTAAGCTAGTAAAGGTTACTAGTGTAGTATTTGACAGAGGAAGTCAGAAATATCATGGTAGAATTAAAGCTTTAGCAGATGCTGCAAGAGAAAATGGATTGGAATTTTAATTATGGCTGACTATCAAGGAAATAAAAGAATGGATCAAGAACAGAAGGTAAAAGAGTTTGACGAAAGAGTCATTCATATCGACCGTGTAGCTAGTGTGGCTGAAGGTGGACGTAGATTTCACTTTAGAGCTCTCGTTGCCGTTGGAGACCACAAAGGAAAAGTCGGTGTAGGAGTTTCAAAGGGTGTAGATGTTACTTCAGCTGTTTCAAAGGCAGTGGGAATTGCAAAAAAGAACTTTATAAAAATTAAAATGTATAAAGAAACTATACCTCACGAGGTTCAATATAAAAGTGGTGGTGCCGTAGTCTTAATAAAACCGGCTGCACCTGGAACTGGATTAATTGCAGGTGGAGTTATTAGAACCATACTGGAAGTAGGTGGTGTCAGAAATGCATTATCTAAATCACTAGGTTCAAATAGTAAGATAAATAGTTCAAGGGCCACGATTGCAGCATTAGAGTCACTGGAATATTCGAATAAATGGATTACAAGAATCAAACTTGATGGCAAGAAAGATGAACCCAAGGTTGAGCTTAAAGCTCCTAAGCCAGAAGTTAAAAAACCTGCAATAAAAGCTAAGACAACAAAGAAGGAGTAGAGATTTTCATGAAGTATCACGAATTATCAGTACAAAAAAATCTAAAAGCTTCTAGAGTTGGGCGTGGTATTTCTGCAGGACAAGGCAAAACTGCTGGAAGAGGTACTAAAGGACAAAACGTTAGAACCGGTAGTCGTAAAAAACCAGGTTTTGAAGGTGGATCAAATCCGCTTGTACAAAGAATGCCAAAACTACCTGGATTCACATCTCACAAAGCAAAAGTTCAAGTAGTCTACACTGGTCAATTGGATAACCTAAAGATTAAAAAAATAACCAATCAGATTCTATTTGAGAAGGGTTTAATTGACTCAGATTACTTACAAGTTAAGCTTATCGTAAAAGGAGAAATTAAATCAACAATGGAAGTAGAATTACAATTGGCGAGTTCAGGTGCCATAAAACAACTTGAAAAAGTTGGTGGTAAGTTTAATAGGGTTACACTTTATGATAAGAACAATAAATAGTAATTAGACCAAGTAATAGGGGTATTATTTAAAGAGTATGAACTGGAGAATAATCTGGAAATCATTGTCCAATACAATGATGAAAAAAAGAATAATTGGTGTTTTAGGTATGCTAATTATTTTCAGAATCTTAGCATACGTCCCTATTCCCCTGCATAACGCTGGTAGCCTAAAGGATCTAATTGATACCCTTTTTAGTTCAAGCAAGACTCCACAGTTGCTGAGTTATCTAAACGTTCTATCTGGTGGTGCGCTGTCTAATTTCTCAATAATGTTGGTTGGACTAGGGCCCTACATTAACGCCTCGATTATTATGCAGCTTCTCACCAAAGCAATTCCAAAACTAGAAGCTTTAAATAAAGAGGGTGAATCTGGCAGAAAGAAGATAAATCAATATACCAGAATGCTAACATTGCCACTAGCTATCATTCAATCTATTGGGGCAATATATCTGGTCAATCAATCTGCCGAGCAACTAGGTGTAAGTAGTATTATAGCTGGAGCAACTCTAGGTACCTGGATACTTATGGTTACTGCGCTTACTGGTGGGTCGATGCTTCTTATGTTCATGGGTGAACTTATAACCGAGCAAGGTATTGGTAATGGTATTTCACTACTGATTACTGTCGGTATCGTTAGTCGTTTGCCTGGATCTATATCTAATATAGTAAATGCTTTAAATACTAATAAGAGTAATGTAATTTTGCTTGGGCATAAGACGTTTATAAATAAACAGGCGGCGCTGGATTATTTTATTATCATTGTAATCGCGATTATAATTACCTGGATTATTGTTAAATTAAATGAAGCTTCAGAGAAAGTGACGATTAATTATGCCAAACGGGTGCAGGGTAACCGAGCTTATGGTGGCATTACTACCGTTCTGCCCATAAAACTTATAGCCGCAGGTGTTATTCCGATAATTTTTGCTGTAGCTTTCTTAAGTGTGCCCAGTTTTGTGGGTCAACTTTTATCTACGTCACATAGTTTGAATTTGCAACACATTGGTACTAGTATGCTTCATTACTTTCAAACTCCAAGCTCATCAACATTTGCAGCTGGTGGTTTTGCACCTTTCATCTATCCAATTGTGTACTTTCTGTTAGTTTTTATATTTACTTTCTTCTATACAGGAATAACTTTCAATGCCAAAGAAATCGCAGAAAATTTGCAAAAACAGGGTGGCTTTATAGAGGGTGTTCGAGCTGGTAACCAAACAGAGAAATTCCTAAGTAAAAAGGTCAATAGATTGACAATCTTTGGTGGAGCCAGCTTAGGCATACTGGCTCTAATGCCAATTATTCTTCAGATATTTATAAATACCAGTATTTCGCTCAGCGGTACCAGTTTGCTTATTCTTGTAGCTGTATCACTAGAAACTCTAAGAGCAATAGAATCTAGAGCCTTAATGGTTACATATGACCAATATGAACAACCAGACTTCTTCTATGATGCGGATAATGCTGCAATGGCAGCAACTGGTGCCAGTAGACTTAGATTCGGTCCAAGATTTAGACGAAAAGACAAATCATAAACTTTTGACATTAATAGATGTAATTTGATATAATCGGGTTCTGTTGTAATTTATGGTAAAAAAAGAAGTTATCGAGCTTTCAGGAGTAATTGTTGAAGCCTTACCTGGTACACAATTTAGGGTAGAGCTCGAAAACGGCCATATAATTATAGCCCACGTCGCTGGTAAAATGCGTAAACATTATATACGTTTAGTACCCGGTGACGGCGTTACAGTTGAGCTGACACCTTACGATCTTAGTAAGGGTCGAATAACTTACCGCAAATAATAAATTTAAGGCAGTGTGTCATTTCCACATAAATAGGAGGATGATCCGCATGAAAGTGCGTGCAAGCGTCAAAAAAATTAGTCCAGATGATATTATAGTCAGACGAAAAGGTCGACTTTACGTCATCAACAAATTCAAGCCTCGACACAAGCAAAGGCAAGGTTAAAAGTGGCAAGAATTTCCGGTGTAAATATTCCAGATAATAAGCAAGTTCAAATTGCTTTAACATATATTTACGGTGTTGGTTCAAAGTATGCAGGCCAAATTCTTACAAACGTTAAAGTTGACCCAACAGTTAGGGTCAAAGACTTAACTGATGCCGAAATATCAAAAATTCAAGACTACATTAATGAGCATTTTATTGTAGAGGGTGAACTTCAAAGAATAGTTACTGGAAATATTAAGAGACTTAGAGATATTGGAAGCTATAGAGGCCTTCGACATAAACTTAGCTTGCCTGTAAGAGGACAAAGAACCAGAACAAATGCCAGGACTAAAAGAGGCAAAAGACTAGCCGTAGGTGGCACAGCTAGGAAAGCACTAACTAAGACTTAAAAATATGGAAGATAAATCAACTAAAAAACCGATTGAACAACCGAAAACTGCTGAAGAGCCAGTAGTTGTTAAAAAAAAGAAGAAAGCTAAACGTTCTGTTGATTATGGACAAGTTCATATTCAATCGACTTTTAATAACACTATTGTTACGTTTACCGATCCTAAAGGTAACGTTCTTGTAACAACTAGTGCTGGAGCCTGTGGCTTTAGAGGCTCAAAGAAGAGTACAGCTTTTGCAGCTCAAATTGCTATGGATAAAGCATCTGATTTAGTTAGACAAACATATGGTCTAAGTAAAGTTGACGTTTTACTTAAAGGTCTAGGCTTAGGACGAGATTCAGCAGTTAGAGCACTTCAAAATGCCAATATCTTTGTTGAAAGTATTACTGATGTAAGCGGCTTACCACATGGTGGTTGCAGGGCAAGAAAGGCCAGGAGAGTTTAAAAAAATGGCTAGAGATACACAGTCAATTGCAAAAATGAGTCGAAGAGAGGGTTATGCCTTGCATCCTAAAGCACATAAAATTTTAGCAAAAAGAACCACTATACCGGGCGGCCAAAAAAAAGCCGGTAGACCAGCAACTTTGAGCCAATATGCAATTCAACTGAGAGAGAAGCAAAAAGTAAAAAGGCTTTATGGTCTGCTTGAAAAACAGTTTTCTAATTTAATGAGAGAAGCCTTAAACAAAAAAGGACCAAGTGGCGAACTACTATTACAATTTTTAGAACAACGATTAGACAGTGTTCTATATAGAAGTGGTTTTGCTAATAGCCGAAGATCAGCTAGACAACTGGCAACACACGGTCATTTTATGCTTAATGGTAAGAAAGTTGATATCCCATCAATAAGACTCATGCCAAATGACGAGATTGTCATTAAAACGCCCTCAAAGACTAACAATTATTTTAAGAATATAGATGAAGTAAGTCCAAAGCCTAGTGATATTCCGTCTTGGATTAAAGTTGATAGAAAGAAATTCCAAATTTCAATAGTTGGTTTGCCCTCCCGTGAAGAGGCTGAGCCAGAGATAAATGAACAATTAATAGTAGAGTATTACTCACGCTAAGGAGAAAAATAATATGTCAAAAACAATTCACACGCCAAGTATCGTAAAAATCGAAGAACACGGCAAAAATGTTACCACATTTGCTGTAGAACCTCTTCACACAGGCTACGGCTGGACACTTGGTAACTCATTTAGACGAGTACTACTTTCTAGTATTGCTGGTGCAGCAATAACTTCATTTAGAATTGATGGTACATCACACGAATTTACTACTATTCCAGGTATAAAAGAAGATGTTGTTGACATAATGATGAATCTAAAACTAGTTAGATTTAGAGTTTTTGAAGAAGGACCTCAAACTGTAACTATTCATAAAACTGGCAAAGGCCCAATTAAAGCTAAAGATATTACCGGTAATTCAAACGTAGAAGTAGTAAATACAGATTTTATAATCGCTCATAGCGACGATGAAAAGACTAATTTTAAAATGGATCTAGTAGTAGAAATAGGCCGTGGCTATCACGCCATTGAAGAAGGAAATTCTACCAAAGCCAGTGCCGACATGATTGCCCTAGATGCAATATTTACACCTGTTCTTAGAGTCAGATATAAAATAGAAAATACTCGTGTAGGACAAATTACAAACTTAGATAGATTGATTATAACTATAGAAACTGATGGTTCTATAAGCCCTCAAGACGCCTTCGAAGAAGCATCAGCAATTTTGATTAATCAATACACTGCTCTCGCTGGTCAAACTAGAGTACCAATCCCTGAAGAAGTTAGCGAACCAACTGAAGAAGAAATCAAAAAAGAAGATGAGCAATCGACAATTAACACTCCGATTGAAGATCTAAACTTGTCAGCACGTACTACGAATGCTCTAGTTAATAATGAAATATATACTTTGAAAGACTTGTTTAGTTTAAGTGATATTGAACTAAGAGAACTTAAAGGTTTTGGAAATCGAGCATTAGAGGAAGTAAAAGAAAAGTTGGCAGAATTGGAACTCTAAGACTATGCATAGGCACGGATACAAAGGTAGAAAATTCAATCGGCAAAAAGACCAACGAAGAGCTCTAATTAAGGGTCTTGCAGAATCATTTATTTTAAATGAAACTATTGAAACTACGCTTCCAAAAGCCAAGGAAATCCGTCCATATATAGAAAAATTAATTACAAAAGCAAAGGTTAATAACCTTCACTCTAGAAGAATGATCATAAGAAGTGTTAACACTATTGATGCAGCACACAAATTAATTGACGAAATAGCACCAAAACTAACTAGTAGATCTAGCGGATACCTTAGAATTACCAAAACTGTGTCAAGGCGTGGCGATAACACTCAACTGGCAAGAGTAGAATTTGTTGATAAATTAGATGTACCTGCATCGGAGAAAGAAGCGGTAACCGAGAAACTCCAAAAGCCAGTAGCAACCAAGAAAACTGTCGTCAAAAAAGAAGTTAAACAGGAGAAGAAGTAGTGAAAACTTTCAGTGCAAAACCTACTGATATAGATAGAAAATGGTTTGTACTAGATGCAAGCGAGTTACCACTTGGCAGGCTTTCTACACTAGCTGCTAAATTACTGACTGGTAAAGATAAGCCAACTTTTACTAAACACATTGACGTTGGCGATTACGTAATCGTTATCAATTCAGATAAGTTGGTAGTAACTGGTAACAAACTAGAAACTAAGATGTATTACAGACACAGCGGATACCCTGGTAACTTAATTACAGCTACACTAAGCGAAAAAATGGCGTCCGATTCAACTCAAGTAATAATTCACTCAATTAGAGGCATGCTACCAGTCAATAAGCTTAGAGATGAACGACTTAATCGTCTAAAGGTCTATAAGGACGAAAAGCACACTCATGAACCTCAGAAACCATCAAAATTAGACCTGAAGAAAGGAATCTAAGTAATGCCAGTACTTAAGTATCATTATTCACTAGGTAGGAGAAAGAGCTCTACCTCAACTGTTAGACTTACTAAAGGTAAAGGTGTAATAACAGTTAACGATAAACCAATAAACGAATATTTTTCTAACAGTAAATATCTTTTAGATAAAGTTTCTAGACCTTTTGAAGTTTTAGAACTTATTAATAAATTTGATGTTTCAGCAAAAGTTAAGGGCGGTGGCCAACACTCACAAGTTGATTCAATTACTCTGGCTATTGCAAAAACACTAGCTATAATCAACGAAGACTATAAGCCAACTCTTAAAAAAGCAGATTTACTTGGCCGTGATCCAAGAGAAAAAGAAAGAAAGAAATTCGGCCTTAAAGGCGCTCGAAAGAAGAGACAATTTACTAAACGATAAAAGATTGTATTATCTTTTTAGATGCTAACACTTAAAGTTAAATCAACAGAGCCTAAACGACTAGATAAATATATAGCCGCAGAGCTTAGTGTTGCTAGTCGATCTTTTATAAATAAACTATTTAA
>DATKHH010000008.1:0-22145 GCA_035510315.1 Candidatus Saccharimonadia bacterium
GCATAATTTAAGATAGATATTCTTTGACGAAGTAAGCAATAACAGATATAATGTAGTTAACGACAAAATTAAGATTAATCTTTTTGTGTTAATTTTGACGGCAGTATATGAAGGAGGCATGTGGTACATGTCAAAAACAACAACACTTAGCATGGATGATTTGCTCAATGCTAAAGAGTTAAATCAGCTAAAATCGGGAGATATGGTAGATGGCAAGGTACTATCTATCAAAAAGCACGAAGCATGGATTGATTTAGGGCCTTTCGGTCTGGGAATTCTACTGGGCCGTGATTTGCAAGGTCTGGGAAAACTAGAAATAGAACAAGAAGTATCACTAAATGTAGTTGATCCAGAAATGGATGAGGGCTATGCATTACTCAGTCTAAAGAGAATAGAAAAAGATCGTGGATGGGATGAATTACAAAGAATTTATGATAATTCTGAAATTGTCCAGATTATGCCATATGACGCCAATAGAGGTGGATTATTAGTTGAACTTGAGGGCGTGCGCGGCTTTCTGCCTGTATCACAACTTGCTCCGGGTCATTACCCGAGAGTACTTGGTGCGGACAAAGATGAAATACTGCAAAAACTTAGTCAGTTAAATGATAAACCTATAAGCGTCAAAATAATTGATATTAGTCGCAAAGACAATAAACTTATATTTTCTGAGAAGGAAGCAGTAAAGGACAACATGCAGGGTAAATTTTCAGAACTTAAAGTTGGTGATGTAGTTGAAGGTTTAGTCACTGGAGTTATCGATTATGGTGCTTTTGTAAATGTAGATGGAATTGAGGGATTAATACATATCTCTGAGATATCTTGGGAGAGAGTAGAGGATCCAAGAAAGTACATAAAGGTTGGAGAGAAAGTCGAAGCTAAGATTATTGCAATTGATAAGGATAGACTTAGTTTAAGTTTGAAGCAAATGCAAGAAGATCCTTGGCTTCACGAAGTTAAGAAATTTAAAAAAGGCGATACTGTTGAAGGTAAAGTTACTAGAATTACGCCATTTGGTGCCTTTGTGCAACTTAGCCCATCAGTCGAAGCTTTGGTACATGTTTCTGAAATGAGTGATGATAACAGCGTAGATCCGGAAAAAATATTTCAACTAAACGAAAAAAAGAAATTCAAGGTGCTAGAAATAGACTTAGAGGGCCGTAAGATTGCACTGAGCCTAAAAGATGCCAAAAAATAATCTATAAAAGAGCTGATTGTATAAAACAATAATTGCCCAAGAAAGATGAACAGATGTCGAGCAAGATCATAATAGACAATTCAATTACTGTAGGTGATCTCGCCGACAAACTAATGATACCTGTCACCAAGCTTATTACTGAGCTTATTAAACTCGGCGTAATGGTGACAGTTAATGAAAGAATAGATTTTGAAACTGCACAAATAATCGTTGAAGAGCTTGGTTTAGAGATAGAGCTATCTAGAAAGCCTGAAGAGGAAGTTAGCTTGAAGCCAACTAAGAGAGTGTTTAGTGGTCATAAAGCAGTTCCTAGGCCACCAATAGTGGCTGTAATGGGGCATGTTGATCATGGTAAAACCTCGTTACTTGATGTTATCAGAGGGTCTGATGTTGTTAAGGCTGAAGCAGGAGGTATTACTCAACATATATCGGCTTATAGAGTAAAACACAAGGATCGATATTTAACACTTTTGGATACACCGGGGCACGAAGCATTTGCTGCACTGAGAGAGCATGGAGCTCAGCTAACTGATCTAGTAGTTATTGTTGTTGCTGTTGATGATGGAGTGAAACCGCAAACAATTGAAGCCATAAGGTTTGCCAAGAAAGCTAGCGTTAAAATTATTGTTGCTATTAATAAGATTGATAAACCAGGAAATGATACTAACAGAGTAAAACAACAGTTAGTAGAACAAAATGTCATGCTTGAAGGTTGGGGTGGTGATGTAGTTGCGGTTGAAGTTTCGGCTAAAACAAAGGAGGGTGTTGATCAGTTACTTGATATGATCCTTTTAGTTGCGGATGTTGAAGAATTAGATGCATATTTGGATGTTCCAGCCTTTGGTTTGGTTATCGAGTCTCATATGGAAAAAGGACGTGGTCCTGTGGCAGAATTATTAGTACAGGGAGGTGTTTTAAAATCAGGTGATTTTATAGTTGCAGGGTCAACTTATGCTAGGATTAGAAACCTTGAAGATACCGATGGTAAAAAAATTAAAGAAGCTACACCATCTACGCCAGTTATTATTACTGGTTTTAAGGCCCTACCTACTTTTGGTGATAAGTTTGAAGTTGCAACTAACGAAAAAGTTGCCAGGTCAGCTGCAGCGGTAACAGAAAATGATAGGCAGTCTTCAAAAGCACATATAGATATGAATAGTTCGGAATTGCTTAGGCTTATTAATAGGAGTAATGACTTAAGTGAGCTCAATTTAGTTATAAAAGCAGATGTACAAGGATCTTTAATATCTGTGACAGATAGCCTAAAGGCACTAAATACTGAAGAAGTTGCTGTTAGAATTATTGGATCTGGAGTAGGTGTTGTAAATGAAAGTGATATATATATGGCTCAAAGCGGACAGGCTATTGTCTATGCGTTTAATGTTGAACTACCTAAGAATATTCAACAGTTGGCAGCCAGATCAGAGGTAAAAGTCATACAATATGAAGTAATTTACGAATTGATCGAGGATGCAAAAGAAGAGTTAAGCAAGTTATTGGCTCCTGAAATAGTTGAAAAAGAGGCAGGTACATTAAAAGTAAAAGGTGTATTTAAGCTAACTAAAAACGACATAATCTGTGGTGGTGAGGTTACTAAAGGTAAGGCCATATCTCCAGCCTTAGTTAAAATCTATAGAAAAAAAGAACTATTGGCCGAAGCTGAAGTTAAAAATCTAAAACGGGGACCCCAGGATGTTAAAGAGGTTTTGGAGGGTGAAATGTGCGGGTTGAATCTAAAAACTGCCTCGAAGGTTGATTTACAGATTGATGATAGACTTAACTTCTTTACTAGAGAAGTTGTTGAAAGGAAAATTTAATCTAAGGTCATAATTTGGTATTATTTATTTAGATAAAAAGGTAGTTTATAAATGTTTAAGTTAGATGAAAATTTTTTGAAAGATGTAGGACTTGCTTCTCTCCCTCCTGAAGAAAAAAACAAGATGTTAAAAGACATCTATGAGTCTCTAGAAATGAGAGTAGGGATAAAACTAGCTAGTCAGATGAGTGACGGCCAGCTTGATGAATTTGAGGAATATATAAATAAAAAAGATGAAGCTGGTGCTTTGAAATGGCTAGAGACAAATTTCCCTAATTATAAACAGACTGTTTCTGATGAATTAGATAAGCTTAAAAGTGAAATTAAACAGTCTGCGCCCCAGATACTATCGACACTAGACACTAATTCAAGTTCTGTAAGCTAAGTTTTTTTAAACTGGTTCTTGTATCCTGCTATAAAAGAAGCTATTTCCATTTCGTTTTTTCCAGCAGGCTTTAACTTTAATATATTTAACGAGCCTTTGGCACAAGCTACTTGCAGACTTTTCTTGTCGTAAATTATTTTTCCAGTTTTATCCTTGGTCTGGCTAGCAGTTGCTTTGGTTATGATTATTGGTATTCCAAAGATATTTGTGTAACTTTTTGGCCAAATAATGAAAGCTCTAATCTGTCTTTCAATATCTTTAGCTGATTTGCTCCAATCTATTTGACCGTCTTCTTTTGTTAATTTCCTTGAGTAGCTAGGCTTTATCTTATTAGATTGGGGGTAGCTCTTTAAACTATTACTTAAGTAGCCAGCCAGAGTGTTTTTAATCATTTTATGACTTAATTTGATCAGCTCACTGGTTAATTCTACACTTGACTTATGATCTATTGCGAGTGGCTCTTGACATAAAAGTCTGCCTTCATCCATTTTTTCATTGATAAGCATTAAACTTACACCAGTTAGCCTATCGCCATTTAGAATTGCGAATGAAATTGGATCTGCACCGCGCCACTTTGGAAGAAGACTAAAGTGACTATTTATAATTCCCTTAGGGAAGTGATCTATAACTTTTTGAGAGATTATTATTCCAAAATCGATTATAATAGCGACCTGTGATTTAAAGCTATTTTTTAAGATTATAATGTCGAGTTCAGATCTGTTAGTTGTCGTAAAGTATGGTATTTTTTCTGCTTTTGCTATATCTAATACCGGATTAGTGTCTTTTGGGTTTGGTGTTGGTTTAGTTATGATGGCTTCAAGCCTTAAATCTCCTAAAAGTAGCTTCAGAGACTTAGCTGCTACAGGCCCGCTACCAAAGAATACTATTTTTGTAGATATTTTTTGCATAATCTAGTGACTCCAATTCTCCGGTTTTAGTTAACTGATAAAAAGCTTTTTCGTTATTTTTTATATGATCAATGAATAATTTTCCATTAGTATGATCAACCTCATGCTGTAATATACGTGCAGCAAAACCATCTAAAGTTAATCTAAAACTTTGGCCGTTAAGATCCTGTGCTTTCAATCTGATCTTGTTAAACCTTTTTAATTTGCCATATATATCCGGAACGCTGAGACAACCTTCAAAATCTTCGGTTTCTTCACCTTCATACTTAGTTATCTCTGGATTGACGAATACTTTAAAAGACATATCTGTTTTGTCATCGAAATTATTTCGAACAACAACTAGCCTGACTAATTTATCCACCTGAACGGCAGCCAAAGCTACTCCCAATTCATGATTTCTACTGACTTCCCAGTCGACCACAGAATTTATCATGTCTGTAGCTAATTTTTTTACATCGCTGTTAATAATACTAACCTTTTTAGATCTTTGCCGGAGGTTAGGATTTGGTAGTTTAATGATATCGTCTTTTGTCATAGGTCTTAAAAAATTATAGAACAATCCGTACTTAAGGAGAAATATTGAACAAATTACAACAAACTATATGGATCTAAATCAAAAAACCAATTATTTGGAATTATAGATATAATTTTTAACAAATTATCCCTGCTTTTAGATTTAATTACAACTTGCCATATATACTTGGAATTAACTTTTTCGTGGAATGCTGGATTTGGTTCGCTGATTGAGATAGGTAGTCTAAGCGCACGAATCTCTCGAATAAATTTATTACAGGCAGCCTCTGAAGTAGCCGTGTTTTTAGCTTTATAGTAGATTTTAAGCAAAAAAACGTATGGAGGGAAATTATAAAGTTGCCTATCTTTAATTTGCGATTCATAAAAAGACGAATAGTCTTTGTTAATTGCTGCGACTAATGCTAAGTTTGAGGGGTTATATGTTTGAATAATAACTCTGCCAGAGACGTGACCTCTTCCTACTCTACCAATAACTTGACTAAGACTCTGAAAACTTCTTTCTTCTGCAATATAATCTGGAAAAACTAGGTTATGATCTGCCATTACGATGCCAACTGTACTAAGTTTTGGAAGATCTAGGCCCTTGGTTATTATTTGCGTTCCAATAATTATGTTTACTTTTCCATCAGCCAAGTTAGTGTAATTCTCTTCTAGGCTATCTAGTTTATTGCTATCTCTATCAAATCTTTTAATATTGGCAGATGGAAATAGTTTTTTTAATTCATGCTCTAAAGCTTTAGTACCAGCTCCTTTGAAAAGAATGTCTGAGCTACTACAGACTGGACATATAGATGGAGATGATTGGCTAAAACCGCAGCTATGGCATATAACAGAATGTCTATCTTGGTGGTAGGTTAATGAAGTATTGCAATTTGGGCATATTGCCCGCCAGCCACAGTTTTGACAAATTATAACAATGGCTGTTCCGCGTCTGTTTAGAAATACAAGTGATTGTTGACTGGCTTTTATACTTCTAGATATGGATTCGATTAAGGGATCTGAAAGCCACTTTGAACTATTAAATAAGGATTTATTATTAAGGTTTACTAACACTACGTCTAACTTATTCGTTAAATCTTTTTTAGCTGACTTAGTTAGTCTAACTATTGGTAATTTTTTTACTTTGAAATAGTAATAATCAGAAATTAATGGTGTTGCTGTACCAAGAATTAACTTTGCTTTAGTTAGTTCAGAAAGTTTCGCAGCTACTCTAGTTGTTTGATAGAAGGGGCTACTTTCTTGTTTGTAACTAGCATCGTGTGCTTCATCAAGAATAATGACGCCTATAATTTTTAGAGGAACAAATAAGGCTGATCTAGGCCCAACTACTATTAATGGCTCATCGGATGAGATAATTTTTTGCCAATTTTGTCTTTTTTTCTTTTCACTCATGCCGGAATGTATAGTTATGACTATCTCAGGAAATGATTTTTCAAGAGTAGCGGTTATTTGGGGTGACAAACCTATTTCGGGCACCAAGACAATTGCTGATTTTTTTTGGCCTATGGCTTTTTTTATTAGCTCAACATAGACTCTAGTCTTACCAGAACCAGTGTTACCATGGATTAAGATACTTTTTTCTTTAGTTGCATCTATTATTTTTAGGGCATCTTTTTGGTCTTTGGTTAAAACTGGTAATTTTATTGGTAGATGCTTTTTGGTGACTCCTTGTTCTTTAATAGTGCTTTTCTTATCGAGATTGAGAATGTTTCTTGGTAAAAATAACTGTAAATGAGTAGATGATTTAGTAGGATAGTATTCAAGCATCCAATCAAGCAATTTAATAGATGAGGTGGGTAATTTGTTTTGGCCTATTTTGATGATTTCTTTTACTTTGAAGCTTGGTTTTGAAGTGTTATTCTTTATTAGTCCGAGGATGTTCTTATTTCGAAAAGGTATTATTATCGGAAGTCCATTTTGTAGTTTTTTGGTACTAAAATAGGTTAGTGTAGAGGATTCTCTAAACTGATTAGTGCTTACCCAAACATCATAGTAATAAGTCATCTTGATAGGTCCCTAAACATATTTTAGCAAAAAATCTTGTCATAATTAGTAACATGTCCTATAATTCTCGTTGTTACAATAACAATGTAAATATAAAGTGTAGAGGTCATGTTAGACGTATTTATTACATCTCGTGTTAGGAGGAAGATAGTTATTATCTATGCCAAGTATCCAGATTTCAAGACCCACGTCAGAGGACTAGCTAAGTTAATAAAAGAAGACGCTGGTAATATTCAACGAGAACTAAAAAGATTGGAAAAAGCTGGCTTTTTGATATCTGAGAAACAAGGCAATACTAAAATCTATTACACTAACAAACACTTTATAATTTTTAAAGAATTACAGAGTATAGTGTTGAAGTCACAACGAATGGCAACTAGAAGGCCACACTACAAGGAATAATTTTTGACACATTTGCAATTCCTTAGGTGTTAATGTATATTATTTAGTAGATGATTCAAGTTACTAGAAAAGATAGCAAGGAACCACTAGAAAACATGCTTAGGCGTTTTACTAGAAAAGTTCAACAGAGTGGTGTGCTAATGGAGTTAAAACAAACACAGCGATTTGATAAAGGTATTAGCAAATCTGAGCGCAGACAGCAGGCAATTGTTAGAAGAGAGCGAAAAGCTATCAAAGCTAAAAAAATAAAGCTTGGTCAAAAGTAAAAAAATCGTTTTTGGTAATTTTTAAATAGATGTAAACTTCTATTAGGATAGTTATGATTATATTTTTAGGTCTTGCTGGTTCAGGTAAAACTACTCAGGCTAAGATGTTAGCAAAAGTACTTGGGTGTAGATTTTTGTCACTTGGAGAGTTACTAAGAAATAGTGTTGACGAAGACACCAAAGCGATACTTTCAGAAGGAAAGTTGCTAAATGACAGTATAGTCTTTGGAATAGTAGATAAATACTTAGAAGATATATTTGCAAACAGTGAGCAGTTTATATTAGACGGCTTTCCAAGAACTTATGAGCAAGCAAAGTGGCTTATAAAAAAGTTTCAAAGTAGTAAAGTTCATGCTATAAGAGCTATACATTTAGTTATTAGTAATGAAGAAACCAAGAAAAGGTTGTTATTGCGTCATCGACAAGATGATAATCCAGAAGCAATACAGATACGATTTAGTGAATATCAGACATCAATAAAACCAATAATTGCAGAGTTTGAATCCAATAACATCGTTGTTAGTAATATTGATGGATCGAGAGATATTGCTTCCGTTCACAAGGATATTATGAAAGCGATAGGAGATATTTAATGCAAACTGTTGTAAAGAATGATGTAGAAATAAAAAATATGCGTGTTGCAGGAAAAATTCTTGCACACATTTTAGGGTATCTTTCGAAAAGTTTAAGTGAAGGAATGTCCACTAAAGATCTTGCTGAATTAGCAAAGAAAGAACTTAGACCTACAGGTGGTTTGCCAACCTTTTTGGGTTATTCTGGCTTTCCGGATATTTTATGCGTATCTGTTAATGACGAGGTGGTACACGGCATACCAAGAAGAGATAAAATTCTAAAGAATGGCGATATCGTAAGTATGGATTTTGGAGTTACCTATAATGGTATGATCACCGACTCAGCGGTTACCGCAATAGTTGGCAAGCCAATTGATCAAAAACATTTAACGTTGTTGCGCCAAACAAAAAAATCACTTGATAGTGGCATATCTGTCGTTCGAGACGGAGTCAGAGTTGGAGATATCGGTAGTGCAGTAGAAAGTGTACTGAGTAAGATGAAGTACGGGATTGTTAGAGATCTAGTTGGTCACGGAGTTGGCCATAATTTACATGAGGAACCAAATATACCTAACTACGGTAAGAAAGGTAGTGGTCCTATATTAGCTAAGGGTATGACTATAGCCATTGAACCGATGGCAACACTTGGCGGTTACGAAGTCATTCAAGATAACGATGGTTGGACTATGCGAACCAAAGATGGTTCTATGGCCGCGCATTTTGAACATAGTGTCCTAATTACTGAAGATGGATTTGAAATTTTAACTCAAAACACTTGATAGCATAAGAGCTAAGGTAGTATAGTTTAGAAATGCGTGATAAAAACCAAAATTTTTATATTGGCCTAGATGTTGGTTCAAGTTATATTCGCTGTATAGTAGGAGCAGATAACCCGGATAATCCGCAGTATCCAACAATAATTGCACACAGCATTGTTCCTAATGATGGGATTAGGAAGGGTGTTGTAGTACATATCGATGATGTAGCTGAGGCAATAATAGCGTCAATTAATGAAGTTGAAAGAATTTCAGGCTTTGATATTAGTAAAGTCACTACTAACATAAATGGTTCACATGTTAGCGGCATAAACTCGCACGGTGTTATCGCAATAAGTTCTATTAACAAAGAGATAACACCAGAAGATTGTTTAAGAGTTGAAGAAGCTGCAACAATTATGCAGCTACCTCCCAATAAGGAAATAGTTCAAGTATTTGCAAAAAGCTATACACTGGATGGGTTGCATGACATTAAAGATCCTATTGGTATGGTAGGAGTTAGATTGGAAGTAGATTCACATATAGTTATGGCCTCATCACCGAGTTTAAAAAATCTATATGCTGTATTACAGAAAGCTGACCTAGATATTAACCACCTAACAGTTTCTAGTTTGGCTGCTGCAGAAGTAGTTCTAACAAGGCAGCAAAAGGAAGCAGGCACTGTATTGCTCGACATAGGTTCTACAACTACCAATATAGTTGTTATAGAGGATGGAGAAATTCAACACGTTGCCGTTTTGCCTATGGGTGGTGTAAATATTACAAATGACTTAGCAATTGGCTTAAAAACAGATATAGATGTTGCTGAACAAGTCAAAATTAAACATGTAGATCTAAGACAAAGTAAGTCTACGAGCGAATGGGAAGTCGAGTTAAAATTAAATGGCGAGAAATATAGTTTTTCTATTCCTGATATAAAAATGATTGTTGAAGCTAGACTTGATGAACTCTTTGAATTTGTTAATAAAGAACTACAGAAAATTAATAAGGTTAGAAAATTACCTGGTGGGATTGTAATCGTTGGTGGCACTGCCAATCTTCCGGGCATAGATGAGTTTGCGAGGGATAAGATGCAGCTACCTGCAAGAATTGGTAAAATTAGTAAACTCTATGGTGCTATTGATGATATCGATAATCCAAGTTACAGTGCTTCCATCGGACTAATGGTGCTAGATTGTCTGCTTGGTCGAGATGAAATGTTTGATGCTGGAAGAACCAACTCTAAAACATCTATAACTGAACTAAAAAATAAATTGATGGGTCATTTTAAGTTTTAGGCCGTATACATTTATATCTGTATCTGTTCACATTTAGTGGACAAATGCAGACATTTATATATAATTCTAAGTGTAAGTTGATTTAGTCTAAGGAGAAGGATGATATGCCACAAGTTGCACCAGCTATAGAAACGTTTGCTAGAGTTAAAGTTATAGGTGTTGGAGGAGCGGGTGGTGCTGCCATTAACCGCATGTTCGATTCCGGGGTTTCTGGTGTAGAATTCGTTGCCATTAATACCGATGCTCAGGCACTCCATTTTTCTAAGGCACATCAGAAAATTCATATTGGCAAGGATGCAACAAGGGGTTTAGGTGCAGGTGCTGATCCATCGATTGGTAAGAAAGCTGCAGAAGAATCGATGGAAGAAATTAACAAGGCTGTAGAGGGCGCAGATATGGTTTTTGTGACTATAGGAGCTGGCGGTGGAACAGGAAGTGGCGCAGGTTCCATAGTTGCTGAGGCTGCTACGGACGCTGGAGCACTAGTTATTGCATTTGCAACCAAACCTTTTGCATTCGAAGGAGAGAAAAGACGTAGAAATGCTGATGTAGCTATAGAAAACCTAAGGAAAGTAGTAGATACATTAATTGTTATCCCAAACGATAGATTACTTCAAACTATTGATAGGCAGACTCCTTTAATGGAGGCTTTTAAAGTAGCCGATGATGTATTGCGCCAAGGGGTTCAGGGCATTACCGATTTGATTACAGTACATGGATTAATTAATTTGGACTTTGCAGATGTTAAGACTGTCATGAAACACTCTGGTTCTGCACTTATGGGTATAGGTCGTGCTAGCGGAGAGAATAGAGCTATCCAAGCTGCTCAGCAAGCAATTGAGTCTCCATTACTTGATGTATCCATTGATGGCGCAAGAGGTATCTTGTTTAACGTTATAGGTGGTTCTGACATGACAATGCATGAAATCAATGCTGCTGCTGAGATAATAACTTCAGCTGCTGATCCAGATGCAAATATTATGTTTGGTGCAACAATAAATCCAGAGCTAGAGGGTGAGATTATCATTACTGTTGTAGCAACTGGCTTTGAAGCATCCTATTTTGGGATGAGACCAAAGACTTCTGCTCATACACCTAGTGGAAAAACTATGAGTGATTTAGATATGGATATTAACGATAAGGATGATAAAGCAGTTGAAGATTTTGTTAAAGACGAAGATGGACCAAGTATGTGGGACGAAGAAAGTGAAGATGAGAAGACTAAGACTAAGGACAAGGACACTGATTCAGAGCCTGATGTAGATAATAAAGAAAAAGAGCAAAAAGAGGACTCAAAAAAAGAGGACGAAGTAACGGTTGTAGATCACGAAAATAATGTTGAAGATGACTTTAAAGATGTTGAAAAACCATCATTTTTAAAGAGACTTCAAAAAAGACGTAATAATTCAAAATAATCTTTATCTGTTAAATTGGCCTTATTGTATAAATAACAGATCATAATAAAAGTAAATAAAACAGCATTATTTATTTGCAAAGCACTATCCATGGGGCTATTATTTAGTTTATAGACGCTATATATAGATAAAATATATGGCGATTGTACGTTCATAATGAACAAAGGAGGTATGCAATGATATGCAATCTATGTCATAAAGGCGAAACAAAAGTCATTGAATCTCGTGATGTAACCGACAGCGTAGCAATTAGAAGACGAAGAGTCTGTGCTAATTGTAACCATCGATTTACTACTTATGAAAGGGTAGAACATCCTCAAATAGTAGTAATAAAGAATGATGGCACTCGTGAATTGTTTAATCGAGACAAGCTGTTAGTAGGACTAAACAGGGCTTGTGAAAAGACAACGGTTACTAGTATGCAACTCGAGAGCTTAGTTAACGATATAGAGCAGCAACTGTATGCATCTGCTGATCAAGATGTTGATTCTTCTAGAATAGGTGAGATGGTTATGAATCGCCTTAGCGTTCTTAACGAGGTAGCTTATGTACGCTTCGCAAGCGTTTATAGAAGATTTCAAAATATTGCAGGTTTTGAAAGAGAACTTGTGAAAATAAGAGAAACAAAACTTGATAAGATTAGCGGAGTAACACAGGTAAGATGATTGGTTTTCCTTGATTTTCAAATATTAATTTGAATATCACGGAGAGCTAATTAGAACCACAAAATCCGTGGTCTAAAAAACTCTAACAAAAATAATAAATATAAATAAAAAGGTTACAACTTTGTGGAGTGAGTTGTAAAAAAATAAGGGAGAAAAAAGGGGTATAAAATGGGACAAACAACAATCCTGGCACGCAGGAGATATTTTACAGAACCAAAAAGTAAGGCCTATGATCAGTTAAACTGGATTAAAACTGACTCGGTAATTATTAATCCGATGTCATCAAAACCAGTCTTTGAGCAAAAGGGAGTAGAGTTTCCCGAAAACTGGTCATTAAATGCAATAAACATTGTTGCACAGAAATATTTTTCAGGTACACCTGGTCAGAAAAGTCGTGAACAATCGCTACGACAACTTGTTGATAGGGTTGCAGATACAATCACAAGACAAGGTATGGATGAAGGATATTTTGAGAACGAAAGTGAGGCTGAAGATTTTCGAGAAGAACTAAAGTATGTACTAGCCACTCAAAGGGCGGCTTTTAATTCTCCAGTGTGGTTTAACATAGGCGTAGTTGAAAGATCCCAACAAGCCAGTGCCTGTTTTATTTTAGCTGTTGAGGATACCATGCCAGCTATACTTAATTGGTACACAGAAGAAGGAATGATTTTCAAAGGTGGTTCAGGTTCTGGTATCAATTTAAGTAGCTTAAGAAGTTCTTACGAAACTCTTGGTAAAAGCGCAGGACATGCTTCTGGGCCGCTTAGTTTTATGCGAGGTGCAGATGCTTCTGCTGGGGCAATAAAAAGCGGCGGTAAGACTCGTAGGGCTGCCAAAATGGTTATATTAAATAGTAGTCATCCTGATGTTGAAGAGTTTATTTGGTGTAAAGCTATTGAGGAAAGAAAGGCTAGAGTTTTAGAGACTGCCGGATTTGATATGTCACTAGACGGTAAGGATATTTACTCAGTACAGTATCAAAATGCCAACAACTCTGTAAGAGTAGATGATGAATTTATGCAAGCAGTTTTGGATGATGCTGATTATGAACTCAAAGCCATAAAAGACGGTAGAGTTATAAAAACAGTTAAAGCCAAAGACTTGTTTAGACAAATTAACGAGGCTGCTTGGGAGTGTGCTGATCCAGGTATGCAGTTCGACACTACAGCTAATAAGTGGCACACAACGCCTAACGCAGGTCGAATCAATGGTAGCAACCCATGTAGTGAGTATATGCACTTAGATAATTCAGCATGTAACCTCTCTTCTATAAATTTATTGAAATATCTAAAGGACGACGATACTTTCGACGTAGAAGCTTTTAAGCACACAGTTGAATTGATGTTTACAGCTCAAGAAATACTTGTTGGTTATAGTAGCTATCCAACAGCAAAAATTACAAAGATTGCCAGAGCCTACAGAGAATTAGGACTTGGCTATGCTAATCTAGGTGCTCTTTTGATGGCGCAGGGTCTAGCATATGATTCTGACGAAGGTAGAGCTCAGGCCGCAGCTATAACGGCTTTAATGACAGGTCATGCATATGCAACAAGTGCGAAGATTGCTAATAGAGTAGGTCCATTTGCTGGATTTAGCAAGGACAGAGATAACGTATTAAATGTTATAGCTATGCATCGTGAGGCTGTGTCAGATATAGACGCAAGCCTAGTTTCTGAAGAATTACTAAGTGCTGCTGCCAATTCTTGGGATGAAGCAGTTGAACTTGGAAAACTGTACGGTATTAGAAACTCACAGGCTAGTCTTCTTGCACCAACAGGTACTATTGGCCTAATGATGGACTGTGATACAACAGGAATAGAACCAGATTTGGGATTAGTAAAAGTTAAGAAATTGGTAGGCGGCGGTACCATGAGTATAGTCAATCAGACTGTACCAAGGGCGCTTAAAGCTTTGGGTTACAGCAAATCTCAGGTTGATAAGATTATTGCCTACATAGATACAGAGAAAACAATACTCGGAGCACCTGAATTTAAACCAGAGCATAAGAGTGTTTTTGCGTGCTCAATGGGTGATAACGCTATTCACTATATGGGACATGTAAAAATGATGGCAGCCGTTCAGCCATTTCTATCTGGTGCTATTAGTAAAACTGTTAACCTACCAGAAGAAGTAACCGTTGAAGACATGGAAGAATTACATATACAGGCATGGCAAATGGGGCTGAAGTCTGTTGCCGTATATAGGGATAATTGCAAAGTTGCTCAACCCCTATCAATGGCTAAAAAAGATGGTGCTTCAGAAGATGATTCTAAAAAAGAAGTTAGTACTGCTAGTGAACCTGTTATGGTTAGAGTAGAAGCCCGTAAAAAATTACCTCAGATTAGACAGGCTAAGACGTTTTCATTTAAATTATCTGGTAGCAGTGGTTATGTGACTGTTGGTGAATATGATGACGGAACACCTGGCGAAATATTCTTAAGGATAGCGAAGCAAGGCTCTACTTTAGCAGGAGTAATGGATGCATTTGCTATATCTGTGAGCCATGGTTTACAGTTTGGCGTTCCACTGAAGGATTACGTTAAGTCTTTTATAAATATGTCATTTACCCCATCAGGTATAACTAACGATTCTGATATTAGAACAGCTTCATCAATCGTCGATTATGTCTTCAGGAGACTAGCATTTGCCTATCTATCATTTGATGATTTGTTAGAACTGGGTCTTAAATCTTATAAGGATACACCGGAAAATCAGACAAGCCTACTTAGTGACCAAAATATCCAAAATGTTATCATGGATGATATAAAAGATGATAAGTCTAGAGTTGAACCATTAGTCAGTACTCAAGCTGATACACCAAATACGAATACTAATAAGCTACTCACTGATGATGCTCCGCTTTGTTTCAACTGTGGCAATAAGACACAGCGCGCAGGTAGCTGTTATGTCTGTACTTCTTGTGGTTCAACTACTGGTTGTAGCTAAAAGACAAAACTAAAGTATAATCATAAGTACTATGCAAGTATGTGTTTTGTATCATCAAGATGGAGAATACTCACGTTTGACTGAAGAGTTTGTTGCTGAGCTTGCTAATCATACTGATAAGAAAATAAGCTTACTTAATGTAGATGGCCAAGAAGGTAGACGAAAGGCTGAGCTTTACGACATTGTTGATTATCCAGCGACCTTAGTTATTGCTGATGATGGTAGTTTGCATAATTATTGGCAAGGAAGCACTCTACCTACCATATCTGATGTTGTCTCTTGGCTAAACGTCTAAGAAATATTTTTACAAATAAGCTTAAGTAATCTATAATAAGCAATCGTTAAATGCGTTCAAGATAATCTTGATTAGTGGCTATCAACCACGAAGCAGTGCGCAGAAAGTTAAATTTTTAACGACTAGATCGCATCGTGTAGAAGATACGTTAATCTGACAATCAAGTGCTTTTCGAGAAATAATTGCCTCGGAAGAAGTTGGATGGTACCGTCCACATCTCAAGTGGATTCCAACAAGACTTCTTAAGAGGTGATTTTTAATTTAAATGGAAAAGAATATGACAAATGACTTAAAAAAACATTTTCTAGCATCGATTGAAGAAGAAATGCTTGGTCTTTGGGATAAAGACGATACCTTTAGAAAAACTCTAAAGCTCAGAGAGAAGGGCCCACTTTTTAATTTTTATGATGGACCTCCGTTTGCTAATGGCATTCCTCACTATGGTCATCTAGAACAGATAACCATTAAAGATACTATTACACGCTATAAGACTATGCAGGGTTACTATGTACCCAGAAGAGTAGGTTGGGACACACATGGGTTGCCTATTGAATATGCGATTGAAAAAAAGCACGAATTTAAAAGCAAGAAAGATATTGAAAAATACGGTATTGATAAATTCAATCAAGAGTGCAGAGAGTCAGTATATCTGTATAAGGATATTTGGGAAAAAATGTTTAGAAGGGTTGGCAGATGGGCTGATTATACAAAGACCTATTCAACACTAGATCAAGATTACATTGAATCTGTTTGGTGGGTGTTTAAGACACTTTTTGATAAAGGCTTAGTCTATAAAGACTTTAGGTGTTCACCTTATTGCCCTCGGTGTGCCACTCCGCTTTCTAACTTTGAGCTAAATCAGGGTTATCAAGATAACATAAAGGATCCTAGTCTATTTGTTAAGTTTAAACTTAAAGATGAAGATGCCTTTATGTTGGGTTGGACAACAACTCCTTGGAGTTTACCTGGTAATGCAGCAATCGCGGTAAAGCCTGAAGCAAAGTATGTTTATGTAAAGCTTGTTGATGATGACCAAAAAGAAGAGACCCTAGTTTTAGCAAGAGATAGGCTAGAATCGCTTAACGTTGATAGTTATGAGATCATCAAAGAATGCCACGGTAGTGATCTGGTTGGTAAGAGTTATGAGCCGTTGTTTAAACTAAAAGATTTAGATAAGTTTTCAAATAGTGAAGCACTTTATAAGGTTTGGGGCGCCGAATTTGTCAGTATTACTGATGGGTCAGGCGTTTTACATGTAGCACCAGCATTTGGAGACGATGACCTGTTGTTATCCAGACAACATAACTTGCCAGTACTACTTACTATTGATGAAGGTGGTCATGTCAAAACAGATATGGGACTGGATGAATCATTTGCAGGTAAGTTCTTTAAACAAGCCGATAATCTAATAATTGAATATCTGGTTAATAAGGATATGGTTTACGCTGCAGGTTATATAAAGCATACTTATCCTTTCTGTTGGCGCTGTGATACACCACTTTTATACTATGCAACAGACTCGTGGCTTATTAAAGTTACACAGATAAAAGATCAATTAATTGCCAATAATCAGCAAATAAATTGGACGCCAGCTAGCATTAAAAATGGTAGATTTGGAAAATGGCTAGAACAGGTTAGAGATTGGGCAGTAAGCCGAAATCGTTTCTGGGGAGCGCCACTACCTATATGGGTTACTGAAGATGGCGAGCTAGTTGTCATAGGTAGTGTTGAGGAGCTCAAGAAAAGAGCTGTTAACCCAGCGATAATTAAGGATTTACACCGACCATTTATAGATAAGGTAGTTGTTAAGTCAGATAGCGGCAAATTGGCTCATAGGATTAATGAGGTTTTTGATTGTTGGTTTGAATCTGGTTCTATGCCATATGGACAAGATCATCATCCATTTGAAAATGAAAGTACTTGGAACAAAAGGTTTCCAGCAGATTTCATAGCGGAAGCTGTAGATCAAACCAGAGGTTGGTTTTATACCTTAACAGTACTTGCAACAGCGTTATATGATAAACCAGCTTTTAAGAATGCTATCAGCAGTGGTTGGATTGTCGCAGCCGATGGCGAGAAGTTATCCAAGCGTAAAAAGAATTATGCTGCTATGGACGACGTATTTGATCAGTTTGGAGTCGATACCCTGAGGTTTTTTATAACATCGTCACCACTTATGAATGGTGAAGATACACGCTTTAGTGTTGATTTTCTGAGAGATGTTCAAAGAAAAATATTTATGACACTTCAAAATACCTATAGTTTCTATAAGATGTATGCTGACGTTGATAAGTTTCAACCAAACAAAGAATTTAAACAACCAGATAGTCATAACTTACTTGATCAATGGATAATTTCCAGGGTCAATCAAACTGTTTCTGAAGTAACTAAAGCTTTAGATAGATATAGACTAGATAAAGCTACCAGACCCATAGTTGATCTAATAGATGATCTATCTAATTGGTTTGTTCGTAGATCAAGAAGACGATTTTGGAAGAGTCAAGATGATCAAGACAAGAAACAAGCCTATCAAACACTTCATTATGCTATTTTGGTTACTTGTCAGCTGATAGCTCCGTTCTCGCCATTCTTAGGTGACTATATTTGGCGTGAGCTAACTAAAAATACCAACTTACCAGACTCTGTTCACCTTAGTGATTGGCCGAAAAATAACAAGGTAGATCACGATTTACTTACCAGAATGCACTTTGCGAGGGAAGTAATCAATCAAGGATTGTCGCATAGAGCAGAACAAGGTGTTAAAGTTAGACAACCTCTTAAGTTGATAACTATATACGACAAAGAAAATCTTCTCAAAAAGGACAGAGAATTTTTTGATAGTTTGATAGCCGAAGAATTAAACCTAAAAGAAGTAATTTATACAACAAATGAGCTAACTAATGGTCAAATTGTTGGATTAGATTTTAAATTGACTCAAGATTTGGTTGAAGAAGGTTTGGTTAGGGAAGTTGTAAGATATGTACAGAGTTTAAGGAAGGAATCTGAACTTAAAGTAGATGATAGGATCAACCTAAACCTTAAATCTAACTCCAAAGAGCTCAATTCTGCTGTAAAAAACTATGAGCAAACAATAAAAACCGAAACTTTAGCTGTAACTATTAATGTGAATAGTAAGCAGTATAAGAGTAGGGAATCTGTTAAGGTTGAAGGTTTTGATTTAGAAATTGAATTAGAGAGACTTGCTAAGTAATTTAGAAGTAATTTTTTAACTACTTTTACGCCGACTAAAGGTGACTATGCTCTAATAGCAAGTATTATGGAGGGCACCGTGTTGGCTATATCTACACATTTTCAAAATGCTTCTGCTTGCGATAAATACGTGTGAATAGTAGCCTGAGAATATGCCAGAACAGATAACAACATTTCGCGATACATACCCAGATGGCTTGCAGTTGCATGAATCAACTACTGGCGTTGCGGTTAGAGAACTTAGTGAGGAGTTAATAAATGAAATAGGATTGGCGGGGGAAGGATTTAATCAAGCTGAAAGTGGTAATAAAGTTTCGCTTGGAATGGGTTTGTGGATACCAGGGGCAAGAGCCCTTAATGTATTACCGAAGCCGAATTATACAGACAGACAAGACCCCAATATTGGTTTATTCCCAATGCTGGATGCATTTGGCAAATTTGTATTTACCAATAGAGATGAAATACTAGGAGGGTTGCGCCCTTCTTACGTAAGAGTACTTGCAATTGGGCCAGATGCACAAAAGGTAAATTCATGGCATTGTGACCCGTTAGTAGCATCGACAGAAGGATATTGTCTGAGCATAACACCTCCGAATGTGGGCAGAATTGTTGTGGGAGTAGACGGTAGACTTCGTAGCAATAGTGGTGCGAATATAAGGTTTGTTGATGGAAGTTTTGTGGTCACGGATGTTGTAGCTGAACGTAAAGACTGTAAAACGAAGGACTGGCAGGACCTATACAGGGGATACCCTGAAGGCTCTACACTTGTGACTAGAGAAAGTGGAAGCGTAATTGAGATTGGAGACACGAGCTTTGAACCTCCACAAGAAAGTGTAAGAAGGTTCGATGATTTGGTTCTGACAAAACTAGGCTGTACTTCGTTGCATGCCGCAACACCATCTACGGATTCAGTCAGATTCTCACTACAGTGTTTTTACGACGGTGTTGAAAAAGCATAACCATACTGGAGGGCCATCGTGCATGCTGTTGCGTCGAAAATACGAGAGAGCAACAACCTTCATTTATCCACCTCCGTGTAGTAGTGATGGTTCTGTCTACTGGTACTAAACCTGGTATTCTTGTTGTATGACTATAACTAACCACTTACTAGCAGGCACTTTAATTGGTCTAGCTGTATCTCAGCCAGAATTGGCAATAGTCCTAGCTTACAGCTCACATTTTGCCATGGATGCTATACCTCATTTTGGTTACCCTGGTGGAAATAGTTTTGCTACAGCAATCAAGGAAAATTCTAAACATAAACTTTCATATGTAGTAGCTATTCTTACCGTGATTACTTTTGTTGCCCTTTTAGGATTCATTATCGATAAACATAGATATTTTGCTTTGATAGTTGGTCTAGTCGCAGTAATTCCTGACGCATTTCTAGTATTTAATTATTGGTTTTATGAGCGAAAAGGTAAAGAAATGAAAGGTCCAATAGCTTATCTAAATCTTGAGTTTCATGGCAAAATTCAATTTGAAAGACCTTGGGGTGTAATAACTGAATCCGTAGCGACAGTTTTATTGTTTTTACTTCTTTTACGCAACATATAAACGTAAGCGTTATGGAGGTCCACAATAGATACTGTTACGACGAAAATCCAGTCTTGCAGCACTGTCTATATAATACCACTAGTGCTTGCTAATAAGTACTAAATATGTTAATATATACAAGTTATGTCATACGAAGCAATGACCGTTGGAGATCCCAATCCTGTAAAACGCTATCTTCATAGGAGAAGGTATGCTCAAGCACTAGATCAGATGGACTTACCAGAGGGTGAGGTAGAGGTATTAGACTTTGGTGCAGGAAGTGGGGAATTAGCCCACTATCTACTTGATAAAAATCCAAAAGCTAGAGTTACGTTACTGGAGCCAGCCCATAAGTATGGCGGAGAACTTCGAGATAATGTTGCACGCCATGGTTCTTCAGTTCGTGTCGTAGATCGATTTGAAGATATAGAAGATAGCGAATTTTCACATATTTTTTGTCTAAGTGTCTTCGAGCATCTTCCAGAACAAGAACTGAAAGAAGCATTAGAAAGATTACATCATGTATCACTTACTGAAACCACGACGTTAGTAGAAGTACCAAATGAATTATTTGGTGCAGCAATAGTTAAAGGCATTTTTAGGCACAGAAGGCGACCATCTGCGTTCGATGGAAGAGTTGGCAATATTACGCGAGCGGTTATTGGTAGACCACCTGCAGATAGACCACTATCTAACTTTGATCCGGGTGCACAGATTGAATTACCATGGCATGGGTCACACTTAGGTTTTGATCATCGTGCACTTGAGCAGACTATAGTAGGTTCTAATCTTTTTAAGGTTGAAGGTCCAACATATGCTCCAATAAATGCATTAGGTGCTTTAATGTCATTAGACGTATACTATTCACTCTCTCGTAATACATAGATAGTTTGAAATTATCTAAAACGCTTAGGTTTGGAGGGCCACCGTCATTGCTATATCAACTAGTTTTAGTAAAGTTGACTATGTGAGCCAATAAACCCAAATATAATTATAGTGTCACCTTTTGTAGCATAAAGTGCTCTTATGTCACCAGTAACATCAATGCTTCTATAGCCCAAGTATCTACCTTTCAAGGAGTGGTTTCTAAGTCTCACGTCAAAGGGATTAACTTTGAATAACTCTAATTTTCTTCTGAATGAAACTTTAACTTTAATATTAAGTTTTGCATATTGTTTATCAAAGGATTTGGTTGTTTCAATAACCACTACAGATTATCCAGGTGCTCAAACATTGCTTCTAAAGTTTCAAAGGGACCACTAACATCTCCAGCTTTAATTTCTTTTTCTGTTTCAGCAATAATAGCCTCCATCTTTTCTGTCATAGGCTCGCTAGCAGTAAAATGAACACTACCTGTATTTGCTAGCTCGTAGATGTAAGCATTAAGCAGATTACTAAGAGGGATGCCAATTTGCTTAGCTACAGCCTGAGCCTTAAGCTTAGTCGCATCGTCTGTCTTAAAATTTATAGTTGCTGTCTTCATATGGTCTATTGTATATATAATAGACTATATTGTCAATGATAATGTTTATGCTTGATTGGAGGTCCATCTGGGACTTGAACTAACAACTACTTGCTCTTAGGGTATAGTCGCTAACGTTATCTATTTACAATAACTTCTCTATCTGTTAATATTCATTGATCATTATGAGAAAAGCTGTAATTAGTACTGGTAGTAAACAATACTTGGTTTCGGAAGGAGATGTCATTGAAGTTGAACTGCTTCACGACGTTAAAGATACAAAAGTGTCTTTCGAAGCTCTACTTGTAATTGATGGTGAAAAGACTCTCATAGGCCAACCGATTGTTGAGGGTAGCAAGGTTAGTGCTGAAGTAAAAGAAGCAGATGTAAAAGCAGATAAAGTTACTGCAATCCGCTATAAAGCAAAAAAACGAGTCCATAAAGTTCACGGCCACAGACAACGACAAACGGTTATTAA
>DATKHH010000009.1:0-2398 GCA_035510315.1 Candidatus Saccharimonadia bacterium
ACCTAGACTTTAGTATTCCTAACCAACTAATACAGAAGAAGATAGATAAATACCTGGAGTTCTACAACACCAAACGTGTACACTTAAGTCTGCAGTACAGGACACCCAACCAAATGTTGCAAAGCTCCTGAGTTCTATACGGTACTGTGTTTCACGATAAAAAGATAACGTTTAACTAAAAAACGGATTTAAATTATAAGCAAACTTGAATTTAAACTTATTTAGGTGTATTTATATATTCTATGAGTCCAAGAGAACAAGACCAAAACGTGAATGGTGGTCCATTACCATATTCTCCTGAGGATCAACCGATGCGAAAATTTGCCGAAGGAGTACCAATTGCATTTATGGTTGGAATATTCGTAACAGCTGGTGCTATATTGATCATTGACGTAATCACGCACGCAGCTTAAATTCAGGATAGTATATATATCAATAAGCGTAGTAGTTATGCTGATGAGTGTTTATTGCGTGCTAAGTTTTTTTATGTAACTCTTATCTGCAACTTGATTGCGAAACTGCAGAGCTAGCGGTTTGCTAAAGCCTTTATCAATAGCATCATGAATCTTCTTTCGTGCTGCCCATGGTGTTTCCCCAAGAGCAGATAAACCAACAGTTCGTGAAGCTCCAACACTTCGAAAGTGTTTCCCTTTGACCAGCTCAGTAGCTCCAAAACGAACCTTTACTCCAAGAGCTTCTATTATTTCTGTGTCTAGATTGAAATCATAAGTTTGACTAGAACTGTAACAGTAATTAGGTGAAACAAGATACAACACTGCTGACGCTTGATCTTTGTATCTAATGCTGCCCTGGGTTAAATTGCCTTCAGCGATTAGTTTTAGAGCATTGACTAAATCAACATCATCTTCGAGGAGGTCTAATATATTAATAAGTTCTGGATCACCACCTCGAGCATTAATCTCAACGATCTTGAGTCCATTCGGAGTTTTAAAAAACGTTGGGTAAAGTACGCCCTTATAGTCAAGTCCGTTGTCTTTTAATTTGATTAAGAGTCTTTCCATTAGGTCAATTGCGGTGTCATAGTCTTTTTGCACTAAAAATGGAAGTCGAACGTCTCGTTTCATGGAAAATGCACCCATACCTCCAGTACCAGGCCCAACATCACCATCTTCACGATATGGATAATCGTAGGTTTCTGGTGGCCTGATAATAACTTTCCCATCTGTAAATAGCTGCAACGTAAACTCAGCACCCACAAGCTTTTCCTGTATCTCAACTCCCGTTTGACTATCAGAGCTTAATACAAATGAGGCGTATTCTTTAGCTTCCTTATAAGAATTTAAGTGCTTACCCATGACTTTAACACCTTTACCTCCAGTAAGATTACGAGGTTTTATAGCTACTTTTATGTGCTTTTTTTGAAAGAAGGAGATAGCTTTAGAAATATCATGTGTTGTGGTTACCATGAAGTTAGTGGGATTATATTGTTGGTCAATTTCATCAATAAGCTCACGCAGATAAAATTTATCCCACTCTATCCGTGAAGCGTCTTTATTCGGGCATGGAATCAGTAAGTCAGGGATTCTTTTGTCTGCAACGCGTTTCCTAAGTTCGTCTACAATTCCATTGGCTAAGGAGTCATCAAAATTTGTTATAAATATATCTGGCCTGATCGACTGCACTATATCAGCTATTAGTGTTATATTTTTAGTGCTATCAATTAGATGAAATTGTCCGCCACTTAACGAACTTTTCCTAACTAACCCTGGATTTTTACATTGTCCCAAAACATGGAGTTTGTGCCCCTGTAGCCGATCAGCCATAGCGTCATCTCTGCCCTTATCACCTAACAACACTATATCCATAATCTTATTCTCCGCAAAGAGAACAAAGAATGCAAGAATATTAGCTTTATGAAAGTCCCTAGTGCTAGTTGTGCCTATTGGGGTTTTTCAACTTCATCAATCTTGATTATCCCATTCATACTCAGATGAATTCTTTTGCGTTCATCATCAACCTTAATAACCCTAAATTGTCTTGTTTCACCTAAGTCAACAGTATTATTCATACGTATTGGGAGTTGGCCATCTCTAGTAACTGCTTCACAGTTGAGTAGAAGAACGTGATAATCACAATCTACAATTTCCACGAAGGCTGCAAATATATTTATGTAGCTTATTGTTCCTTCAATAGTGCTACCAACTGAAATTTCCTTATCCATCACCGTTTTAGATTAACTATAAACTGGTATGTAGACAAGCATAATCAGTATGGTGGACAAGTAAGTGCTTTAATTAAGAACTACTTGGTGTTATAAGATAGTTATCAGCTAAATAGATTGACAATACTTATAAAAATGTCTAAAATATAGCATAGTTAACCAAAGACAGTGGCTGCATTTAAAAAGCTTAATTTGCCACCTAGGTAATCTTAGAAG
>DATKHH010000010.1:0-2847 GCA_035510315.1 Candidatus Saccharimonadia bacterium
GTGTTATTTGAATAATTTTATAACCTAGCAAAATTAAGATATAGTAAATCTTAAGATGAAGCATATTTGGCGGATAATCCGCTTTACTAGTAGTTTGTGGCGCTATTATTTGGCGATTTCTGTTTTTACGATACTACTTGCTGCGATGAGTCAGGTAGTACCGATCATTACCAAAGCAGCTATTGATCTAATTACTGGGAGTAAAGGCGTTCATGGTCACGTTGATCTAACACTGATAGCATTCTATGCTTTCTTAATTTTCTTAACAGATATAGGCAGCACTGTCTTTAGTAATATTGGTGGATATTTTGGCGATATTATGTCAGCTAAACTAACTATGATTTTAAGCGAGCGTTACTATCAGCATCTTTTAAAGCTATCTCAAAGTTATTTTGATACTGAACTAACGGGTAAAATTATTAACCGTATGAATCGTGGTATAAATCAAATTGGTAATTTTATTCAGATACTCAGTAATAATTTCTTACAATTTATTTTCAGTACCATCTTTACTTTAATAATAGTTGCATACTATTCTTGGCCAGTAGCTCTGATGTTATTTTCTATTTACCCGGTATTTTTTTGGCTTACCAGCAGAACCAGCATTAAATGGCAAAAATACCAGGCAAAGATTAATAAGAATCTAGATATTGCTCTTGGACGCTTTACAGAAAGTATAGGTCAAATTAAAGTTGTAAAAAGCTTTATCCAAGAAAGTTCTGAACTAGTATTTTTTGGCAATTATTATAAAAAAGTTATTAAGATTACTAGACCTCAAAGTAGATATTGGCATCGTCAAGATAACTTCAGGAGATTTGTTTTGGCAATAATATTTTTTGCAATCTTTATGTTTATATTTATTCAGGCCGCTAGGGGTGTCTATAACATAGGTACCATGGTACTGCTTATTCAATACGCGGCTCTTATTCGCATACCAATATTTAGTATTAGCTATCTAGTCGACCAGACCCAGCGGGCGGTCTCTAATACCAAAGATTATTTTGATGTTATGGATATTAAACCGTCGATAAACGACCAAAAAGATGCCAAAGATTTGAAAGTAGGTTTGGGTGAAGTTGTATTTAGAGATGTAGAATTTGCTTACGATGATAAGAAGGTCTTAGATGGTCTAAGTTTTGAGCTGAAACCAAATACTAAGACAGCACTGGTTGGTGAAAGTGGCGAAGGCAAAACCACTATTACAAATTTACTTCTCAGACTATATGAACCTAGCACTGGACGAATCTTAATAGACGATCAAGATATATCTAAGGTTAGTCAGAGATCGCTACGCCAAGCAATAGGAGTTGTTTTTCAGGAATCAGCTTTATTTTCAGGCACTATTAGAGAAAACATTGCTTATTCTAATGCCGATGTAAAAGATGAAGAGATTGCTGCAGCAGCCAAAGCAGCTAATGCCGATGAGTTTATATCAAAATTTGAAAAGGGCTATGACACTGAAATTGGTGAAAGAGGACTTAAGCTTAGTGGTGGTCAAAAACAACGTATAGCTATCGCTAGGGCACTACTTAAAGATGCACCAATCCTAATACTGGATGAAGCTACAAGCAGTCTAGATAGTAGGAGCGAGCACCTTGTTCATGAAGCTCTTGAAAGACTTATGAGAAATAGAACTACGCTTATTATTGCCCATAGACTCAGTACTATAAAAAATGTTGACACTATAGTTACAATTAGTGGTGGCAAAGTCCAAGAAGTAGGTACTCCGAGTGAATTAACAGATAGTGGCGGCATATACTCGCAGCTTTTAAAATTGCAGCAAACAAGTTCCGAAGCTACCAAAAAGAAACTTAAAACTTACGACATAACCTCCTAAATATTATGAAGATGCGCTCAAAGGTAGAGACATTTAGCGATAAATATCCTTTTATTGGCCCAGGTATGTGGATCTTAAGTTTGCAATATTTTGCCGTGCAAATTGTGGTAGCAAGTCACTGGACATATTCCTATAGCATTTTAAAAAATACTATCAGTGATCTTGGTAACACTAATTGTGGCATCTATTCAGGGAGATATGTCTGTTCGCCACTTCACAACCTAATGAACGCTTCATTTATTATCCTGGGTCTATTTATGGCTATGGGTGCTTTACTTATATATCAGGAATTTAAAGAAACTAAGCTGGCGCTAACGGGCTTTAGTTTTATGTTGCTTGCTGGTATAGGTACTGCCCTAGTTGGTGTTTTTCCAGAAAATACGATCAGTATCTTACATATAATTGGAGCGTTTTTGCCTTTTTTTATTGGAAATCTTGGAATTGTTATTTTGGGATATGCACTAAACGTCCCAAAATCGCTTCGCATATTTACACTATTTGTCGGGATTATTACGCTTATGGCTCTGGCTCTATTTTATGCGCATAGTTACTTTGGAATTGGTATTGGTGGTATGGAAAGAATAACCGCATACCCACAAACGCTCTGGCTAATAGTTTTTGGTTTATATATTTCCAAAAACCACTTTCAAAAATTAAGGCCTGAATAAAACTACATTGGAGTAGGTAAAAGTTCAAATACCTCAACGCTGAAATTACCAGTTTTATCGCTTAAAAATGGATGGCCATCAACTAATTTTAATGCTTCATCCATGTTTTCGGCTTGGATGATAGTGAAGCCATTTAGTTGATCGGGTGTTCCCATAGACCCGTTGTTAATTGATTATACTTGAGCTTAGATCTAGGGGAAACTAGTTCTACTTAATTATACCCATATGCAGCTGCCCAGTAGATGTCAGCTTCAACTGGTACACTGTTGCAGTTACAGCTGTCTTGCATTTGCAATGACAGATGGTGCGGTGTAGTTGGTGTCGTATAGTTAGACTGAACAA
>DATKHH010000011.1:0-4359 GCA_035510315.1 Candidatus Saccharimonadia bacterium
CTTTAAATATATGTATGGGGCTGTAGATATAGGGGCAAGTAAGACTTTAGTTTGTGTATTTAGCGAAGATGGTAAATTACTTGAAAAAAATAAGTTTGAAACACCTAAAAATTATTTAGATTTTTTAAAAGTGCTTGAGAGCGAGGTAAATAAGCTAAAATATAAAGACTTGAAGATAACTTGTGTTGCAACTCCCGGTAAAATAGATAGAAATAAGGCAATTGGTATAGCTTTTGGTAATTTGCCTTGGGTTAATGTAAGTATTCGAAAAGATTTTGAGCCAATTTTTCGCTCACCGATCATTATTGAAAACGATGCAAAATTGGCTGGATTATATGAGGCAAGTACAGTAGCAAAAGGTTATCACAAAGCACTTTATATCACCATATCTACAGGTATTGGTGGCGGATTAATTATCGACGGTAAATTAAGTAAAGATTTTCAAAATATCGAACCAGGGCAAATGCTACTAGAACACAAAGGAAAACTAGAAAGATGGGAAAATCTGGCATCTGGAAAAGCAATTTTCAATCAGTTCCACCAGAAAGCTAGCGAAATAACAGATCCAAAAATTTGGTATCAGGTTGCTCATAATATTGCTCTAGGTGTTATTGATCTTATTGCCCTTTTAACACCAGATATTATTGTTATTGGAGGGGGCGTAGGAGCTCATTTTGAAAAATTTAAGGATAGGTTAATGGAAGATTTAAAAATCTATCAAAACGCACTGCTAACTATTCCTCCTGTGGTTAAGGCAACAAAAGCTGAAGAGGCAGTTGCATATGGTTGTTATTTAAACGCGAAAGGCCATCTGCCAGAATGAAAATAATTACATATATAAAAAAACTACTGCCGAAAACCACAATAGAGTCAGGAGAAGCTTTTTTTTGGTCACCAAAACACGATAAAATAACTTATAAGGCATCGACTATAGATCAGCCAATTGGGCAGTGGTCTATACTCCACGAAACTGCCCATAGTCTTCTTGGTCACTTAGAATATAGTTCAGATCTAGAACTTCTCCAATTAGAAGTTGATGCTTGGGATAAGGCTAAAGATCTGGCTAGAGATATTGATATTAAGATAGATGAAAACCATATACAAGATTGCCTTGATACCTATAGAGATTGGCTACATCGAAGAAGTACTTGCCCTAAATGCAGCGTTGTATGTATACAGGTAACTACAACTCTTTATAAGTGCCATAATTGCTATACATCTTGGAATGTATCTGCTTCAAGGTTTTGTCGACCTTACAGGCTTCAAACTGGCCATAAACAACAAGAAAAGCCGAAGTCACTGACTCCGACTTTCTCTTGATACAAGATCTCTAAAAAATTATATAGATTTTTTAGTTCTTCGTGATATACGTCCACCTTTAGCACCAGCTTTTCGAGCTAGTTCAGGGTTTGCGTAAAATCCACCTGTACGACCCATTCGTCCACCTTTAGCACCGATTTTTGCGTAAAAATCTGCACCATATTTTGATTTGTTTGTGCTAGCAGCAGCTTTGCCGCCTTTTTTAGTTCCAGCCATGTAAGTAGCCTCCCTTTTATAAGTTATAAACTCCTGGTAAAAAATAAAAAGGTTCCAAATAAATTTGAAACCCTCTATTTATTTACAGAATCGTATTTACTTTAGCATTATATTGCGCTTGTGTCAATAATGATTTAGATTCAAAAGATAAAGCCCCTCCGGTATGGAGAGGCCTTATATAATTTGGCACCGTGCTATTTTCCCAGGAGTGAACTCCAAGTATTGTAACCGCTGCGAGGCTTAACTGCTGTGTTCGGGATGGGAACAGGTGTTTCCCTCGCGCCATGGGCACCAACTAAAGATCACAAAATATAGTCTCTAGTTGATGTCGATGAAAGTCAAAATTTAAAAAACAAACGGTGTATTTGCATATTAGCAAATACAAATAGTTAGTCAACTGCAAGCCTCTCCCTAAATGAATATAAAATTCAAGTAAAGAGAAGTCATAAAAAGTCAATGGATCTATTAGTACGCTTCGGCTGAATGTATTGCTACACTTACACCTTGCGCCTATCAACCTGATAATCTTTCAGGGATCTCATGGGGAAATCTAATCTTGAGGTCAGTTTCGCGCTTAATATGCTTTCAGCGCTTATCTATTCCATACATAGCTACCCAGCAATGCTCTTGGTAGAACAACTGGTACACCAGAGGTATGTTCATCCCGGTCCTCTCGTACTAAGGATAAATCCTCTCAAATTTCCTAACGTCCACAGCGGATATAATCCGAACTGTCTCACGCGTGTAATTCCATTATTACTAATGGCACGGACTATATCTTCATCCTTCTGTATTTAATACAGTTAGGAGTTGGCGTATGATAGGCCTTAAGTGAAGAATCCTATCTCATGTTGATATCAATCAACAATCAGTCTCTACGGGGACAATTCAAAATTGAATGTCTTCCCTCGGTATTGCCCTCTTAACCGTTCGTAAATTAAGTTAGGGTTTCACCGATATTAGCCAATATTAATACGTTTGATCTGATGCAAATCCGTATTTTACTACTTCTCAGTAGTAGAGCGCAATGTTATTTACGTTCTAAACCCAGCTCGCGTACCTCTTTAACCGGCGAACAGCCGGACCCTTGGGACCTCATTGTTGTTCTCTTGCATTATGCTGCAAGTATCAGACTATACCTTCACCATACTAAATTAATGTTTCCACTAATAGCTAAGGTGCAAGCCGTATTATGCGTCTTTAATTTAACACTTAAAAGTGTGGTAGACATACATCAGTTAAACTGTACCAAATAACAATATTAACTAGTCGTTACGGGAGAATACTTCTTGGATCATTAAGCTATAATTACGACGCCTTAATTTGGATCTGACGTTATATGAGCTTAACGTATCTGCTAATAAAGCTACACTAATCAAGTCTTCTTTACTTGAAATTTTATGATCAAGAATTTGTAAAGCTATTAAAGCTTGTTTCCTCTTGACTATAATATATGGTTCTAGTTGTTTTATAAAAGAATACGCGTCAGATTGGTCTCTGATTATCCAATCGTATGTAGCACGATTATGAACAACATTACCAATTGAGTATTGAGTTCTAAACCAATCAACTATCGTCTTATTCTTTTGAGTAATTTTTACAATCACCCTAATTCTAAATCCATAGCGTTTTTCTTTATGACGCTCAATGGTTGCCATAATGGCTCCATCAGCATCTAAAAAACCCGCTGTATAACTTTCATTAACTGCAGAAATATTCTTTCCCACGGTATTAACCATACACAACTGGGACCTGCAATGCAAGTACAATTGTATTTTGGCCTTCACCGTTTTGGGCTTGATTATTACCCATACGTTTCCGTATGGGAGAGCAGGTTATGGTTTGCTCCGGCCCCAGGATGAGATGAGCCGACATCGTACAATTTCCATATTTTCGTATGGCGTAGACTATATCTTCTTCCTATTATTCGAACTTAGATTATATAAAAATCATATTCTGAATTTAATCTATTATAGGAGACGGCGTATTATCTCGGTATATTTTCTATCTAACCGAAATCTCGTTTTTCAACTCAGTCGTTACGGGGTCATATCCCAGTTTATATCTTAAGCTTGGTATCACATACGGTTCAATAATTTTTTTCATTAATTTTGAACTTTCGTTATTAATACGTAACCTAAAATACTTTTTGTCTCGATTTAAAGCACTATTTAAACCAAATGTTTTTAGTAGTAACTTTATTAAAAACTCTTGCTCCGACAACGAAAATTGTTGCGTATTCAAGTAAAAAGATGAATACGACATAGATCCATCATCCATAAACCAAACAGCTAATGATAGTTTGTTCAACTTTAGGTTTGTTGGAATTTCTTTGCCCTTTCCATTCGAGTAAAACCACCTGTAATACTCTGTAAAAATCGGTAAACTTTGAGTCGTAAATCGATATGCAATACGGAAACCATTACTCTTACGAGCTTTAGGTTGAGTAAGAATATATTTGTGAAAATGCTGCCACTTCCAATCCACATACTCTTTCTGTTTATGTGAGTGGTTGACTTCAAACAAGGCATTTTTTCTATTTCCTTGTCGGCGAAGAGTACCATCTCCCAATAAACTTCCGACTAATATTGCACTTTGTACTGACGATAGACTTCCCACGGTATTGCCCTTGCCTCTATTATATATCACAAGAAACAGTCGGGTTTCACCGTTATAAGCCGTATTTTTGGTACAGAATCACTTCTGTAGCACCCCAATGTGTTAAGGTGCCAAACAGCGCCGTCTATGTGAACTATTGGGCGCTATAAGCCTGTTATCCCCGGGGTAACTTTTATCCGAAAGCGCTGCCGATACCACTCTCAT
>DATKHH010000012.1:0-6976 GCA_035510315.1 Candidatus Saccharimonadia bacterium
GTCTAGATAGATATAAGTCTTCAGATGAAAACGAGCCAAGTTTAGAAAAAGATATTACTGTTCGTTAAAAAAATTTAATTTTGTTAAAGGGATATATTCTCATAACTACTTTGCCAATAATTTCCTTGGAGCTAATATTACCTATACTTGAGCGAGAATCAATAGACGCACCAGGTTGCCTATTATCGCCCATTGCGAAAACCTGACCATCAGGTACAGTCGTTGAAAAAGTCCCAACTGGTTTTAGTAAGCCACGGCAACAAGGAGCATTGTCTGGATTAAAACCGTTTGGGTTACTTGAGTTATATACGGTCAAGTTCTGATTGGCAATTACAACTCTTTCGCCAGGCAAAGCAATAACTCTTTTTATCAACTCTTCCCCAGAAACGGCATTCTTAGCAATAATAACTATGTTTGTTCTTGATGGAACATATTGTGTACCGGTTAGTCTAGCCCAAGTTTGTGGCCATTTGAAAACTAACATAATATTGCCTGTATGCAGTGTCGGCTGCATCGAAATACCATCAACCTGTATTGGCGTGATAACATAAACTAAAATTAAGATAAATAAAACTATAACAATTGCAGCTTTAATGCTTGCTGATAACCAATTAAAACCCTCTCTAAGTATCTTAGCCTTTTCACTGATCTTTCCCTTCTCTGGAGCATAATGAACAACTACCGGGTTAAGCGGGTTAGTCTGTTTAGCACGTGGCGAATCATCTGTTGGAGGAACAGGGTTTACTAAAGGCTTATCAGACATTACTACCGGTTGATTATCGGGAGGCTTATTAGCTATTGTGTTTTTGTTGTTTGGATCCATCTAGAATTTAAAAATTATACCCTTTTTAAGCATAAGTTTAAATCTACTATTTTGCAATTTTTGGGCTTAACCAGCATCTCGACGAAGAAAAAATATCCAACCAAGAGTCCAAAATATAATTAGATATACAAGTACTATGACTGCTGAGTGTCTAGCGGAAAACACACCCGGACCAATTCTTATTAGACCATTATTTAATACTGCTGTAAGTGCTGTAAACGGTAGATATTGTTGCTCGTGCATATTCAGTAAAAGTCCGATAAGTGGCTCAATGGTTACAGGAAGTAAGAATAAAGCGACTATTGATGCAACTAGATTTCTAAAGATCAGTCCCAAAAGTACACCAATCATTGCGTAAGCCCATCCAAAGAATAGAACCCGCCAGAAAAAGTCTCGAAAGTAGAATATCTGGCGTACTAACGAAACATGATGGGCATGAAGACCTAAAAGAGCAAAAGTTGGAGCCAATATCTCAAGAGCCAAAGAGAAAATGACTGCAAAACCAGTTATGGCGATAATCTTGGCGATTAATGTCTTACTTCGGCTATTAGAAGAAGTCAGCGTATACATGATGGTGTTATAGCGATACTCATGTGCCATCAAAAGCACTGCAATTATTGAACTAAACAAAATTGGTGCTGCAATACCACCGGCTCTCATTACTTCTGTCATTAAGAAGAGAGGATTATGGAGACTAAGCGAGCCACCGTCATGCATGCCTTTTTGAAAGCCAACGATATAAAAATCATAAAATATTACATAAACTAGTGCCAAACCAATAAGAATATAAGTAGAACGAACGCTCAATAATTTTCTAAATTCTGCTTTTATTCTAGGGATCATGTCTTTGCACCTTTCAGTTTGCGTCCTTGGAATTCTTCAGTTCCTTCAGTCAGCTCCAAAAAGACATCTTCAAGTGATGCACTCCGAGTTGTTAGTTCTAAAACTGTTAGCCCCGCATCGTGTGCTAGTTTACCTATTTCGTCAGTTTTAACACCAGAAACTTCAAGACCATCATCTGAAGTAGTAGCCGTGAAAGACTTCTCTTTAAGAACAGTCTTAAGCTTTGCGATATTTCCACAGCGAACAAAAACACTCGATTTGGTGTTATTTGATATTAAACTATTAATTGAGGTACTAGCAATCAATTTACCTCTACCTATAACTATTACGTTATCAGCTAGTTGTGACATTTCACTAAGTAAATGACTGGATACAAACACTGCATTACCATCATCAGCGTAACTTTTAAGAAAACCACGAAGCCAAACAATACCTTCAGGATCTAATCCATTTGCAGGTTCATCAAGTAGTAAATATTTAGGCTTTGCAAGAATGGCTGCCGCTATACCAAGTCGTTGGCTCATACCTAGACTAAATTTAGCAGGTGATTTTTTAGCTACGTCTTTCAAGCCGACAATATCTAGTACTTCATCGACTCTTGATAGCGATACGCCACCAGCAGTTGCTAGTATTTTTAAGTGATTCCTTGGGGTACGTGTGGGATGAAAAGCTTTCGCCTCGAGTAGTATCCCTACTATCTTTGAGGGTTCGGAATATTCATGCAAAAGTTTGTTATCGTAACTCGTAGTACCAGAGCCATTGTCTAGCCCCAACATAAGACGCATAGTAGTAGACTTACCTGCACCGTTAGGACCAAGAAAACCAGTTACCTTACCTGTCTTAATTTCAAATGAAACGTCATCAACGGCTTTTGTCTTACGAAAATCTTTACTCAGATGATCTGCTTTAATCACCTCTTAATAGTAGCATTTTAGTAGAAGAGTAATCAAACTGAACTATTTTATAAATTAACTATAGCCTTGTAGATGCTTTGACATCAGGCTATATAAATCACTATCATTTCTAGCAACTTTTTCAAGCCACGAATATACAATCTCCATTGCTTCTTCTAAGCGAAGTGATGGTTTTTGCTCCACTTCTAAATCTGGCAAGAATTCTCTTACATATTTAACAACTTCGTTATACATCTCAGGTATTATAAAGCGATACCCGAGTTCAGTAACAAGACTTAGGTATGTAGCCATCATTCGTAGTATTGCACCGTCGTTAATTCTTACTGAAATTTGAAATCTGTTGCCAGGATTTATTATGTTATCTACTGATATATCCTTTGCTCCTTTACCTGCCCTGATCCTATCAAGACCATTTAGAAGCATTTCAGGAGATACTTTTTTTTCAAATATCTTATTACTAAGATTTATAATCCAGTCATCCAAGCGAATGGTTTTATTATGCCTTTTACTCGCATAATCTGAAACAATGCGCATACTATCGTATAACCTGCCTGAATAAAACCTGATATATGCAACAAACATATTGCCCGGATTAGGATCGTTTAGATATTCTGCTTTCCAAAACTCTCGAAGAACTGCGAAGTAAGCATTGGGTGATTTCAGTGGACGAGCATGAATACCAAAATCAAGTAATGCTACTCGGTTATTTGACAGTAAACGTATATTACCAGGGTGTGGATCGCCATGTATTGGTCCACTATTTAATATGGCTTTGTTAAGTTCAACACCTAGTAGTGTAAGTTGGTATTTTAAATTTGACCCTGTTTTTGTGCGTACAGTCTCTGCATAGTTAATTTCTTTGGCTGCGTTTTCTTTAAGTAACTGAGCAAGTGATATACCTCCAACGTAGTCTTGAATAATGATTGATTTGTTGGACAGCTCTAAATAAGTTTTAGGTATAACAATTTCTGTACTGCGTAAGTAATAGCGATACATTTCATCTGCAAACCTAGCTTCACTAAGATAATCAACCTCACTAAGAGTTGATTTAACAAAACTCTTTACAAGTGTCTTACTATCCACGTTCCAATTCGTAAATACGCTCGTAAGTAACCTTGAAATTAAATTAATTAAACGAAGATCTTTCTTTAAAAGCTTTTGTATATCAGGTCTTAGTATTTTGATAATAACATCCTCGTTACTATATAGAGTGCCTCTATACACCTGACCAAAGCTACCGGAAGCAAAAGCTGTTTTAGATACGCTTTTTATCTTTGCAAGTTGATCTGGCTTTAATTTCTTTTGTAATACTAATGCCACGTCTATTAAATCAGCTGGAACGTCCTCGTAGACATCGAAACGCCGACTACTTTGCCACAACTTCATCATAGGCAGTTGCAGCAGGACACCCTGTAAAAACTTTACATAGACTCCTCCGAGATCAAGAAAACTATCCGCTATAGCAGTCATCATTGCGCTATCATCGCCTTTTAATTTGAAGTACGCTGATTTTAGAAGCATACGAATTATGTAGCTTTTTCTATTTTTTATCTGCCTGTGCGTTTCACTTTCCATAATCACATTATCTAACATCTGTTAAAATAATGCACTCATAGAAACTATAGCTACTACGATCTAGTTCCTAGTTATAGCCATAAGCTGCTGCCCAATAAATATTGGCATAGACATCGGAAGTATTGCACGTACAAGTGTCTTGCAGCTGGATGGATAACTGGTGCGGAACAATTGGTGTAGTGATCGATGGGCCTGAAGAAGCAAACTGTGTGCCATCTAGAGAAAAGCTGTAACCTTGTGATGGATTCCAGCGAGCGGATACAACATGTGGCTGACCATCAGCTAAAGTAGTGGGCCATGAATTTTGGTAGACATTGTGGCCACAATAGTTACTGGACCGAGGATCACTGGCATTACAACCTACTGCATGAACATTAATTGTCTTATATCCAGCTAAAACGTCCTGAGGATTACCTTCAAAGAAATCATTCTCGCCATCACTCCATGATCCTGGAAGAGCTGGCCATGAAAGTAGAACTAGGTTTAAGTCTCTACCCCAAGTATTAGTACTTAGTGACATACAGACATCAAAACCTCCTGAACTGGATACTGGAGGAGGATTCAAGTCAAAACCAGCACCAATTACCCCCCTAGGAGTACTACTTGGATTTGTAGTTCCGCTATAATTACCTTGAACTTGGAGATAGCTTCCCTTCATAACCAAGTTAGAGCCTGATATATATCCGCCACCACCCATTTGACCACCACCATTATTACCATAACTTTGCAGATTAGACGGAGTACTACCTTTAAACGTAGTCGTCTTAAGTAAAGGATAGGTTGAGTCTGACGAGCTAGATGGTGGAGAGGTAGCACAAGAGCTAGATGGAAGGGGTGGAGGAGATGAAGTAGGTTTTGAAGTAGTTTTATTTAGAGAGGACGTCTTACTTTTAGTAGTTTTTGAGCTAGAAGAGGTTGGTGTTGTCTTAACGGTTGAGGTAGTTACCAAAGGATTTGCACTAGAAGTACTTTGAGAACTAGATAATGATGAAGGTTCTGGGACTAGATTATTACTACTATTAATACGCAGAGCCACAAAGTAAGCAGCTATAGTGATTATTGCTAGTCCAAATAATACTAATATAACTTCAACTAAAGCGAAGCCTTTATTATTTCTACAAATTTGTTTCATTTTTGTTTGTGCTTAGATTACTAGCAACTACACGCTCAAATATAACATAACTACAACTCTAAATATATGATGTCACATTGGTTGATTTGTTTTTAACTATTTCTGGTTATAGCCATAGGAAGCTGTCCAATATATAATGGCAGTTTCTTGACTTGAACTTTTTTCAGTAACATCACGCATTTGAATAGATAGTTGGTGGGGTGTCGTCGGCGTTTGTACACAATCAGGATTATAAGATGGATCATTTTGAGGAAGACAGTTAGGTGCTAAATTAGTGACTAACTTATTATCTAGAGAAAAGCTATAGCCATCAGTGAGGTTCCAACGTGCTGATATTAAATGAATTCCGCCATCTGCGAGTGTAGTTGGCCAACCACCTTGCCATACATTTGTACGTGGAGTAGGGCCGATCTCGTGCAAATTAATTCCTAAACTTTTAGGACTTCCTTCAAAGATATCTAATTCACCTTGATTCCACGCATTCTTTGCAGTTGAGGTAGGCCAAGAGATAATAGCTAGAGTAACCCTCTGCCAATCACCGCCAGTCATAGAAAAACAAACATCGAATCCGCCAGAACCACTTATGGGAGCATTTACATCACCACTACCTCCGGTAACTCCACCGATTTTTTTATTTTCTAAACTTATTTTGTCTGGATATCCTTCAATTGCTAAACCTATACCAGGAATAAACACTGCATGTGAAGCAGCAACATAACCACTTGGCTGTTGAATTTCATTACCATAGTCAATCCATTGATTTGATAGTTTCGACTGCATAAAATTGACTGTTTGGAGCCAAGGATAAGTCGAATTAGTTGTAGTTTTAGGTACTGTCTTAGTACAACTCACAACAAAATTAGCAGGATGTGGTGCACTAGGGTTACAAGGATGAATGGAGCTAATTGTATAAGGATAGCCAGATGTTGTTGTACCCCAAGTTACTATTAGTTTCTTGTTTATGACACCTTTTATCCCCAAATTAAAAGTTGTTGAACCAATCTCATTTGGTAAGTAAAAGGAAATTATACTAGTTTTTCCGCTTATCCAATTATCATAATCCGTAGAAACCAGCGTGGGACCATTTATTTTATTCGGCATAAGATCGTCTATCCGATAAAGAACACGCGGATTATATGAAGGAGAAGTATTCTTACCTGCAGGCCTATTAGTCGATACCGCTACATTTAACTTATATTGCCCATAGCTTAGGGGGATAGAGCACGCTTTCTCTTTAAATATTTGCCCATCGAAGTTTATATTTGAAAGTACGGAGTAATTACTACTTGCAGCGTTTGTCGTGGTTATGCTCTTGTTATAGACATAATAACCGCCCAGACTTAAGATAATTACTGTTATAAGTACTATAAAAAGCTCAACATGACTAAAACCATATGTGTTTTGTATTCTTTTAAATCGTTTCATATTGTTGTTTAAGCTTAATTTAGGACTTTGTGGTTAAACTTATCTTAGATCAAGCTGATACCTAAATACAACTTTGATGAATCCATTTCTTCTAATGCCATAAGACTACCTAGCTAAATATGGCTAGTTCTACTTAATTATACCCATATGCAGCTGCCCAGTAGATGTCAGCTTCAACTGGTACACTGTTGCAGTTACAGCTGTCTTGCATTTGCAATGACAGATGGTGCGGTGTAGTTGGTGTCGTATAGTTAGACTGAACAA
>DATKHH010000013.1:0-11405 GCA_035510315.1 Candidatus Saccharimonadia bacterium
ATTTGAAATAGTAGCGCAAAGGTAATAATTATATTTAGTACGTAATTTAGATATTCAGTAGCTGAAATTAGAGGCTTTATTGTGCCCGTTGAATAACCCATGAAAAAATGAAGTGACATTGGCAAAATAACAAAATAACCAAAGGCTGCTCCTAAAATCGCTAGAGACAAAGAAAATATTAGCATTCTAAAAATTGAAGAATGTTTTAGATTTTTGGGTAGCGCTGGTTCAATAAATTTGACTACGTTATAAACAATAAAGGGCAATGCCAAAATCAGTCCAAAGATGGTTGATATTTTTATTGCTAAATTAAAACCACCCAGTGGTGAGGTGTAATACAGTGGTGTTGAAATAGGTTTAGATAGAACGCTAATAAATTTTAATCTATAGACGTAAACTAAAGTCGAACTAGCAGACAAGGCTATAATTACCCAAAGCAACCTACGTCTTAGCTCTTTGACGTGATCATGAAATGTTTGAGGTTCCACACATAACCTTTCAGTAATTTCTCTCTATTTCTCCGAGCTATCTTCTTTTTCCTTATTATCGGTCTCTGACTTTTTGGAACTATTGTCACCATTAAAGCCATTTTTAAGCTCTTTAACAGATTCACCTATGCTCCGAGCTAGATCTGGAATTTTCTTAGAACCAAAGAGTATTAGAATTATAAGTAAAACTACAAGTATTGCTTCGACTTTTCCCATTCCAATCTAACTCCTTAATTATTACTTCTTAAGTTTAACCTTTGGTATATAAATTGTAAATAGAATTTTATGTTGTTTGAGATGCAAATTTATAATTAATTGTTCATTTAGTGATTACCATTATAATTAAAGCTACACTCCCTATGAATGAAAGTCTAAATAAAGTTTTTAGAAAAGTTCCAGAAATCACCATAATTTTTTGGGTTGCTAAGTTACTTACAACCGCTATGGGTGAAGCAACTTCAGATTTTTTTGTGTTTAAAATAAACCCCTACCTAGCAGTCACAGTTGGAGGTATTATTTTAGTAATTGCTCTACTGATGCAATTCTCGGTACATCGATACATACCTTGGGTCTATTGGTTCGCTGTAGCTATGGTTGCTGTGTTTGGAACGATGGCAGCTGATGCTCTTCATATTCAAATTGGCATACCCTACATAGTCACAACCATATTTTTTGCACTTACGCTTGCAATAGTTTTTATAACTTGGCATAGAACCGAGAAAACTCTATCTATCCATAGTATTAATACTCACAGAAGAGAGATGTTTTATTGGGCTACGGTGCTAGCCACATTTGCCCTTGGAACAGCAGCAGGAGACCTAACAGCTATAACTTTTCACTTAGGATACTTTTCATCTGCCCTTCTATTTTCAGGACTAATCGTCGTACCAGTTATTGGATATTGGTTATTTAATCTGAATGAAGTTATTGCTTTTTGGACTGCATACGTTTTAACCAGACCAATTGGTGCTTCATTTGCAGACTGGATAGGTAAATCTAAGAGAGTTGGTAGCCTTGGGTTCGGCGATGGGCGCGTCAGCATATTACTAACTATCTTCATTGTTATTCTAGTTGGATATATGGTATTTGACCGTAGGGAAGTAAGACGTGAGAGCAAGTTAACTTAAATAATCACCAAAAATCTACTTAACTAATTATTACGTAAGAATTCTTTTACTCCCCCGTACATAGTTTTATCGATTAACTTATTAAGCAAAAGACAATTTAAAATATCTGTAATAGTAAGTACAGCATGTAAATTAAATCCGTGGGTCGCTAGTGTCTGTTTTCCGCCCTGTTCACGGTCAATGAACACAACAAAATCAGAAATCACTAGTCCCTCTTTTGTAAAAGGCTCGACAACTTCTAATTTAGAATCACCCTTAGTAATAAGATCATCAATAACTACGATTGTCTCTCCTGGCTTAAACTCACCCTCAATAATTTTCTTAGTTCCATAGTCCTTAACCTCTTTGCGGTTATAGACCCATGGTTGATCAAATTCAAGAGATATTGCACAAGCAATTGGCAGTGCAGCATAAGGGATTCCTGCTAAACGATCATATTTAATTTGCTTCAAAAGTGGACCATAAGATTTTGCTATCTTCTTGAGTAACTTTGGATATGTTACTAAAATTCTAAGATCAATATAAATTGGTGAAACTATTCCAGATTTTAGCGTAAATTCCCCAAACTTAATGGCTCCGATTTTATTTAACTCTAAAATCAGTGCATTATTAGCTACTTTATCCATTACTACCTCCCCATATTGATTGCTTTTTTTAACTTAATCGTCTCTGCCCTAGCAACATCAGCATAGTCTTCTTTAGAAGAAGCAAAAATAATGTTCCTAGCAGAATTAATAATCAAACCCCTCTTGTCTTTTGTAAGTCCTGCCTTTAAAGCAGCTTCTAAATCACCACCTTGAGCACCAATTCCAGGAACTAGAAATGTCATATTGGGAGCCATTTTTCTCAAAATAGCTAATTCTTTAGGATAGGTAGCTCCGACAACCAATAAACAATTACCAAGTTCATTCCAGTCTTCAATGACGTCCTTGGCGATTTTTTGATATAGTGGCTGATTATCGACTATTAGGTCTTGGAGTTCGCCTGCACCCGGGTTAGATGTGCGGCACAAAATAATACATCCTTTATCGCCAAGTGCTAGAAATGGTGATAAAGATTCTTTGCCAAGATATGGGTGGAGCGTTAAAGCGTCAACACCCAAGTAATCAAACACAAAGCTAACGTAACCATCGTTAGTATTACCAATATCTCCTCGTTTAGCATCAAGAATAATAGGTATATCAGGGTAGTTTTCACGTAAGAAATCGCAAGTTGCTTTAAGCTGTTTAATGCCTGGCTCACCAAGTGCCTCATAAAAAGCTGAATTTGGTTTATAGGCACAAACCAAATCGGCTGTTGCAGTAATAATCGCCTTATTAAAAGTAAGCATCAGCATCTGTGTATCAGCAACTATTGTTGGCAATTTAGTATGATCACTATCAAGACCAACGCAAACCAATGAGTTGTTCTTTTTTATGGCTGCGTTAAGTTTTTCAATAAATTTCATTGGCACAATATAATATGTTATCTTTATGCTAGCATGCACGCAATAACCAAACAACCTATATATGACCCAAGCAAAACTTACGATGATAACTTCGATAAAGGTCCTTTTGGAAGTTTCAAAAATCCCAAAATCTATCAAAATTTAGGTGAACCAAAACATTCATTTTTGGGATACCCTATTTATCTGCCCTTTGGCATTCCTGCTGGCCCACTTCTAAATAGTAAATACGTCTCAGCCGCTCTTTTAAAAGGCTTCGATGTTGTTTGTTACAAAACCCAAAGGAGTACGCAGTTTGATTGCAACGAATTTCCAAATGTACTCTTCGTCGACATCGACGGAGACCTAACTCTAGAGAAAGCAGCAAAGCCCCAAATTGGTAGACAAACTACATCTAAAGATGCAACTAAACTGACAATTACGAATTCATTCGGTAACCCATCTAGAGGACCTGGGTTCTGGGTAAAAGACTTAAAAGAGTCAATCAAACGTCAAGACAGAGGCCAACTAGTAATAATAAGTGTGGTAGGTACGATCAGTCCAGGATTTAGTGATAGTGATTATTTCGATGATTTTGCTAATACCGCCAAGCTGGCAGTGACGACCGGCGTAAAAGCTATTGAATTAAATCTGTCTTGCCCTAATGTTGCCAACGAAGGTGTTCTTTGTTACACCCCAAGTGCAGTTAAAGAAATATCTTCTAAGGTTAAGTTAGCAATCGGAGACATACCTCTAATTGCGAAAATTGGTTACTTTAGTAAAGACCAACAAGAACTTTTAGAGCAAGTTGTTAAATCTATGACGCCATTTATTTCTGCTATCTCAGCTATTAATACTATAGCCGCACCAGTAGTTGATGATAAAGGAGAACAAGCTTTACCTGGACCAAATCGTCTAAAGAGTGGTATGTGTGGTGCTAGCGTCAAGTGGGCTGGAGTCGATATGGTCAAACGTCTGGTATCAATTCGAAAGAAGTTAAACTTGGACTATGAAATTATTGGAGTCGGTGGCGTTATGACTATAAAAGACTTCAATGATTATAGGTCAGCTGGTGCTGACGTCGTCCAATCAGCCACTGGTGCTATGTGGAACCCTGAGCTAGCTATTGAAATTAAAAAATCTCTTAAATAATTCTGCCACTACCTTGCTTTACCTGAGTTTCACCATTTTCAAAGACAGTTTTGCCTCGCATAACTACCCTTTTTATTCGACCAAAAACTGACTGACTATCAAAGGGCGACCAGCCACACTTTGATTTTAGCTGAGCATTTGAAATCTTATATTCTTCTGGAGTTATTTCAACGTAAGTTGTTGGATCTTCACTTAGTCCAATTATAGATCTTGGATTAGTAGAGCATTTTATAATTAAATCTTGTCTAGTTATCTTACCCTCACGCTCAGCTTGTAACATTAGTGGCAGAGTGGTCTCCAAACCTGGTACTCCAAATGCGCCTTCTTTTTTCTCAGTCCTGGTATGTGGCGCGTGGTCTGATTCAATAACATCAATGTAGCCCATATTATTCCAAAGAAAATCTTGATCAGATTTTGGTTTTAAAGCAGGTTTCATCAGTCCGTAGTTACCAAGACGTAGTTCATCTTTATTACTTAAAAAAAGATGGTGTGGAGTCACCCCACAGGTTACTGGGAGCCCAGCTTTCTTAGCTTCAATGATTGGCATCAACTCATCCCTGCAAGAAACGTGACAAACATGAGTAGGTTGCTTAGTTTGCTGAGTAATTTTAAGAGCCGTTTTTATAACATCCGCTTCTGCGTGTAACAAAATGGGTTTTTTGCTATTCCAAGCCTTAAATATCTTTAACAGATAGCTAGGATCTAATAGATAATTACCTGTAGTGACGTTAAGATACAGCTTTAATCCAGAAGCAAGCTTTTTCGCCTGCTCAAACTCACTTAAATTATCACCTAAGGAGCCGAAATGAAAACCAATATCACTGACTACTTTAGTTTTTGCAATCTTAATTTTTTCTTTCAGTTTTACTACAGTTGTGATTGGTTCAGCGTTATTGGGCATATCAAAAACAGTTGTATAACCACCAGCCAGTGCAGCCATTGTTCCGCTATAAAAATCTTCTTTTTGAGTCTGACCAGGATCACGCAGATGAACATGTATATCAACTAAGCCAGGAAGTTTAATAATATCAGCCATTGTCTTGTAATACCCATTCAATCAATGCCATACGCATAAACATACCATTACCTGCTTGTCTAAAATAAGCAGCCCTAGGATCTAAATCAACTTCCTTAGAAATCTCATCTACCCTTGGAAGTGGGTGCATGACAATTGCTTTGTCTTTCATCAAAGCCATTTCCCTTTTACCTATTACAAATGTTTGTTTGAGCTTAGAGCTATCAAAGCGTTCTTTTTGAATTCTTGTCCAATATACTACGTCAGCGTTCTTTAATGCCGTTTCCATATCACTAGTCTCTTTAAACTTCACACCATGCTTAGATAAATAATCCTTAATGTCACTACCAATTTTAAGTTCTTTGGGAGACAAAAAAGTTAGTGAGTTATTTTTAAACTTTGAAAGCAAATAAGCAAGTGACCTTGCTGTACGACCGTGAGTCAAATCTCCTCCAATCACAACTTCTAAGTCATCTACCTTGCCCAGCTCTTTTTTGATTGTATAAATATCGAGAAGCGCTTGTGTTGGATGCTGACCAGTACCATCTCCGGCATTTAAGATTGGAACGCTGCTGACAGCAGCAGCCTTAGCTGCTGCACCAGTTTCAAAATGTCTTAGCACAATAACATCTGGCCTATATTGGCAGAGTGTTTGAATTGTATCTTCAAGTGTTTCTCCTTTTGCAGCAGAAGAAAACTCTTTAGCGTTTTCGGTACTCACTACCCTCATGCCTAGATGTTCAGCTGCTGCATTAAAGGAGATGCGAGTTCTAGTTGATGGCTCATAGAAAACAGTAAACATCATGCGCCCTTTAAGCAAGTTGAGTTTGTCACGATCTTTATCTGTAAATAGTTTTTCTAGCTCATCGGAACGCCTACACAGCTGCTCAATTAAACCACGACTGAACTGCTGAGCCTCTAAGACATGTCTCATAATATATATTATTGTAACAAACTACGGTTGTAACCATGCTTCACGAAATGCGTAAAACGATGGTTTTGGACGATATCTACTATCAAACAGATAAGAATGAGAATCAGTATGACCAAACAACTTAAGAAGGTTTTCTTTATCAGACACTCCAAATTCATCAAAGCTAACACAAGATTTTGATTCGATACAAGCTCTAACCATATTGTAATCAATCTGTGCTTCCAACTTACTCTTATATGAACTACTCCCTTTAACAGAATTTAAATTGACATCAAACTCAGTAACGTAAGTTGGTAGTCCAATTGCCATAAAACGTTTCATATTCTTAATCACAGCCTGTATGCTTGGCGGATCGGCTGCGTTAATGTGCATCTGCATGCCAATTCCTTCGATTGGGATACCTCTAGCTATAGCAGATTTTACGTAGTTATATTCAGCATTTGAAACACTATTCTCAGTCTCATTATTAAAATCATTAAGAATTAATTTAGCACTTGGATCAGTCTGATGAGCCCAAATAAATGAATCATCTATATAAGTAGTACCTCCTGTATTATCTGCCCACCAATCACTCAAACCATAAATGTGTTGAGCCCTTGTAAATGCTTCATTTACAACCGTCCAGACAGCTACCTTGCCCTTAAAATGTCCTATTACGTTAGTTATATAACTATGAAGTAAGTTTAGTAGTTGCTCGCTACTGTAGTGACCATTTTTTAACCAGTTAGGCAGGAATTTTTCTTCACCCCAAACTAAATGATGTATTTCCACTGGCATATTATTAGCCTTTGCAAAGGCCATAAGTTCATCAGCTTTAAAATAGTTATATTGCGAAGGAGATGGATGAAAAGTGTTCCAATTTGCTTCACCATCAATGGTTATAAATGAGAATTGAGACTTAACAATATTTGTATAGGGTTTATCTCCTAATCTATCCAATGAGGTATGAACTCCGAGTTCAATACCATGAGTAGCAGCCAGATCTTTTAGCGGTGGATAGGGCAAGTCAGGAGTGCTAAATGAAAAATACCAATACAAAAAGGTTATAGCAATAAAAAATATAATAATTAGAGCTACTTTTTTACCTAAGTGATGTTTTTGTTTGTTTTCTCGTTTCTGTCCCACTTCTTAATAGTATAGTTAAGCCATAAAATTGTCCATGTTACCTAAAAATGTAAGTACCTTTTTACTATATACGTAAGTATATATTAATATAGAAACAAAGATTGATTAAAATAACGGAGGTAAAATAAAAAGGTAGATATCCAAAGCTTAGGATATCTAGATAACTGTTCATTTGGTGGAAAACGTTAGATGAAGCCCATAGAAAGTATTTACTGTCTGGGTATGGGGTGAAACTTACACACCCAAATGGTTGGGGTCACCAAAATGATTACAATATGATAAAATCCACAAATGGCAAGTCAAGAGTTTCTAGATAAGTACGCACAAGCTCTTGAAGAAACACGTATGCAATTATCAACTCTTAAAGACCCTACAGAGCAAGCTTTAGCTCGTAAAGCAATCTTGCAAACGGATGTTTTAAGTTACTTTGAGGGAGATGAGACTTTTAGTAAAGAGAAGCCTTTAAATTTCGGAATATTGCGAGTATTTCCGACAATAGCTACATTAGATTGGGTATCTCCTTCGGGAGAGTTTGAAATAGGACGTGGCGAAATATATCTGGATTTCCATTTGCCAAAATCAGACAATATATCAATTAGGGCTGCTAACAAGGGATACGTTCAAATTGCAGAGTATATGAAAACAAACCCCAATATTCGATATATTATGGGCGTAACCTATCGTATTATGGCTATTAGCGCCCGACGTAATCAGGGTTTCAATACCGAGGAGATCGTTCTACCAGAGGAAGTAATGAACTTCGCAACAGCTTATTGGCAAAACATGATACCAGACGCCAAGAGTAAACAATTTCAAACTGCACACATAGTTTGGCAAAGTCGAGAAACATTTATTGGAAAGTTTGGAAGTTACACTGACGTAATACTTCAGTGATATAGTAATTCTATGGCGTCAAACTTGTCAGATATTGACCAACACGTATTAGACATAAAATCAGTATTTTGTATTGATAAAATCTTAAATCGTAAAAACGATACCGTTCAAGTATCAAGGTATTATCGACTAAATAGACTAGCTTACTGGCTTCTACACGATAGAAGTGGTGCTTGCCATTTACTTATGAGTTCAAAAGACGACTCTTCAGTTGCTGACCCTTTTGCTCAAGCAGAGTTAGTATCTAAAGAAATAAAACGTTCTAGAAGCAAAAGAGTACTAGAGTTAGCCGCTGGTAAAGGCATCAATGTGACTTATTTAGCAAATCTGTACCCCAGTGTTGATTTTGCGGCTTTGGATTTACCAAAAGGTCAGTTTTATGTAAATCATTTTAAAAAAATAAACAATATATCTGCAGCCTATGGTGACTTTCATGACCTTAGTAAATATAAAGATGGAGAGTTTGGGCTTGTCTATATGATAGAAGCTTTTATGCACGCAAAAGACCCTATTAAAGTCTTAAAGGAAATTCGTAGGGTATTGAATCCGAAAGGTAGATTGGTAATTATCCAAGACCACATCAACACGACCGCAGCAAAACTGAAAGATAATGAAAAACTAGCCGTACAACTTATTCATGCAACTCTAGTTAGCAATGTAAAAGGACACTATAAGGATGATTTTAAGAATAATCTCCAAAAGACTGGCTTTAAAATCGAAGAAGAACTGCTCCTAACCAACCGATTAGAGTGTGGTCTTAATAAATTAGAGCAAAAAGCTTCTTTTTTTCTAAAGTATCCTAAATTATTAAAAATAGTTAGTAAGATTGTACCCTCTGAAATAACTGGGAATGTTATAGCTTGCTATCTCCTTCCTCCTGTCTTTAGAAACGACGTCCACAATTACTCTTTAATAGTCGTTTCAAAATAAAAAAGACCTCAAAATATTGGAGTCATAATGCTTATGTTTGGTGCGAGTGACGGGATTCAAACCCGTGGCCTCTTCCTTGGCAAGGAAGCGCTCTATCAGCTGAGCTACACTCGCTTAATAAACTTTTTAAGAATAGAAAAATTATACCTATTTAAGAAGTTATAGGCAAGTTTATCTATTGAGTAAAAATATATTTTCTTCTAGAATATACAGACGTGGCGCTTTAGCTCAGTTGGTAGAGCAGAGGCTTGAAGAGCCTTGTGTCCCCAGTTCGAGTCTGGGAGGCGCCACCATCCCAGGTAATTTACCTGAAGCGAGTTGAAATAGCTCGCTCACCCCTGTTAAAAGTAACGATTTTTCATTTCCAGATTTTAATTCCGAATAACGAGGTATTTCTTTAAATATTGCTCCGAAAAACTGAGCTTTTTTGACCGGATCAATCTGTTTTTTCATGATTTGATCTAGATGTTCCAGATAATACATAACTCTGCCGAGTACGACACCAATATTAATTTTATTGCTATTCATTTTCTTACTCCTTTCATTTTCTAGTTCGTTAATACGCTTCTTTATCCTCATTACATCCTCCTCCATATGTTTAATTGCTTCTGGGAGCTCCAAATACTTAATCTTGCTTAGACTCAGCTCGGCTTCCATGTGTAGCTCTTTAATTTGTGCGTCTAGTCGGGTCGTTACGTCCTCTACAGCAGTCTGACGACGATTCCATTCATTAAGTACCCTCTCACAGATAATTTGAGCATTTTCAGGCGATACGACAAGCCTCTCAACAAAAGCCAGAATAGTTGCTTCTAGTTCAGCTACAGGCACACGATAATAATGACCTTTGTCGCAGTGATAGGCAGCATAGCGTTTGCCGTTAGAGCCCCTTGAAGCGCTGCCATACATCGGTTTACCGCATTTCGAGCAACCAACAAACTTACGAAACGCAAAGTCAGAGTTACGACGACCCTTATTAACCTGATAAGCCGGTAATTCTTCGGTGGTAATTGTAATGTCGTCACCATTCTCTAAAATAGCAATTTTACCCTGGTTTGCCTTATTAAATAGCTCGATACTAACTAAACCTTCAAAGGCAAAACGTACCGGTTTACCATTAGTCCACTTTTCGTTATTAATACCGGCGTAGATTGGGTTACGTAGGATTAAATCCATAGCATCTTTATCTAGAAGGTTGCCACCACGTTTATCTATAATCTTCGTCCTGTCGTGCTTACTGCGGATATAGTGAACACGTGAGCGGTAGCCCATACGGTTAATCTCATCAATAATTTCTCTGTCATGCATGATGCCGGCTGCTCGTAGCTCAAACATACGGATAACAAACATGGCTTCTTTTGGATGTGGTTTCAAAATGACCCGCTTACCGTGCTTTGTTTCGATCTTTTTACCGATATAGCCGTAAGGATTTTGGCGCATCCAGTATCCTAAACGAGTGTAGCGAATTGAAGCGCCAACCATACGGCTTAAAATGTCACGGAGTTCATCCTTTGCCCTCTCAGCCTCCAAGTACTCAGTCTTCTGGCTAGGAGAATAGACGCTCCAGTCGTACTTTACATCAAGATGTTCTAACGTATTCACTCTCTGAGTGCTGATTATGCCGTATAGGTCTAGCAACTGGACACCGATCACCTCTAACTGTTTCTTTAGTGGCCCATAGTAGTCGGCTCCACCACGAGTAAAACGGTCAATTGACTTAATAATAAATAGTTGAATATCATTCTTTGGATCTTGGCAGTAATTGATCGCCTCCTGCATTGGCTGATTAACTTTTGCTCCTGATTCGGCAAATATGAAAGTCTCTTTAATCGTAGCCTTGAGGTTTTGGGCATAACGAGTCAGTTGTTCTCGTTGTGCCTCGGGTGAGTCACCCTCTTGAAACTGTTTATCGCTAGAAACACGAATGGCTATTACTGCATTGCGAGACGTCACTTGTTCAAACATAGCTCCTCGCAGACAATCTCTATAAGCAGTGTAGAGATCAAATCAAGTCGATCTTCAAGGTTTAGCTCAAGCTCTTTCGGCTTAATCTCTTGCTTATTCTTTGATCCTTTTGGTCGACTCATTTCACCCTCTTGAGTTGTTCCTTATATAAGATAGTATAGTCCTAAATAAAGACACATTCAAGTCCTTTTGTATCTCGCTGTGGATAACCCTTCGACACCTCACTTATCTCCTCTACCCCTTCTCTATTTTATTCTTCTTTTCTTTTCCTCTCTCTTTTTATATAAATATAGAGGGAGAATAGCATGGCAGAGACTAAGTATAGGAGACCGTTAAATAAAGAGCAGTTAGATGT
>DATKHH010000014.1:0-14614 GCA_035510315.1 Candidatus Saccharimonadia bacterium
GCTCTAATTTTATAGGTTGTTCTTAACTTTATTTCTGAAGTTAATTTAACATCAAACTGCAAATTACCACTTGAGTTTTCAAGAGTACTTATATATTTACCAAATACGTTTTTATCTTGAGACAGTAAGTTTGCTAAAAAACTAGACATTTCATTTTAAGCATAACATGTTTGAGCTAAATTTATAGATCAAAAGTTCTCAATTTTATAGTCTCTAGGAGCTTTTTTCAGTAGCTCGATTAATTCGTGTTCACTAAGTAAGCCTTCCTGTGCGCCTACATATTGAACTACGTTCATTGAGCTGATTGGTGCAAGTTCAAGTGCAGCTTGAAAGTCATAGCCTTTAATAAGAGCAGCTACTAGCGTAGAAGCAAACGCATCTCCTGCTCCAGTCCTCTCAAATGGCGGTTTTGGATCAGGATATGGCGGCATTTTTATACGCTTTGTACCGTCACTTGCATAAGCGCCAGACGGTCCGTCCGTAATAATAACGCTTTTGGGACCAAGCGCATGTAGTTTATCCAAAAGGCCGTGAATCTCATTAGAATCATGTTTGCTTACAATTACTGCCTCTTCACGGTTCAAAATCAAAATCTCAGTTCTCTTGTATATATCTTTTAGTTTTTCCGTTCCCGCCTCAAGCTGAAAGGTCCCTGGCTGAAAAGCTAATTTAACTGCTTCATTATGGCTCAACCAAGCGCAAATTTGATCAGTATATTCACCCATTGCGTGACCACTTATAGAGCTAAAATATAACCACTTAGGTATTTCTTTGGCTCTTAAGTGTGGCCAATAATAGTCGTAAGCTTCATGTTTAATTAAAATGGTTCTTTCTTCCTTATACCAAAGTACATAATGATGATTAGTTAATTTACCAGAATTGACTCTAACCAAAGTGTTATCAACCTTTTTAGCATGAAGCGCATCAAGAACTTCTATGCCATATTTATCATGACCAACATTACTAATTAGTCCTGATTTAAGTCCAAATTTTGCAAAATTCACCGAAGCATTAGAGGCATTACCTACGGCAGGTAACAAAATTGATTTCTCAAATGGGATCTTAACGCCAAAAGGTATGGCCAACCATTTACCTTGTTGATTTTCAAATTCGTGGGCGTTCTCATTGATTAACCTAATAAACTCATCTACAACTACGTCACCAACGCTTAAAACATCAAATGCGTCCATTATATTTATACCTTAGCCTTACCTGCTGCATTAAACATGTCAATTTTATCCTCAACAACCCTGCGCACAGCATCAACTACCGTATCCATTAACTTAATAACAGCAAATTCAGTGGGATTATCGGCAAGTACTTTTTCTAATGTTTGCCTGTAAGCAACCCTCATATCAGTGTTAATGTTAATTTTACTAACGCCTATCTTTACTGCATCAACAAAATAATGACCAGGTGTACCACTGCCACCATGAAGTGAGATATTGCATTCTAGTACTTCTCTTATTTCTTTGAGCAATTCTAAGTCAAGTTGTTTGGGTACCGGATACTGGCCATGCAGATTGCCAACTGCAGCAGCAAATGTGTCTATACCGGAAGCCTGCACAAATTGCAATGCTCCTTCTGGGGTAGAAAAAGTTTTTTTAATTTCATCATAGTTAATAACTTCTGTATGAAGATTAGAACTACCACCAAAATAATGTGGCTCACTTTCGACAAGCGCACCAGTAAATTTAGCATGTTCGACAACTTTCTTGGTCTCAACTATAATCTGATCTTCAGTTAACTCATGCTTAGCTTGACTAACATCTATATGAATAAATTCAAATCCAGCATTAATGCCTTTGATTGCAGCTTCAACAGATGGAGAGTGATCAAGATTGATATACATTTCAACCCCAAAGTCTGATTTATAGTTATCAACCAGATCTCTAATATTATCTAGCCCAAGTGCATCAACCTCTCCCTGACTAACTTCTACAAGCACAGGAGCTTTTTTATTTACAGCTGCTTGAACTACCGCTCTTAAGGTATCTTGATTGTCTATATTAAAAGCCCCCAGTGCAAAATGTTCAGCTCTGGCTCTTGCCATAGCTTCCCGAGCAAGGACACAATTTTTACGAATATCAACAATAGTTCTACTCATCTTTAGACCAATTATATAAGCACTAGCATCTTATTGCCAACTATAATCAATTAATAAAATGTTTGGCTTTATGAGCAATAGATATTCCATCAAGTTCGAAGTGTTTGACAAGTTGCATAGGTTCACCAGACTCACCAAAGCGATTTTGCATACCAAGACGTAATATTCTAGTTGGTAGATGTTCAGATAAAAATTCAGCTATAGCACCTCCTAAACCTCCCACAATTTGTGCTTCTTCAACCGTTACCACTCTTTTGGTCTTCGAAACACTAGATAGGATTGTTTGAGTGTCCAATGGCTTGATAGTAGCTACATTTATAATTTCAGCACTTACGCCTTCAGATTCTAGAACGTTTGCAGCCACTAAAGCTTCGTAGACCATTGTTCCACATGCAAAAATTGTAATATCCTTACCTTCTTTATAAACATAGCTTTTACCAATCTCAAATGGAGTTTCCTCAGTAGTAATAACCGGCGTTGCATCTCTAGCTAAACGCATATAACAGGGTTTATTATTCTTGGCCAGTTCAATCGTTGCTTTTTCAGCCTGCAATGAGTCGCATGGAACAACAACTATCATATTAGGCAGTACTCTCATCAGCGCAATATCTTCAAGCATTTGATGCGTCGCACCATCTGGGCCTACACTTATACCTGCATGAGATCCTATAATTTTAACTGGTTGGTCATTAAGACATATTGTAGTTCTAATCTGTTCCCAATTTCTACCCGGACTAAAAGCAGCATAACTACTTACAAACGGTATTTTGCCCATTGCCGCTAGTCCAGATCCAACAGTTACTAAGTTCTGTTCAGCAACGCCTACTTGAAAGAATCTATCTGGGAATGATTTCTTAAAAAGAGTCATTTTTGTAGAATCTGTCAAATCTGCGCATGCCGCGACAACGTTATCATCATTTATACCAGCTTGTAGTAAGCCACGCCCAAAGCCCTCTCTTATTGGCTCTTGCTTCATTGTTGGTCCAAGACTTGCTAATTTATGAGAATCACTCATTCAGCTTCGCTCCTAATTTTGCCGCGCAGTGATCTCAGTTCTTTCAGCGCTAATTTTTCCTGTTCCTCATCTGGGGGTACCCCATGCCACTTATAATCATTTTCCATAAAATCTACGCCTTTACCTGGAATAGTATGAGCAATAATTATTACTGGTTGGTTTTCTACAGATTTTGCAAAATTAACTGTATCTATAAATTCTTGTATATTGTTGCCATTAGCCTCAACTACGTACCAGCCAAAACTCTGCCATTTATTCTTTAAAACTTCTAGTGGCATTATTTGTTCTGTTGGACCATCTAGTTGAATATTATTGCGGTCTATAACTGCTATGATATTGTTTAACTTATACTTACTCGTAAACATCGCAGCTTCCCAAATATTACCTTCATCCAACTCTCCATCACCCATAACTACATATATATATCTATTCTTTATTTGATCGAGCCTCATAGCCAGTGACATGCCTGCAGCTTGGCTTAAACCACATCCAAGCGGTCCTGAAGTACATTCTAAGCCTGGCAATCTTAATCTCTCTGGATGACCTTGCAAACGGCTTCCAAGTTTTCTTAGGGTTAACAACTCATTCCGATCAAAATAACCAGCTCTAGCCATGGTAGCGTATCTGACTGGGACACAGTGTCCGTTACTTAAAATTAAGATATCTCTTTCTGACCAGTCCGGGTTCTTAGGGTCATGTTTTAAGATGTTGAAATAAAATGCCGTAAAAATATCTGTCAAGCCAAGTGGACCAGCACTATGGCCACTGCCAGCATGTTCAAGCATCCTTACAATATCTTGTCTTATACTATTGGCCTTTAACTCTAAATCTTCTATGAACTGGCTCATTAATTTTTTCCCACCAGGCCAGTTAGAGTATTATATGCTTCTCTTGGATCATCAGACCTACTAATATAACCACCTACATTTAAGACATCAACACCGGCATCTACAAGCTGACGTATATTTGATCCATTAATACCACCATCCCATCCTATTTCGAGATTAGTGTTCGCTGATTTAATTTTCTTTATTTTTTCTAGTAAGTTCAGATCGGCAATTCCACCAAATGACCCTAAATGACCTGAGAATACTAAAACATGGTCGAGATCTTTTAACAGAAACTTTATTTTTGATACTGGTGTATGTTGCAAAATAGCTATACCAAATTTTATATTTTGTGATTTAACGTAAGCTAGAACTTTTGAGATATTTACGTCTGATTCAAAGTGAACAATAATCAGTGATGGTTTCAACTTAAAAACATCGTCCAAAACCAAACCAGGATTTTCATACATTATATGAAAATCTGTGCGAACTGAAGATTTCTTAATCTTTTTTACATTAACCAGCCTTGAAGCAAACAGACCATCTGCTAAATCTACATGCAGACGCTTCGCAAATTTTTCTACCAAGTCTAGCTGTAGATTGTAGGTCTTCTCATCAACTGCAGTAATAGTTGGGCAAATTGTTGTCATTTCAATTTAAATTATCCATTTCTCTTAAACGCCTAATATACCTTGGAGCCTTAGAGAATTCGGTATCTAACCATATATGAATTATTGACAGGGCAGTTTTATCATCAAATACACTTGATGGAAGACAGAGAATATTACTATCTTCGTCTGTTCTTGATGCTCTAGCTGATTCATTGTCGTAACCAACTACAGCCCTAATACCCCTAAATCTATTAGCAACCATCATCATGCCTTGTCCACTTCCGCACATTAAGATTCCTCTAGCATCATTGTCATCACTAGATAGAACGTCATTTACTACTCTTTGAGCAAATATTGGATAATCATCATCGGGGTCCAGTCTTTTATCACCATCATCATTTACTTCATAACCCAACTTAATAAGGTCCTCTTTTAATTTAGCTTTTAAGCTAAAACCTCTATGATCAGCCCCAATATAAATTTTCATTATATTTCACACTCTCTTTTATGTATTAGTTGATGATTGTAAAAGCCTACCTGCATCAGCTACAACCTCTACCAATCTATTTGAATAACCCCATTCATTATCATACCAAGCAACAACTTTTAGCATATTACCGCCCACAACAGCAGTAAGTTTAAGATCAACTATTGCTGAGTGACTATTACCAATAAAATCACTACTAACTAGCTCTTCTTCTGTGACGTCTAATATTCCTTGATAAAAAGGCTCAGTTGCTGCTTTTTTAAAGACTCCATTTACTTCGTCAACTGTTACAGGTTTTTTAGTAATAATTACAAAATCGCTAAGTGAAACCACTGGAGTCGGAACCCTCACTGATAGACCGCCGAAAATACCTTCGAGTGCTGGAAAAGCCTTAGCTGCTGCTATGGAAGCACCTGTAGTAGTTGGAACGATATTTTCAGCTGCGCTTCTAGCTTCCCTCAAATCTTTGGCTGGAGCATCTTGAAGTTTTTGACTAGCGGTGTAACTATGGATTGTGGTCATCATGGCTTTTTCAATACCAAAAGCACCTTCAATAATTGCTGCCACTGGTGTAATACAGTTAGTGGTACATGAAGCATTCGAAATTATGTCAGATGCACCCTGAAGTTTATCTTCATTTACGCCCAAAACTATAGTTGTAGCGCCTTCTCCTTTAGCTGGAGCTGATAATACAACCTTCTTTGCGCCCGCAATAACGTGAGCTTTAGCCTTCTCTGGATCAACAAAAAACCCCGTACTCTCTATAACTACGTCGATATTTAGATCTTTCCACGGTAAGGCTTGGGGTTCTTTTTCCGCTAAAACTTGAACTTTAGTATCATTTACTATTATGTTTTTATCGTCATAGGTAACCTTATTCTTATAAGTGCCATAGTTACTGTCGTGTTTTAAAAGATGTGCCAATGTTTTGGTGTCTGTGAGGTCGTTTATTGCAACTATCTCAATATCATCCCTGTCAAATGCTACCTTAAAAGCATTCCTACCAATTCTACCAAATCCATTAATAGCAACTCGCGTTTTCAAAGCATCACCCCCTCAATAGTTAATACTATTATTGTAGTGAAGCATAAGTTTTATGGCAAGTGATCGCAGAGCTTTTATTACCAAAACCAATCCACATATATGTCTGAAGAGCCATAGTGATGGTTATTTCTGCTAGAGTTGTTCTTCTGTTCGTTGCTCCTGATCGTCGCTTACAAGCTCTGAATCTGTACTTACCTCACCTGAAACTATTTCACGAACAGATGCATCAATATCTGTTCTGTCCATTACAGAGATAGTTTTGGGAAAAGCAGCTAACCTTCCACCTAATGGTCCTTCGGACAAGGATTCATAGGTTACTATTTCTCCTAATCTACTGCTTACTACTGTTCTATCTCTTTCGACTGAGCCAGTTTCTTTTGGAGGCGGTCCACCAGCTGCATATATCGTGCTGCTATTTTGATCTGGAAGTTTAGAGTTAGTGCCTTCGACTTCAGGTCTAGCACCTACTGGTTGTTGTGAGTCTTGCAGTTCATCATCTTGCAAACCTTCCATAACTTAAAGTATATCACTGCTATTTCATGTTGAATATTGCTTATGCTCGGAGATCCATGAGGGACTTGAACTGACATACTGCTTGTTCTCACGGTATAGCCGCTCAACATTCTTATTTACACAACCCTAAGTAAATTGTATAATATAGTACTATGCGCCCTAGAGCCATATTCTATCCTGAAGATCCTAGATCAAATGAGGCAGCTCAACTAATAATTGGTGAGCTTTTTAGAGATCCGCATCGCAAAAATGCTGTTGAATTACTAGGAAAAATGACTTGTGATGACCTTAACTATTGCATTGAAGAATCAACTCATTTGCTGGCAGTAGGCTCTCTACGAGAACATCATCTTGAAAGTAGAATAGCAGTTATAGCAAATATAGTTGTTGCCAGACAATTTAGAGGAAAGGGAATTGGGTCAAGACTGGCTACTCATCTCGAACACGAAGCAAGAAGTTTTGGATTCGAAGTAGTTAGATTGCATGCCCAAGATTCTTCGGTAGGATTTTACGAACATATAGGCTACACAACGATAAATCCTCTCGAGCCACCTGAATTAGAAAAGGTCTTATAAGATTTTATACAATATGTTACTTTGTTGCACTATTAAATCTATCTACACACTCACGTATGACTTTCCATGCTGCATCAGTATCTGACCAACCTTCAACTTTAGTCTGGCCAACCTTTTTAAGATCCTTGTAATGATTAAAATGAAACTCGACTTGGTTTTTCCATTGATCCGTTAAATCAGACAACTTTTCAATATGAGCCGTGAAATGTCTATCCTTCTCCGGTACACAAACAATTTTGTGATCATTCTTTCCCGTATCAACAAAATTTAAAATTGCTATAACTCTACAGCGTACAACGATACCTGTAGGTACTGGCTCATCAGTAATCAGAAGTGTGTCTAGTGGATCGCCATCTTCATCGGTTGTGTTGGGGATAAAACCGTAGTTTACTGGTTTATCAAAGATTGCTGGCTCAACACGATCCAAAACAAACAGCTTTTTTTCCCGATCAAACTCAATTTTAAGAGATGAATTTTTTGGTATCTCAATGACTGTGTTTATAAACTTACCAAATTCGCCAAATGTGAACAATTTCTCAAAATCCAAAGCATATCTCCGTTTTTAATTAATATCTGTATTATACCAAGACTATTGTAAACTATTATAGATTATATGAGAATAATTAGTCATCGTGGAGCTGGTAGTTTAGCACCTGAAAATAGCTTAAGGTCTATTCAAATTGCTAAAAAATTAAACATTTTCGCCATCGAAATAGATATTAGACTAACTAAAGATAATGTAGTAGTAATTTTTCATGATAAAAGTTTGCTCCGTTTAGCTGGCAAAAACCTGTTAGTAAGTAATATTGACTTCGATGCTTTATCAAAAATCAAACTAAAATCTGGTGAATTTATACCGTCACTTAAAGATTTTCTGTTAAGTAATAATAAGCCACTACTTATTGAAGGTAAGGGCACGAGATGGGCAACATATCTAAAAGAAGAGCTAAAAAAACATAAGCATTTAAAATATATTAGGGTCATTTCCTTTAACCATAGCGAACTGGCAAAATTTAAAAGCATCTGCCCAAAAATTGATTGTTCCAGTATTTCGATTTTTAGGCCTTATAAAACCATTGATTCGGCAATAAAACATAAGTTTGAAGGTGTAGGAATACAGATTTTAGCCTTAAATCCTTTCTTTTATAAGAAAGCCAGAAAAGCTGGACTGACTATCAATACCTTTATTTCCAATAGCCTATTTATAGCAAGATTGTATAGTTTCATGTATCCAGAAGTCGAGATAACAACTGACAGGCCAGATAAATTACAAAAATTAAATTCTTAAAGAAAATGAAAGCTTTTTTTGATCACTCCGAAAAACTAAACCACAATACAACAACTTTTTGGTTTAAATCAGAAGGCGCCCTAGAGTTTATTGCTGGACAGTTTTTATCTTTAAATCTGAAAGTTGATGGTAAGATTTTATCTCACGATTTTACCATCTCATCTTCACCTAATTCTCAACTCTTTTCGATAACTCTAAAAATGGTTCAGCCTCTGAGTAAATTCAAAAAGTTCATTTTAAATCTTAAGAAAGGTAGCTCTGTTAATATTGGTCCAGTACTAGGAGATTTTGTAATCCCAATAGACGAAAAAAGAAAATTATTATATATAGCCGGGGGAATCGGTATTACACCGATTTTAAGTATTACTAAGTTTCTTACAGAGGAAAATCTAAAGCGAGACATAGTCATTTTTCACGCAATCAGTAGTGAGAAAGATCTAATAGACTCTGCGTCTTTAAAAAAATTTAAATACGTACCTGTTGTCTCTAAACCAAGAGCAAACTACCTGGGCTTAAGCGGTCATCTAAACTTAGCACTTGTTAGTAAGTTAGAGCCAAAGATAGATAAAAATGCCCTATTTTATGTTTCGGGGCCAGAGACATTTGTGATGGACTTAATCGATCAGATTAACCAAGTGTATCCTGACAATCAATCAGTTATGGACTATTTCCCAGGTTATATAAATATCTAAAAATATTATTTAAAATTAGCGTCTAAATACTCTCTAATTTTTAGAGCAGCCTTAGCTCCTTCACCTACCGCACTAGCAATCTGCATAGTAGAATCTTCTCTAACATCTCCGGCTGCGTATATTCCTTCTACATTTGTCTCTAGATCATCACTTGTTATGACTTGACCAATTGAATTAAGTTTTACTATGGAACTCTTCAAAAAATCAGTATTTGGATAGAGCCCAATAAATATAAATACACCATCAGTAATGAAGTCTTTTTTAATATCAGTTCCTGTTTTATAGGTCAAAACTTTAGTAACTTTACCATTCTCACCAATAATTTCTTTAGGTGTAGTATTAAAATGAATGGTAATTTTCTTATTACGCTTAAGCTCATCAATTAATATCTCTGATGCCCTTAATTTGTCACTGCGAACCAAAAGATCTATGCTCGTTGCAAATTTAGTTAAGAAAAGTGACTCTTGAACCGCAGAATTACCACCCCCAATAACGACAATTTTCTTATCACGATAAAACGCACCATCACAAGTAGCACAGTAGTGAACTCCCTTTGAGAGATATTCAACTTCTCCGGGAATATTTAGTTTCTTATAATCACTGCCAGTAGCAATAAGAACAGTCTTGGCATATAAATCACCATCGGTAGTTACCAGTTTAATTAGATTCCCGTCTTTTGACAGAGACAACACTTCGCCAAGTCTAATATCGGTTCCAAACCTCTCAGCATGATCTTTTAAATTGTCAGCAAGTTCGATTCCACCAACGCCTCTTGGAAACCCTGGGTAATTATCAATTATATCTGTAATTGCAGCTAGGCCTCCTATAGCCCCCTTTTCATATAAAACTGTGCCGATATCTTCTCTGGTTGTATATACAGCAGCAGCAAGTGAGGCCGGTCCAGCCCCGATTGCAATTAGGTCGTGCACTTCTTTAGTATTGGTATTATCTGCCATTCTATTTCGGAAAGATTATCTTAAGCTATAGCTGGCGCTAGTTGTGCTAAGTTATATCCAATAATTACTTGTTGTGAATCATCAGTTTTAGTGACTAATGTTATAGGTACAGTAAGTTGTCCGCTCAAATCAAAAGCTTCCTTTTGTTTTTCTGGTCTTTCGTCTAGATTGACTTCCTCATAAGAGTATCCTTTAGTATTTAGAAATTGCTTAACCATCTTGCAATATGCGCAAGTGTTGGTGGTAAATATAGTTATGTTTTTGACCATTTTGGCTCCTTTTTTTTGTTTGTTAATTAACTTGCTTTGATTATATATAGCGTTTTATATTAATTCAATACACCATATGTTGTGTTAATCACTTCACAGCCAGTAGTGTTACATCAAAAACCAAAGGTGCATTAGCTGGGATAGTTGAACCACTTGGCGGGGTAGCGCCATAAGCTAGACTAGCTGGAATTAACATTTGTCGTTCACCGCCAACTTTCATGCCAATCATACCCTCTTGCCAACCAGTAATTACTTGATTTAGGGCAAATGTAATAGGTGCTGTGCCCTGATCCAAAGAACTTTGAAAGATTATGCCAGTTTCTGCTAGTGCACCGGTATATTGAACACTAACGGTCGAGCTAGCAGTCACTGTACTACCAGTTCCTACTTTTATGTCAGAGACCTGCAGTGTGGATACACTGCTAACTGGTGTAAAACCTATTAGTTTTGTACCTGCAAGTTTAGTTTTATTAGAACTAGCTGAAGAAGTATTCTTGGTAGTTTGATTTGAAGTGACTACCGAGTAAATAACGACCGCACTGGTAGCCACGGCTGTAAAACCAAATAGTACTGCCATGACCAAAGCAAATCCTCTATCTCTTAATCGTGTATCAGCCATTTTTGTTATCCCTTAAAGTACTTACCATTATAGTCAAATACGAAACAATGGCAAGCTAAATTATCTCACCTTTAAATTTATATTTGGCCAAATTACTTAAGTCCTTTAGTAACTGCCTTAAATCATTTGATTTAAGAGTCTTCGTATACGAATTTATTGTAAGCCGAAGCGTAATTTGTTTAACCAATTTTTTTTCTCCTTGGAATATGTCAATTGGTTTAAGGCTAAAGTAGATATCTGGATCTGAGTTTTTAACAACTTCAAATACACTGTTGTAAAGGTCAAAATATTTTATAGCGGTTGGCAGTCTAAAACAAATATCCTGATCTATCTTAGGATAATTGGATAGCTTGATGTATTGATTTGTCCTTGTAAACTTTAGCAACTGATCTATATCTAGTTCACACATAGAAACACCGTTTGGTAGCTTAAGATTATTTCTAACAGCCACTGATGGTTCACCAATAACTCCTATCAACTTATTGCCGCAGTAAATCATTCCAGCTCTCGCGGGCTCAAATTGTCTACTTATCTGGTTATGCAATTTATCTGTAAGCTGATCATTAAAAGGTTTTATCTCAAAATTTATACCAAGAGACAATAAAATATACTCCAGATAAGTATACGCAAGATAGTAAGGTGCAAACTTATTTGTTTGTTTATTTTGATCAACAATTACTAGCCCAAGATGGTTATGTTCTTTTGGCAAACCATTCTCGATGTGGTGTTTCATAACGACCTTATTTAGCTCAAATAATGCAAATTGATTAAATCCAGCCTTGAAATTAGGATAAACCTTATCAAGTAAACTAGAAACTATACTCATTCGATAGAACTCTATATCTGGGCTTAGAGCATTAGAAATCTTTATAGCAAGTTCTTCACTTTGACCTAATTTTTTAAGTAAATTACCATGAACGAACGCATAATTAACAGTTTGATTGCAGCCAGCACTAATTAGTAGTTGACTTAGTTTTAGTTTAATACTTAACAAAGCATCTTTAGGCACTGGGCTTATTGATCTACTGGGTAAGACTAGTTTTAATTTATCATAACCAAAAAGTCTGCCTATCTCTTCTACTACATCTTCAGGTATCTGAAGATCCGTTCGCCAATAAGGTGGGGTTATGACTAAATTGTTTTGTTTAATCAAAACTCCAATTTCTACGTTGCCTAAAATCTTCGCCATCTCCTCAAGTTTTAACTCAAGACCCAGTAAATTATTGATAAAATCCCTACTCACGCTAATAGTTTCTGGCATAAATTTGGATTTTTTATAGTCAAGCTCGCTTGATTCCACGCCACCTGTAAGTTCGCAAATAGACTGACTTAATTTTGGTAATACATAGTCATTTTGGAAATAAGATTGACCTTTGTTAAATCTAGTTACGGCTTCGGAAAAAATACCGTTGTCCATTGAAGAACGTCTTATGGCATACATATTAAAATTGGCGCATTCTAATATTATTCTCTTTGTCGAAAAATCGACTTCAGTATCATGTCCACCCATAACTCCACCAAGTCCTATGGCTTTAGATTTAGAAGCTATAACTATACTTCTTGGCGACAACTCAATAGTCTTACCGTTTAAAAACTTCAGAGTTTCTTTGGGTTTAGCATTTCTTATAACAAGTTTTGGAATCTTAAGGCCTGGCTCTAAATCTTTTAACTTATCATAATCATAAGCATGAAATGGCTGAGCCGTAAGCAACATATAATAATTAGTAAGATCAACTACGTTATTTATTGGTCTAACACCAAGTCGTGACAAGTAGCTCTGAGTTTTAAGATCACTGGATTTTATATTAAGCCCATCAATTACTTGAGCTAAAAAACGAGGCACAAGTTTTGGAATTTGATTATCGATTATTAGTTCACCGGGCTTACTACCTAATTTTTTTGAAATTTGTTTTAAATACCATTCAGGAGATTTGAACTGAATACCACAAATGCCTGCTATTTCTCTAGCAATACCAATATGTCCGAAACAATCAGGGCGATGAGTCAACATCTTATTTTCTATGTCTATTATGTAATCATTTAGTTCTAGTAGCGGTGCAAAATGCTGACCAACTTTCCCGTCAGTAAGCTCGATAATGCCGCTGTGATCATCATTTATTGATAGCTCAAAACCACTCGCCAGCATTCCATGACTAACTACGCCTCTTAATTCTTTACTTGTTAAAATAACCGGATCTTTTGATGCAGTATTTGGAATAATGTAGCCTGGTCGTATCCAAACTGTAAGCATTTCTGGTTTAACATTATTTGCTCCACAGATAATTTGTATCAGTCCGTCTTTATTTCTTTTGATGCCTTCAGTAACCCCGCCGTCATCAACAAAACAAATTGATAATTTATCAGCATTAGGATGTTTTTTGACTTTAACAACCCTAACTACAACGGCTCCACTATAATTTTCACCAAGCTTAGTAACTTGATCAATAGCGCCAAGCTTCGATCCGATAATATCTACTAACTTATCTATCGGAAGGTCAACTCTAGTTAAGCTTTTAATTATATTTAGACTTATTTTCATACAAACTGCCTGAGAAACTCTAACTTAGAAGCTTTAAACTGCCTAACATCTTCAATATCGTATTTCATCATCGCAAGTCTATCTAAACCGAAACCAAAAGCAAATCCTGAATACAACTTGGGATTAATACCTGCATGTTCCAGAACTTTTGGATGAATCATGCCGCATCCAAGCAACTCTATCCAACCACTTTGGCTACATATCGAACAACCCTTTTTTTTGCAAAAAGGACACGATAATGCAAATTCAAAACTCGGTTCAGTAAACGGAAAATAAAACGGTTGGGTCTTTATTTCAAGATTCTGTTCATAATATTCTTCCAAAAAAGTTCTGAGAGTCTGAATTAAATTACCTGCATTAACCCCTGTGTTTACGTATATTCCCTCAACCTGATAAAACGTATGATCATGCCTAGCATCAACATCTTCATTTCTAAAAACCATTCCCGGAATAACAACCGAAATTGGCTCATCATTTCCAAGATTTTTTTTATACTTTCTAAGTATTCTATTTTGCATGGTAGAGGTATGCGCTGGAGCTATAAAACCATCTTCAGTCATAAAGGTATCATAGTCATCTCTTGCTGGATGGTCTTTGGGGAAATTAAGAGCCTCAAACATATTGTAGTCATCATCAATTTGTCTCGATTCCTCAGCTGAAAATCCCATTCTATAAAAAATATCCAAAACTCTATAAAGTTCCATCATTAACGGATGTACACTCCCCTGATTCGCCGGAAATAATCTAAAGTTATTTGTAAGGTTTTGATTTAGATCCATTGGTGCGGTCACATCAATTGGTTTTGGTCTATCTATTTTTGCCGAGTGAGCATTAGCCAAATCCTTTAACTTGCTCACCAAATCATTTACAGCACGACCATAACTTGATCTTTTATTCTCGGGTAAAGTTGGAATCAAGGCATACAGATCTTTTAGTTCTTTAGCCTTTAATATGTCAGATTTATTCTCGAATTTTTCAAGTTTCGAAAATAAAATACTAGATACTTTTTCTATATCTTTATTCATAACTTAATATATCAATTATAACATCTTAAAACTTGTATATTTAATCC
>DATKHH010000015.1:0-4330 GCA_035510315.1 Candidatus Saccharimonadia bacterium
ACCAAATCCGGTCATGCGAGCAAGAGATTGAAGACTTTTAGCCATCACAGGTGATTTGGAAGCCAAAGTAACAAGGGGTTTTCCTAAGACATTGTATAGTTTAGAAATAGGCAATGTAGAGCCTAAAAATTCACCAAACCCCTTAAGAAAATCTCCTTCTTCAGGAGCAAGACTTGAAATTCTTTCAGACAACCCAAAGGTTGCTCCTGACAGAACACCTTTAGTCAATCCCTTACTTTGTCTGTATTCACGCTCTGTACCCAAATCTTTTGCATATTGAAGCCTATCTGTAACAGACATCTTCTTTAATTGTTCAGGGGACAAATTTTTAACATCATAAGGAGTTGGATAAGGTTGCTTAGTTACTGTTTCTTCTATACCTTTAAAGAAATCAGGTATCGTAGATGTTTGTTTTGAGGATGAATTGCTTAGATTTAATGATTGTTTTTTAGGGGTAATTTCCTCCAGTTCAGAAAAAAAATCTGGGGCTTCATTCTGTTCATCCAAAAGACTAAAAAAATCAGGAGCACTCATCGATCAAACTCCTCAGCCAAGATTTTATTAGCTCTATCACGATCTCCATCCACTTCTTCGAGGACTTGTCTTGCTCTTGAAACATGCTCTGGATTCTTAGGATTAAACTTTATTTTTTGCTTTTCAACTTCTTTAGTCTCATTAAAATCCTCCAATTCATTTTCTTCTTCTGGCAGGTAGTTAGGATCTACAGCATTCCAGAGAGATAATGTTGTATAGGAATCAGGACTTCTAACAAGCCTCTTTAAATCATTTCTTTGAAGAGCTTCTAATTTTTTAATATTTTTAGCAATGCGATCTATTTCGGCTTTAGGTTGACGTGGATACACTTCCTTAGTAATTTTCTTTTTCTCTGCCTCAATCGCTTGCTTATAAGATCTTTGAACTAAAGCTTGTCTATTTCTCAGTTCTCTTGATTCAACGCTTTTTCGCGTTTCATGTTTGCTTTTTAGGTCTGTTAGTTGTTTTTTTACAGTTAGAGGAGTTTTTGGGTCTTCAAGAATGTTTTTTAGCGAATCATTATCCCCTTCAAGAATAGCATTATAACCTTTCGAATATTGCTCTCCGGCAGCACCTTCACCGCGCGCTTTGTTTGGTTTTTGAAGATCAGATAATAAATGATTTGCTAAAGTTGGGTTTTGGGATAACTGTTGATATACTTCGAAAACTTTTTCTTCTTCGCTGATATTAGGATCATTGTAAACGCCTTGAAGATTTTGTAATGATTGGGCTAATCGATTTTGTTCCTGATTCTGGCCCATTATTTTATTTTTAAAACTTTCTTGCTGACCGCCTAATTTAGATAATTGTCCACCCAATTGCTGTGCTAATTCGGGATGCCCTGCACCAGAAAGTTGTTGATAAGCTTTAATTAGTCTTTGCTGTTCGCTAAACTCCGGATTACTATACGCCCCTTCAATGTTTTGTAGAGCCTGCCCAGTCTTTTTTCTCTTTTGATGCTCCTCATAATATTTCAGTCCCTCCTTTAAGCTTTCCCCGAGACCTTGGGCAAAAGATTGTCCAAAGGTCGGTTTTCTATTTTCCTGTATGATCTGGACCATTTTTTCACCTCGTATTTAAAGTTTTAATTTACCATAAATCCGAGCTTTTTGCGACAAAATAATACAGGGAAAATTTTCTATTAAAATATACTTTGTCGCCCTTGTGAAAATCGATTTTGCAGATAGGCTGAAGCTTTTTCGCCTGATGTTTGAGCGTCTATATTCTCTCTGTTTTCTATAAAATGTAACCCTGTTGCTAATGTTCTAAAAGCATCAGCTCCGTGACTTGCCCAATTATGAAGAGGACCGCTATTCCAACATCCAGCGCGATCGTTCCATTCCTTTTTATAGTTTTCGAGGGCCTTAATGCCTTGTGCACATTTTCGTTCTTCAAAAAAACATCTTGATAGAATCCCGCGCACTTGATCAATTCCAGGGATTATATCAACTTTTTTAACCGGGATAAGATTGATTCCCATCTTTCTAGCTGATGCCTGTCTGGTCATTCCCGAAGAGTACTCATGAACCATAACATCATGTGGAGCTAAATGCTTTTCATAAACATAGGGTTTAGATTTTACTACTCCAAGCCAATGAGCTAATGATTCTCCACTGCCTTCAACATAGTCTATCAACCTGATTTCTTTTCCGTAATATTGTACAAACCAAATTGAAGTTTGATCGTTATAGCCAAGATCCCAGGCCGTAAAAACGGGAAGACTTTCATCATATGGAATGTGGCCAATTCTCTTTTCAAAACGTGCTTGGGCTATCTGTTTTCCATAGTAAAGCCCTTCGTTTGACACTTCCCAACATTCTGAAGGCGTAGAAGGGAATTCTCGGCGCATGTTTTCGCCTTGAGTTGAGAATTTAGACGAATACCAGCATTTTTGCTCAAGATCTAATTTAATACCTTGAATAGCAAGAAGGTTAAAATATTCTTCTAGCTCATCGCTTATGTGTATGCCTCCTTGGCGTATTCTGTAATGAAATTCTCCCCACCAAGGATAAAAATGAAACTTAAAGTCAAGCTTGGAAAGTTCTTTTCCTGAATCAGCATGAGCCTGAGCTTGTTTACACATTTCGTAAAAATAACCCTCACGACCTTCTGCCGTTGATTCTATAAATATATATTGTCCTGGAGCTACAGTGTTTAACGATCCTGTGATAATCTCACGAGCCTTATCAGGATATTTAGCACATATTTTTCCGAATTCAGAAATATGCAAATATTGGAACGTGCTAGAACGTAGGGAGGTACCTACCCGTAGGCTTGAACCATTAGAGAATTTCAGCATCTGACTAGTGTCATTGTCTGCCGATATTAATTTTTTTAGATCTTCTGGAAGACTGTCATAAGCAAATTTAACCCTACGAAACATTTGCTGTGCGTCTTCAAGTGTGTGGGCAATAATACCAGCTGCGACATTGCTATTAAAAAGGCATCGGTCAAGAAATAGGAGGCAAACATATGTCGAGATACCCAATTGTCTTGCTTTAAGAACCAAATTGCAATACCACATATTATCATAGAGCTCTTCTTGCGCCCAATTTAATTTAAATAGCGTTTTAGAGCCGTTCTTATTAATTATGTTATAAAGATTGTTTAAACGCCACCTAGGATCAGCAAGTCGTTTTTGGGCAATTTCAATATCATTCTTGCTCATTTTCTTTCTCGTTTAATGGGCCTGTGCCTTCTGCTATACCGAGCATATCATAAAGTTTATCTTTCAAATTATCTATTCCATATACCCATGAGCGTAGTACTTCATCTTTTTTATCATCTGATAATTCATTAAACCATTCCCAATAGTCTTTTGGTCTTCGTGGCAAAAAATTCTCATCAAATAGCTGATTATCAAGTAAATTGCGTATTAAAACAGCTAAACGTCCCAGATCTTCAAGTCTATGTCTCATTCACAAGCTCCTTTGTCGAGCCATCTACATTTTGAATAATAAAGGCGAGAGGATTAACTGCATCACCGGTTAACTTTGATTCTGATTTATTATCAAGCCATCCATGTGCATTAGCCAACACAAGCTTAACTATGGAACCATTATAAACATTCATGAGGCCACCATTAATTAAACGCGATTCCTGCCTATGCTTTGCGACTTTGTACACTCCGAGAAACTTTTCATTTTCTTCAGCCCAAATAGAGAGATAGTCTGGATCTAAATCATTATCTAAAGCAAAATCCTTAAACCATACATGACGAGAATCACTTAGCCATAACTTAAATTCTTCAGCATACTTTTCGATTTCAGCAGTAGTATATTTTCGAGGTCTTCCACCTAAGCCTTCTTTATTACCTGAGGGCTTTCCTTTTTTAGCTGGCATTGTGTCCTCCTAGTAATTATTCTCAAAATGCTCATGTAGAGCTATAATCATATCCGCATTCCAAAAATCAGGATGTATAGGATCTACTCCAGTTTCATCCTTTCTTTTATTTATACGATCGTTAATTAGCTTTGGAATTTGCCTTCCCTCTAACACTAGTTGAATGCACAAGGGAGAGTATTTATTGCCTAAATCATGCAAAGCTAATTGAGCTGCCCAACATTCTTTTGATGCTGCTGCTAATTCTTTAATAAGATCCTGAAATTTATTATCATTATACATGCATACCGCCTTTAGAAGATCAGTATAATAAATATTTTAATTAATTTAACTCTAAATTTTCCTTTTGGCTTCAGCCAAGGGCAAAGTAATTTTATTTAAATCATCAATATCAACTTCATTAAGCCTCGACAAATTATCAGCGATTAGATGTTCAAAGTCAGCACTCATGTTT
>DATKHH010000016.1:0-4380 GCA_035510315.1 Candidatus Saccharimonadia bacterium
GAAGGGATATTAACAATTGATGGAGATAGTGTTTCTTTGAATCCCAAAGGGCAAGCATTGTCCCAGGCATTAAAGACTGCGTTTGGTTCGGTTACTACGACTCCAGTACCGACACCTCCCATAACGCCTACACCACCAGCAACTACGACACTGCAAGTCAGTGGAACAATGACAACTAATGGGACGTCTATTACGTTGGAACTTCAAAGCCATTAATGTCATAGTAGTATAAACTGATAAAATATCGGAGATTTCCCTTTATTCCGTGCAATATAATCCTTCTTAGCTAATCTCATTTTTTCTTTTGCCTCTTCCGTTCTTATTTTTCCTGTATTGGCTAAGCATATTTTTAGTTTAGTTTCTTCTGAGAGACTTCTCCCAATAAGCCATGGACAGTGCCGTTTAGTTTTCATGTTTTTAAATATTTACGATGGTAAAGTATAATTTATTTTGCCACGTATCCCTTCATCCATTTTTCTGCTTTTGCAACCGTATCCATTGAAAATACTTCAACAGGATCATTACTTGGATTATGTGCAATCCGATTTGCTTCTTTAAAAACAATTGCGTTTGCAGATTTCATAACCCGCAATTCACTTAAGCCTGTTGGTCTCATTGATTCTGGGTTATTCATATTTATCTTAGTTATTACGCCCTGCTATTTAGCCTTAGATTTTCTATGTTCACTTACTCTGTGAATAGGTAAATCATTCCATTTACACGGAAAGTATTGACAGGCATGATCTTTTTTAGATGGACGCACAACCATCTCACCAAGCACCAAAAATTTAATCATATTATCTGTCATTTTCTTTTTCAATATTATCTATATGTTTTAATGTGTTTATAACTAATAATTTCTAAATTGCTCTGATAATTTCTTTTCCTGCGAATCCCTTTGATCTTCCAGAAGTTTTACTCGTTGATCCAATTCGTTGATTGCGTTTATCATTTCATTGAGCTTGTTTTCCACTTTTGGGACTAATCCATTTCTATCAAAATTATAAACAATGTGTTCTATAGTTTTCATGCTTAATGCTCTTCGGCCTCGATCTCTTCGAGCGTAATTTTATAAAGTTGCCCTGGTACTAATAAGACATCAATAGTTCTAGGTACATATATTTGCGCCTGTTTCGCTTTCCCAACGTGTGCTACTTTTGCTGCAAACATAATGTGTCCGTGATCTGTCTCGCATGGACAACCATTTCTCCTGCAATCAGATGTATGATCGTGTCCCTCTGGACATTTTAGGTCGGTCATATTAGATATTTTTGATTGTGCGAATTTGATTTACGATTTCGTTGTATCTTTTAACGTCTTTATCTTCCCAAGCGATTTGTAATTCTACTTCTAAGCTAAATAATAATTCTGCGTTTGTCATATTGTTTTCACCCCCCCTCTATTGAGATTAAATAGAGTATACCTTAAATCCTAAGGTATGTCAAGGGGCAGTTTAAATTGTTCAGGATCAAGTATCCAAAATATTTCAGGCTTCTTGTCGTCTTGATAAATCTCAATTCGATTAAGATAATCTTGTTTTTCTTTTATCCTTTTTAAGTTGTAGTTAAACTTTTTCTTTCTCATTCTAGTCCTAAGTCCACCTTATTCTGACCTAGGCACGACTAGCCTCAAGTTTTTTAGCAATTTCAGAACGCCATGCGTTCTTCAGCTGAAAACCACGGCTGTCTTGTGTTATATCTTCCCAATGAGGATCTTCATATGGAGGTAGACATTCCTCATCACGTTTAGCAATTATTTTGATAATGTCATTAAGAGTACGCTCAATATCAAGTTTATTGCCTTTCATTATCCAGGGAGTTAGTAAGATTTTATAAATTTCGTTTTTCATATATTTCTTGCCTCTTCTTACGACATCGTAAACATAAAGGATTGCCACCAGCTCTTAAAAATGTATGACAATCAGGGTCTATACATTTCATTCTTCTGATATCTTTCGTTTTTTCTTTCAACTTCAGCTTCTGATTCATTTTACGCTCGTCTTCTTAGCCTTAGTTATTTCTTCCTGATACATCTTATCTTTTGTTTTAATAAATTCCATCAAATTACTTACTTGCTTCAACTCATCGGGATAAAAATCATGTAACCATAAAATGTGATTCATAATATCTCGTAACTTTTCATGTCGTTTACGAACCTGCTCATTGTTGGCAAAGTTTGCAGCGATTCCGTCAAGAGAAATAAACTCATTAACCGTAATCCACTTCATCTCGATACATTTTTCAAGAACTTTGACTGCTTCCGCTTTATTATTATTAAATTCACTATCCATATTTTCACTTCAAAGAATCAATGTTCTTCGGATCTCATTTATAATTTATCGTTAAATTTGTACTCTTCTTTAAGATTTGATCGTGTTGCTCTTCATTTAATAAGAGTCCACACTTTTGGCACTGATGATAACCATCAGCAGTTTCCATAAAATTGTGGTTGTTTAAAATCCACTTTTTACCCATTCCTATAATTTCACATTGTTTCTGTTTCCTCATAGTTCTTTAATAGTCATACTATCAATGTTCTTCGGATCTAAACCTCAGTCCTTTTTTATCTAAAACAAATTTTCTTTTCAAACCTTTTTTCATCGTTATATCGGATGTAATAAAATCCTTATTCATAAGTCCTGAAAAATAGTGCATCTCAAGAGCTTCGGTTGGATCTCCTTCAAACAACTCTGAAAGATCAACCTTTTTCAAATCTTCTTTCTCAAATTTCCGCAAGGTATTATATGCTTCAAAGAATTTTTCCCAATCTATCTTCTTCATAGTTCTAAAATGGTCGTTTAGTCGGCACGACTATTCAAATCCCGTAAATTCATCTAATGAATAATAAATATTCAACGGCATATCGGTAACTTCTATTTCGTATTCCTGTTCATCCATAGCATTGTTAAAAAAATCGACTAACTCTTTTGGAGTAAGAGCAATATAATTTGAACCCTCAACGCCTTTTTTATAAACTTTACAAATTCTTATAGTTTCTTTTTTACTCATAAGCTCCTCCATTATTCGGCTCTAAAGTTCTATTGCGCTCCCTAATGGTGCGCCTTCAAAAACACAATTAGGTCTTAATCTTCCAAACATTCTAACCTTCCCGTCTGGATCTCTATATGATCTTCCAGATAACATATTAAATTCAAATTTATCCGTAACAGCTTTATCAAATTCAAGTTCTGGTACTTCTTGGTATGCTTGCCATTCTGGTATTACTCTGCTCATACTTATAATCCTTATTACACTCATTAGGGTTCTTAGTAACAATCCTCTGGATTGTCTCGATAATTTATTGCATATTTAATAGCCGTCCTTAATAATCCCTTGATAGCTGGTAATTGTTCAACTTCCAATTGTTTTTCCATTTCTTCAATAAAATCAGGCATTTCGTGATCAAATCCAAATATAGCAATTAATACCTGATACCGTGTATTTGCATTCTCACTATGTATAAGTTTTACAAACGCTCTATATAGTTCATCCGTTGTTTCTTTTTTCATATTCCTAATTACTTCTATTATTCGGAGCTTCTGGACACGGCCAGCTTGGATGCTCACATTGACTACATTTACCACAATAAGGACATATATTACTCATATTATTTTTAGTGCCCATAAAACTATCAAAATATTATCAATAGCGATTATCCAAGCAAGTATTACTATTCGATTTTCAAGTTCTTTCATACTTTAACTAATAATCCTTATTACACTCATGTAACCTAGGATTTTCCGTTCTCCGCTTACACATCTGACATATCCAAATTTTCTTTCTTTTACTCATACTAATCCTTACTACGTGTGGCTAGCTACCCATGTCCCGTTTATTGCTCTTGGACTGTGAGGCGTTAGCGTGCTCGCCCTTTCACTAGCCACTTAGTTTACATCTCTCCTTTCAATTTAAACGATAATGTCATTTTTGTTTAAATTCTAGGTATCTCTCCACCATCCATTCAATGTTCTAGTTCTGGAGTTTGAACTAAACTTTTTACATGTCTTGCATTTTGTATTACAAGACTTATCGCCTCCACAAATTTGGCAAATACAACCATCTTCTGTTATATAACATTCACAATTTTCCTTATGAATTTGAAATTTCATTATTATTTGAAATGACACCAGCAATCACAACTCAAACAATGTTTATGTTGTTTGAAAAAACACCAAATGTTCATATTAAATAAATCGCAACATGTTAACTTGACGTTAAATACATGTTAAATTTCTCTTGTGAGATCAACTAACTCATTTACTTTTTCTACAATTTCATTAATTTTGTCATAAATATTATTAAACAAACCTAGTGATGCAAAATCATCTCCCTGAGATTCTTTGTATTTATCTATCTTTTCAAGTTTTTTAATATTGTGTAC
>DATKHH010000017.1:0-2190 GCA_035510315.1 Candidatus Saccharimonadia bacterium
AGTAAGATGTCTCCAATACTTAGTAAATATATTGAAAAACAATCTCAGACACCAAAAAAAGAAAGAAATGCTGCTTTTAGATCAGCTGTAAAAGCACAAGTTTGTGACGTATTAAGACACGTTTTACCTGTTGCTACTAAATCAACAGTAGGTATATACGGATCTGCTCAAGCAATTGAAAACCTTATAATGAATCTTTCTAGTGATAATTTAAAAGAGTCTCAACTTGTAGGATCAAAAATACTAGAAAATATTAGAAAAGTTGCACCAATATTCTATGAAAGAGCTGATATCCCAGAAAGAGGTGGCGCCACCATTGCCTATAAGTTTGATACTAGAGAGGACTTAAAGAAGATTACAAACAAATACCTAAAAGAAAGTTATTCTAATGACTTAAGTAGTGTGCATTTGGTTGACTATACTCCAAAAAACGAATTTGAACTTATCCCATATATGCTCTATGAGCAATCTAGCTTATCTATAAGTGAACTTAAAACCGAGATTGCTAATTGGAGCTATGAAAAAAAACAAAAGGTTTTTGAGGCATATATGGGAAAGAGGTTAAATCGTCGACATCGTCCAGGTCGCGCTATAGAGAATGCTGTCTACTCTTGGGATATTATCTGTGACTACGGTATATTTAGAGATCTTCAGAGACATCGAATGGTTAATGACCTTGTATGGCAAGATTTAAGCCCAAGATATGGCTACGATATACCTGAGTTAATAGAAAAAACAAATCTGAGTGATGATTTTGTAAAATGTTTCGACCTTAGCATGGAACTCTACAGTTTACTACAATCTGAAGGTTACAACGATCAGGCCCAGTATGCCACACTTCTTGGTCACAAAATGAGATGGCACATTAGTTATAACGCAAGAGAAGCGTTCCATATACATGAACTAAGAACTAGCCCACAAGGACACCCTGAATATAGGAAATTAGTGCTTGAGATGCACCAAAAGCTAGCTGAAGTACATCCTCTCTTAGCCGAAGCAATGATATTTGTAAATAAAGCTGAGGATCCAGAACTTACTAGGCTGGCTGCTGAAAGATATAGTCAAATAAAATTATCTAGATTAAAATAAATCTAAATCAAACTTGAGCTCTAGAAATTACTCTGAAAATATTGAGAACTGTAGACAAATCACGGTCTTCTTCTACCTTAACTAGTCCTATACTTGATATAGCACAATCTAAAATCCCACCAAACGCATCATCAGCACCAAGGCCTGATACAACAAGTAAGTCAGCATTTGCTTCAAGTGTACGTGTTAACAGATCCTTTAAAGCAGTTCTTTTGAATTTAATTATTCTATCTGTCGTTATATGTGATCCTAAAGATTCAGTCGTGGGCACGTCAATTCTGTGTGACAACACACTTTGCTCAGAAGCAACTAAAAAAGAATTTAAAAAGGAAGTTACCACTGAATTATTATATTCAGTAGATCCAATTTCTAATTGTTTAGTCACTCTTTCACTCATAGTTCTGTTTAAAAAGCACAAGGATATATGATACACCCTTGAAAGTAATAATCAATAGCTAGATCTGCTATTCTTGTAATATGACTATCAGTAATCATGTTTTGGTGGCAAGTTTGATAGCGGTAACAATAAAAGAACCAGCGTTAGTATTACCTCTAGCTTTTCTATCACATTACGTGCTAGATGCTCTTCCTCATTATGGATACCCGGGGCACGGTGGTTACGGTGAAGCATTCAAGCATAAAGCAACATTTATAATGGAAAGCTTTAATTTTATCGGCATCATAATTCTGCTATTTACTATTCATTTCTCAGTTTGGGTTGTAACGGCTGCTATCATATTATCGATATTACCTGACATAGAGTGGCCTTATCGCTATATCTTTTTTGAACGTAAAAGTTTAAAACCACCTGACACTATTACGGCTAGATTCCATCAAAAAATTCAATGGTGTGAACGTTGGTGGGGAATATATAGCGAAGTTGGTTTTTTTATAATTTTCTACATAATATTCTTGAAATATAACGGCTAGCAAATATCAAGATTTTAAAAACCCTATTTACGTATAGAACTCAGGAGCTTTGCAACATTTGGTTGGGTGTCCTGTACTGCAGACTTAAGTGTACACGTTTGGTGTTGTAGAACTCCAGGTATTTATCTATCTTCTTCTGTATTAGTTGGTTAGGAATACTAAAGTCTAGGT
>DATKHH010000018.1:0-9764 GCA_035510315.1 Candidatus Saccharimonadia bacterium
ATAAATACCTGGAGTTCTACAACACCAAACGTGTACACTTAAGTCTGCAGTACAGGACACCCAACCAAATGTTGCAAAGCTCCTGAGTTCTATACGGCACTGTGTTACACGATAAAAAGATAACGTTTAACAAAAAAACAGATTTAAATTATAAACAAACTTGATTTTGAACTTATTTAGGCGTATTTATATATTCTATGAATTCAAAAGAACAAGACCAAAACGTAAATGGCGGTCCACTACCACATGCTTCTGAGAATCAACAAGTAGAAAAGTTTGCAGAAGGGGTATCAATTGCAATGATGGTTGGAATATTCGTTGCTGCTGGTACTGTATTTATCATTGACGTAATCACGCACGCAGCTTAAATTCGGGATAGTATATATCAATATAGGTTGGAAGACCATAGTGCTAGTTGTGCCTATTAGGGTTCTTCAACTTCATCAATCCTGATTATCCCATTCATACTCAGATGAATTCTTTTGCGTTCATCATCAACCTTAATAACCCTAAATTGTCTTGTTTCACCTTGCTCAACAGTATTTTTCATACGTATTGGGAGTTGGCCATCTCTAGTTACTGCTTCACAGTTGAGTAGAAGAACGTGATAATCACAATCTACAACTTCCACAAAAGCTGCAAATATATTTACGTGGCCTACTACTCCTTCTATAATGCTACCAACTAAAATTTCCTTATCCATCACCGATTTAGATTAACTACAAATCGCTATGTAAACAAGCATAATCAGTATGTTGGACAAGTAAGTGCTTTAATTAAGAACTACTTATTGTCATAAAATAGTAGTCAAGTAAATAGATTGACAATACTTATAAAAATGTCTAAAATATAGCATAGTTAACCAAAGACAGTGGCTGCATTTAAAAAGCTTAATTTGCCACCTAGGTAATCTTAGAAGATACAACTAAGTTATTGCTTTGGTAAACGTACCAAAGTTTTTTTAATTTAAGGACATTTAAAGTGGCATTATCAAAAGAGAAAAAAGATAAACTATATCAGGAAATAGGTGATCTATTGTCAACATCAAAAATGACAGTCTTAGTTAAATATGCAGGTACTTCAGTCAAATCAATGCAGAATCTAAGAAAGAGCGCAAAAGAAAGTGGCACCCAAGTTAAAATCTTTAAAAATCGAATAGTAATTAAGGCGATAGAAAAAAACCCTAAACTAAAGAACCTAGACACTTCAATACTCAGTGGCATGCTACTTTATTCATTTAATTCAAGTGACGAGATAGCTAGTGCTAAAACAATTTACGATTTTTCAAAATTACAAAATACTCTTGATATTATCGGTGCAATTAATTCAGAAGGTCAACTTCTTAGTGCTGAAGATGCTATTTCCTTGGCCCAGATACCAGCAATTGAAGTATTGAAAGCACAATTAATTGGAACTTTGAAAGCCCCAATCAGTGGATTTGTAAATGTAGTTTCAGGTAATCTGCGAGGTGTTTTAAATGTCTTAAATTCACGCATGGAACAAGTTAAATAAATTAATAGATATATACTTAAGATAAGGAGTAATAATATGTCAGAAAATGAAGTAAAAGTACCAAAAGAATTTCAAGCAGTAGTTGATCTTTTAGATAAAATGTCAGCTCTTGAGATTAGTAAATTTGTAAAGTTTCTTGAGGAATATTGGAACGTCTCAGCTGCTGCACCAGTAGCCATGGCTGCTACACCTTCGGCAACAGAAGGTGGCGCTGCACCTGTCGAAGAGGCTAAGGCCGAATTTGATGTTGTCTTAAAAGACGCAGGTAGCCAAAAAGTTGCAATAATTAAGGCCGTAAAAGAATTAACTAACTTAGGTCTCGGTGAAGCCAAAGCACTAGTTGACGCAACTCCATCTACTATCTTAGAAAAAGCTAAGAGTGAAGACGCTAACAACGCTAAAAAAGCGCTAGAAGAAGCTGGTGCTACAGTAGAACTAGTTTAGTACTTCACTTTATTAACTATAGAAACAGTTTTTACACAGACTTTGTTTTGACATAGATTAGGTTACGTGTTACTTTTGAATCAAAGGTGTAAAAAATAAAACAACAACACACTTTTTAAATAGAGACAAATATGGCAGACATTCCGGAGAAACAAATAAAAAGGTTGAGAGCTTTAATAACTGAAGCCGAAACTAGTTTAGCAGCCTCTAAAGAGCTGCTTATCAGTCTGGTCGGAGAAGAAGATAAGACCACAACTTCATCTAGTGATGAGATCATAGGAAAGATAGTTGAAGGTGTGTTCGATGGTCAAAACATGATAGGTTCTGATGCTAAAAACTATCCAGTTCCAGCAAACTACGCATCAAAATCTAAATTAGTTCAAGGAGACATTTTAAAACTTACTATTACTGATGATGGAACTTTTATGTATAAACAAATTGGGCCAATTCCTCGAAGGCAACTAATTGGAACCCTCAGACTTGAAAGCGGTCACTACTTTGTTGATACACAAGAGAAATCATTTAGAATCTTACTTGCCAGCGTAACTTATTTTAAAGCCAAACCTGGTGATCAAGTTAGTGTCAACGTTCCTGAAGATAAGTCTGCTTCAGTTGAATGGGCAGCATTAGAAGCAGCTCTTTAGAAAATTTCAAAATCAATAAAATCACAACATCCTAAGTTGTTTTAACTGAGCTATAATTATTCTACACCTATGGAGGTAGTTAGTGTCAGAAGCATTGTATAGAAAGTACAGATCTAAAACTCTGGACGAAGTAGTTGGTCAAGATCATATCACTACTACTCTTAAAAATGCTATAAAAAATAAAAATATATCCCATGCTTACTTACTAAGTGGTCCAAGAGGCGTTGGAAAAACCTCTGTAGCAAGAATCATTGCCCATGAAATTAATAACTTCAAATATAACGGTGATGATAACTATCTCGATATTATAGAAATTGACGCCGCAAGCAACAGTGGAGTCGAAAATATTCGCCAACTAGTAGATAGAGTTAATCTATCACCGGCAATGGGAAAGTATAAGGTTTTTATAATTGACGAAGTACATATGTTGTCTAAGCCAGCTTTTAATGCGCTACTTAAGACGCTCGAAGAACCACCAGAATATATCGTTTTTATACTTGCCACAACCGAGACCCACAAAGTACCAGAGACAATCCTAAGTAGAACTCAGCAATTTTCATTTAGACCAATAAGTAACGTAAAAATTATTGATCAACTTAAAATGATATCAAAAGCCGAAGAAATTAAGATTAACGATGACGCTCTTAGATTCATAGCAGAATATGGTGGTGGTAGTTTTAGGGAAAGTATCGGTCTTTTAGATCAAGCCAGTAACTTAAACAAAACTATTACCCTAGAGCAACTAGAACTGATAGTGGGCTCAGCACCAAAGAAAATAATTGATGATATGGTTTGCGCACTAGAAGAAAAATCTATAAAATCTTTTCGCATAACAATGCAATCAATAAATGATAACGGCTACGCCATTGATAATATTGCAAAGCAGTTAATATCTGCACTAAAAGATAAAATAATTGAGCAAGATGAGAAGATTGAAGTCAAAGATAATCTAAAACTAATTGACGCTCTATTGAAACTAGCCAGTTCATCCGATCCATCTGTTGCTTTAGAAATCACAGTGTATTCGTATATTTTCAATAATGAGAGGGAACCAGCTCCAATAAAAGAAATACATGAAGAAGAAAAACCTACTCAAACGATATCTAAAAACCATCCTAAATTGGAGTCAAAAGAACAATTTAGAAGAAAAAAAATCAAAGTTGATACAACTGATCTGTGGCCAAAAGTTATCGATGAAATAAGGGCCCAATATCCAACACTTTATTCAATTGCTAAGATGACAGTTGCCAATTTTGAAGATAATAATTTAACTCTTAAAACTAAATTCGCATTTCACCAAAGATCACTAAATGACGTTAAAAATCGACAAATCATCGAAAGTATTTTGAAAAAAATAACTAACGTTAAATTTAATATAGAAATAGTTGTCGATGGTTCAATAACCACAAAAACTGAAGAGAACATCTTAGATGTAAATAGTGAAGAGGATATAAAAACCATAAGTAATATTTTTGGTGGCGTGGAAGTGATAGAGTAGATAAATAAGATGAGCCCTAAAGATTCAAGCGTTATTCCGCCACAAAGTCACGATGCAGAGGCATCGCTTCTTGGTTCGGTGCTAATTGATAGTGACGCAATTGTAAAAATTGCTGATATTGTAACTCCAGATGACTTTTATGACGAGAAGCACCGTGATATATATAAAGCAATCGTAACTCTATATGAAAACCATAGCCCAATTGATGTTTTAACTCTTTCAAATAAGCTACAAGAAACAGGAAACCTCGCTAAAATAGGTGGAGCATCATACCTAACGGAACTTACAAACTTTGTACCCGCAGCGTCAAACGTTTCACACTACGCTGAAATTGTTTCTCAAAAAGCACTCAGAAGAAGACTTATCAAAGCTGGCCAGGATATTGCTAGACAAGGTTACGACGAAACCGTCGGCTTTCAAGAATTAATTGAAGGATCTGAGGTTAGTTTATTTAATGCAAGTGACAGGCATTTAAAGCAAGATATAACTAGCCTAGAAGATATAATGACTGAGAGTTTTGACCGACTCGATGATCTTCATAAAGATAAGGCTAAACTCAGAGGGCTACCAACTGGCTACCCAGACTTAGATGCTTTAACTGCTGGTCTTCAAAAATCCGATTTGATTGTGCTAGCAGCAAGAACTTCAATAGGTAAAACGGCACTAGCTCTAAACATTGCCCATAATGTCGCACTAGAATCAGACAACTCAGTACTTATTTTTAGCCTAGAAATGAGCAAAGAACAGCTGGTCGATAGAATGCTTGCCATGACTTCTGGCGTCAATGCTTGGGCACTTAGAACTGGAAACCTAACGGATAAAGACTTCGAAAAGATTGGTCATGCTATGGGCACACTTAGTGAGGCAAGTATTTTTATTGATGACTCCCCAGGAATATCTGTTAGTGAACTGAGAACTAAGGCAAGAAGACAAAACCATCTAAAACCTATCAGCCTTATTGTTGTAGATTATTTGCAACTGATGAATGGTTCTTCTAGGTTTGGTTCTAGTGAAGGTAATCGAGTCCAAGAAGTCAGTGAGATATCACGGGGATTAAAGGGTGTTGCAAGAGAATTAAATGTACCTCTAATTGCTTTAAGCCAGCTAAGTCGTTCAGTTGAAAGTCGTAGTCCACAAATACCACAACTGTCTGACCTTAGAGAGTCTGGATCAATTGAACAAGATGCCGACATAGTCGCATTTATTTATAGAGAGGATTTCTATAATCAACAAACTGAGCGAAAAAACATTGCCGACATACTCATTAAAAAACATCGAAACGGGCCTACTGGTAACATTGAGCTCTACTTTGATAGGGATAAACAAAAATTCAAAAGCGTTGACGTTAAACACGCTGATATACCTTTTGAGTAAAAAAACCAAAAACAAAACCTATATCTGCTCAGATGATATAATATTAGTTAATTATAATGTATACATCGAATGTGGTAAGCGAGTGGGTAAGTAAAAACTGGAAAATAGTTACATTTAATTTGAGTATTTTTATATTGGGTTCATTGCTACTTCTATTTAAAATTGGCACTATTCCAAAAGGTCTATCTAGCTTAGAGCTAAACACGTACACAAAACTTACAAGCAACACTTTAAATATACATTATTTCATTCATCATTTGTCTTCCGGACCATTTCTAAAAAGATACCTTATTTTAAACTTTCTGCACCTTCACAGCTTAATATTCATTAGATCTATTGGTTATCTATTTGGGCTATTAGTTATCTACGTGTTCTTTTATACGGTACTAAAACTTACAAACTCATTTGTAGCGATACTATCTACTTTGTTATTTACAACTAACCTTTGGTTTTTACAACTTATTCGAAATGACCAAAATTTAATCTTCTATGCTCTAGCAACGACTGCCCTAATCTCACTAATTTTACTATTTATAAGATCAAAACGTAGAGACGTTATAAGTTTGCCTATCGCTGCTTTAGTCGCGTGCCTGATTTACGTACCAGGAATGATATGGCTACTACTACTTTGCTCGGTAGTTTTTTTTAAACCAATCAGACAGCACTTTAAAAACCTAAAGCTAAGTTATCAAATCTTTCTGCCTATAATTTTTCTATTATTTATTGCTCCACTTGGAATCTATTACAAACACTTTAAATCTAAAATCTTGAGTCTGACATATATTCCAAACCACCTAAGTAGCACTACAACTCTACTTCACAGACTAATTGAATATCCCCTAAACCTTCTTATATATAACTTCAATACTAGTCAGCTATCTATAGGTAACCTACCAATTTTTGATTTAGCCTCGGTTATTTTTATTATTTTTGGTGCTTACTGGGCTTTTATTAATCGAAAACAGGTACTGTTTAAATACATAGCTCTTGGCATAGTCGTTGGTTGGATACTATTTATCTTTAACGGTGCGACTGCACTATACTTCGCTCTGCCACTATTTAGTTTGCTTATTGCCTTTGGCATATATTATTTCCATTCTGAATGGCAAGGAACTTTTCCAAGAAATCCATACCCAAGAACAATCGGCATAATTTTACTAATACTTCTTGTGTCAGTCGTTGTTTTATATCACATTGATCAATACTTTGTGGTTTGGCCACATACTTCTCAAGTATTAGCAATTTATGATCACTATTTATAGATAATTTTGTTAAAATAGTAGTTAGTAAACTAATAAGTTAAGAGGACACTGTTATGAGTAGAGTTGATCAAGCTAAAATGCTTCTAAAGGCAAAAAAACTACAAAAGGAATTAAAAAATACCATCATATCTGTCGAAAAGGGTGATGGTGCTGTAAAAATCGAAATTAGTGGTGAACAAAAAGTCAAAAAAGTCCATATTGACCCAAAGCTAATTGACCTAGAAGACATATCAGAACTAGAGAGATGGATTGAAGATGCTATAAGGGATGCAGTTTCAGAAAGTCAAAAACTTGCCCAAGAAAAAATGCAACCAATGATGGGTATGCTTGGTTCATTGGGCCTATAAAAATATACGATTGTGCAAATATTACCTCCGGCTCTGCAAAAAGTAATTGATTCACTGGGCGGACTGCCGGGCGTTGGTCCAAGAACAGCTGAACGTTACGCATACTTTCTTTTTCGATCAGATTCCAGTAATTCGAAGCGACTTGCAGAATCCTTAACCAATCTCCACCAAGGAATAGCCTATTGTCCAAAAACGTTTGCCCTCATTTCTTCAGATAAAGAATTATCTGATTTATATTCTGATCCTTCAAGAGACAAAAAAACAGTTGCCGTTGTTGCTGAACCATTTGATATTATCGCTATAGAAAAGACCGGTGTTTATCATGGTACTTATCATGTTTTGGGTGGACTTATTTCACCAATTGATGGGATTAACCCCGAACAGCTCCATATTAAAGCTCTAATAAATAGAATAGACGAAGACGAAGTTAGTGAAATTATACTTGCAACTAATGCCAGTGTTGAGGGTGAATCAACTGCACTCTATATCCAAAAGCAACTTGAAGGCAGCAAAGTAAAGATGACTAGACTAGCAAGAGGCCTAGCGGTTGGAGTAGATTTAGAATATGCTGATCAAATAACTCTAAGTCGAGCACTCGAGGGAAGAACAGCATTGTGAAATTAACTAAAAACATCAAGCAATTTAAAGAGTTGTTAGATACTGCTAAAAAGGTCGTTATCATCCAGGCGGATAATCCAGATGGCGATAGCCTAGCTAGTAGTTTGGCGCTAGAACAAATTATTCATGATCTTAAAAAAGAACCCTTTTTGTATTGCGCTATAGAGATGCCACAATATCTGAGATATCTAAATGGTTGGGATAGAGTTGAGAGAGATTTACCTAAAGAGTTTGATCTAAGTATCATAGTTGATTGTAGTAGTATTGAACTTTTAGAATCTGCTAAAAAAACAGACGTTTTATCAAAAATATCTAAAAAACCATGCGTAATTTTAGATCATCATACAAGCGTTAAATCTAATATCTCTTTTGCATCCGTAGCCATAAATGAACCCGTAGCGTCAACTGGTGAATTAATATACGAAATAAGTGAGCTATTTAAGTGGCACCTAGCACCAAATGCAATAAGCGCTATCGCAACATCAATTATGTCAGACACCCTTGGTCTTGTATCACAAAGCACATCAGCTCGAACTATTCACATAATTGCTGAGTTAGTGGAAAAAGGTGTTAGTTTAACTCTGCTTGATGAAGCTAGGCGAAATGTAAACAGAAAAAGTCCTGAACTAATCAAATATAAGGGTAGATTGCTACAAAGAATTGAATTTTTTAGAGATAACAGTATTTCAATAATTACCATTCCGTGGGAAGAGATCGTTAAATACTCATATAGCTACAATCCTTCTGTACTCGTCTTAGATGAGATGAGACTCGGTGAAGGGAATCTGGTCGCAATTGCATTTAAAAGCTATCAAAACGGGCGTATTACTGCCAAAATACGTACAAACTATGGTGCGCCAGTTGCAGATAAACTAGCAAAGCATTTCGGCGGCGGTGGACACGAATATAGTAGTGGATTTAAGATTGATGAAAAGCTACGTAAAGACCTAGAATCAATTAAAGCAGAAACACTAAAAATAACATCGAATTTACTTGATGAGATAGAAAAATTATGACATTAAAGCTATATAACAGTCTAACTAAAAAAACAGAAGACATTAAACCAATTAATAAAGACTCGGTTAGTATCTACTCTTGTGGCCCAACAACATATGATAGGGCCCACATTGGCAATTTAAGCTGTTATATATACGCAGACACTCTAGCAAGAACCATAAAAGCAAGCGGTCTTAAAATAAAGCATGTAATGAATATTGCCGACATAGATGATAAAACTATAAAAAAAAGTAGAGAACTATATCCAAATCTAGATATAGAAGAGGCTCTAAAAAAGGTTACGCTAAAATTCGAGGCTGATTTTAAATCAGATATCTTAAAACTGAACATTAATCCAGATAATTACCAGTTTATCAGAGCTACTGAATCGATTGACATTATCCAAAATCTGATAAAAGAACTACTTAAAAATGATTTTGCCTACAGAGCAGATGACGGCATTTATTTTTCTATAGACGACTATATAAAAAGTGGTAAAAAGTATGGTCAATTAGTAAATCTAGATATAGAAAACCAAGATCACTCAAAATCCAGAATCAATAACGATGAATATGACAAAAAAACTGTTCATGATTTTGCTCTTTGGAAATTTAAAAAGACCCAAGAACCTTATTGGGAATTTGAATTGAATGGTACTAATTATCCAGGCAGACCAGGTTGGCATATTGAGTGTTCAGCTATGAGTACATCACTACTTAATCAACCTTTTGATATACATACTGGAGGGATAGACTTAACGTTTCCTCACCACGAAAACGAAATCGCACAAAGCACTGCCGGAAAAGATACAAACTATTTAGCAAAACTGTTTTTTCATAATGAACATCTATTTATTGAAGGGAATAAGATGAGTAAATCTCTAAACAATTTTTATTCTCTGGAAGATATCTTAAGAAAGGTCAAAGATCCACTGGCTTTTAGGCTACTCATATTGCAAGCACACTATCGTAGTCAAACAGATTTTAGTGAAACAAATTTAAAGTCAGCAAATAATCGGCTCACGAATTTACGTAATTTTGCAGTTATGAGGTTTCAATTAGACAATTCT
>DATKHH010000019.1:0-7352 GCA_035510315.1 Candidatus Saccharimonadia bacterium
GAACAAAGAAGTATAACTTTTAATCACGAAATGTCTGACTTATTCTTTACCTTTGCTTGATTAACTATTTTATACTTAATCTGATAGCTATAGTTTCGGCATTTTACTTTTCTGCGTTATGCGAAGTCATAGATATGCTGATTTTTAGTGCTTCTTTCATCGCGTCTCCTCTCAGCTCAGTTTTAGCTTTCTCGTAATCACTTTGCTCAGAACGAGTATATCCTCGAGCTTTAGAAGTTTTGTGAGTACCGCTAAACAAAGATACATTGTAGTAAATCCGATACCACCTAGCACAAATGTCCATATGTCTTGGCCCCCAACACAACTAATTATAGCTAGAATTGTCGCACAACTCGCGACGGTAATACCGAGTATTTTCACATATACCCACACCGGGAACGGTATGCCGACATAGCTGTTTAATATATATATGACTATTATGCCGCCCAGTAATATGGTACCGCCATTTGCCATTGCCGCGCCTAACGCGCCGTGCGAAGGAATTATTATAAAGTCCGCCACAATATTTACCACTGATAGGACTATACCAATTTTTAAAAGATAATTTTGTTTTCCCATTCCTTGTAATACTGTTGAGCCCACATTCACAATCGCAGCCCAGCCAGCACTAAAGAAGAGTATCCTGAATACGGGAACCATCTGAGAATAGTCATGTCCGTACACCATAGTGACAAATGGACCAGCTAATGCAATCCCTCCACCTATTAACATACCAACAATAAGTCCAGCATATTTTGATGCTGTTTGATATGAATTAATTATTTGATTTTTGGCTTTTCTTAGTGAAGCAATATGTGGCATAAGCGCTCCAGAGATTGATCCCGGTAATAGTCCCATTATGTTTGCAGTAAATGTGTACGACAAGGAATAATACGCCACTTGTTGCGGCGAGGAATAATGCCCAAGAAAGAGTACTTCAGATCTGTCCCATACGACTAAATCTAGTATAAGTATTGCAGAAACCGTAATGGCATACTTCACCATCGGGCCCATAACCGGCCGGGGTAGTCTTGCAAACGATATAAAGTCCTGCTTTCTGACAAAAATCAAAGTTATACAGAAGGATAAGATACTACCCAGTAGATAAGCAATAATAATACTAAACAAAGAGTGCGACCTGGATAAAACAACTACTAGGATGAGAAAAGATAATGGCGAACAAATAACGCCTATTTTTATAAGGGGTAGAAAACGCCGGTGCCCGCCGAATATGCTTGACAGTGATGAAGCTATGATATTCAGGGGTAAAGCTAGTGAGATTAGGTAAAAATATAATGTTTTGTCATGGTTCGTAAGAACATGAAATTTAGCAAGAATACATAAAATTAGCGCCATAATAACGCTTAACCCCAATGAGATCAATAGCCAACTGCCGGCAATCTGCTTAGCAGTATTATTATCTTTATCTTCGGAGTGCTGAGCTATAAACTTGATAATCGCCGTTGGAATACCCAAACTGCCTAGCGTAAAAAAGGTTGAGACGATCCATATTAGGTAGGTATATCGTCCCATGGTATATGGACCGACTGCGCGTGCTAAGTACACAGAACTTACAAAAACAAATACAGCTGCAACCAATTGAGAAATAAAAATATATGCAGAATTCCTGGCAACTGATTTATGATTTTGTGTTGTACTCATAATATTTTAAGTATAAAGGCCTTAATTACTCAGACTTCATTATTTCAATTTTATTCAGGCTTTAGATAAATACGGCTAGACTGATTTGAGTAAACAAGATTACGATTGAGTGTTGCATCAGGGAAAGCGTACTCGATGACATCACCACCTAGAAAGGCGCCATACAGTGAGTAATGCACATTGGCATAATCCTGATATAGATAAGTAGAAGTCATAACTGTATTAAGAATATTTGTGACCCCACCCTCAATCTTAATGTTGTTGAGACGTCCTTGGGCATAGAAGTCAGCAGTGGCTGACTTACCTGAGTCGTTGGCCGAGAGCCATTTAGCTCCCACTACTTCTCCTTTATGTATATAGTATATGTCATAGTCTGTACCCCAGTTATTAAGAGCTAACTGTGGTGGGTAGCCTCCTAGCGCTTGAGGAACAAATCCTGACAAATCCAAAAACAAAAAAGCAAAGAAAAAGGCAGATATATATGTTCTGTACCGTTTCAGAAATCCTAGTAGAAATTCCGCAGCTACGATTATTGGCAGAGCTATTATAACCAACGTTTCCTGAAACAAGCGATTAACGCTAAAATCAACCGATAGTTGGGGAAGTACGGTTATTAATACAAGCAAAATAATGCAAGCAATTACTAGAGAAAAATAATAAATCTCATAAACCGATGATTTTTTACCTAGACGGATGAATAGTAGTAAAGTCCCTAACAGCAAGAGTATCTGCAAAATTTTGGCACTAAACGAACGGATAGCAGAATTGAGGCTACTGACACTTATAATACGTGATATTGTTCTACCTAAATGTGTTATAGGCAATTCTTGCTGTGGAATGTAGAATACTTGGCTAGCATTACTACCAGCACTCTTTGCGAGTACTTGTACCGGATTTATCGTAGAAGGCGAAAGCAGAGCATAATTAACACCGTTTGACTGCGAAGACGAACCCTCCCAAAGGCCTTTCAATGTCTGCGTGATAGTAGATGTAAGGTTTGATGAAGAGCCTGTGACCTGCATGTTCCATAAAAATGTGAAAAGCAGAGCGACTATAATAATGGGCATACTAAGTAATGGGAGGGTAGCTGATGGCCAAGGAGACTCTTGACGTTTAATCAGCTTCAGCAACTTGAAAACTCCCCAAGACAGCGAAAGCATCCCAATTGTAATGTAGCCACTTGAGTAGTGAGAAAGTATTAAGCCAAACAGGCAAAGTACCGTCAATATAGTTTTTGGCTTGGGTGACATCTTAAGAAAAGTTATTAGTATAAGCAAACCAAAAAACACGAAAGCAATTTCCTGTCTGTTTAAATACGGCATGCTATTTACGAATGCGGGGAACGATATAAAAATAAGTGCTCCGATTAATCCTAACTTAGCATTCCTTAGTTTTTCGATAAGAAAGTAGATCGGTACTACACCAAGAGCAAATATTACCTGAAATACGGCTTTGTAAACATACTCTGCTGGTATAGTCGTTATCTTCGATATTATTGTAGGTAAAATCGTAATGCTCAGACAAGCATTATATGGATCCCCTTTAGGTAAGGATATGTTCCAGTAGTTGTTGTTACTAGCTAGTTGGAACACTTCAAACTCATGTTGAATGTCATTAGCAACTATTAACCACCCACGAAGCGAAATGCTAAGCAAAACAGATAGCCCTATTGTGAAAACCGCATATGCATACAGCGGCTGGAGTCCCTTACGCAAAATAAGGAGCATAAATAATAGAGCGATTGCTGCAAACATAATCATAGTCAGCACGTCTGACCCCCCGTTATTTAATCGGATCGCGCCACCAATGCTTAGCAAGGGTAGGGCTGTAAGCCCAAGAGCTACAATTACTTGCTCTACAGTAGCTCTTATTTTCAAGGAAGGCAGCTTGAGGTGATTTTTTTTGTTCAACAAGAGTAAAGCAATTGTGACTAGATCTAGAACAATAAAAATATTTAATGTTGTAAGTGGTCGTGTTAAACCAAAGGTATGCAAGCTATTAAGTGCTAGACCGCTGACCATAAGTATGAGCATGCTCAGAGCTAGAGATAAGACCACTATTAACCATCTAGACCTAATACCGTGCCTTAGTGTATTGAGTAATAAGTAGCCCGGAATAATCAAGAAAAAAACCAAGGTTATAATCCATCCCAGAAAGTTGTGAGTTGGGTAAGCGGTATTAGCAAGTGCTAGACAGGCCAGCACAAAAAGCTTGGCCTTGCTTTTATAAAACAGAATTTTTCTCATCCTTGTCCTGCAGTCTCTTTTATAAGACCAAGCAAGCGTTGAGCAAATTTTTCAGCGGTAAATCCTGCGCCTGTTTTACGTGCGTTCTTGCTCAGCTTTTCTCTTAGCTTAGTATCACTAAGTATCTTCACAATTGCTCTAGATAATTGGCTTGGATCTGAAGGCTTTACCAAAAAGCCGTTAACCCTATCATGTAGCCAGTCTCGTACTCCACCAACGTCGGTAGCAATGACCGGAGTACCTCTACTCATTGCCTCAATTCCAACCTTGCCAAACGGCTCTGGCCATGTTGATGGCATTACTACGACTGATGCACAAGAGTATAGTTTTGCAACGCTCAATTGGCTTATACGATCCTTAAATGATACGGATTGTTTTATACCCAGTTGATCAACGCGCTGTCTGAGTTCTAGGGCAGCAGATCCTTCACCGGCAATTTCCAGACGCGCATTAGGGATTTTTTTTAGTACTTCTGGAATAGCATTAATTAAGTCCATAACTCCTTTGAATTTTTCGAGACGACCGACGTACACTATAGTGTTGGCTTTTCTTTTGACGGTAGTTCGTGTATTTGGAAGTTCAATGCCAAGAGGTATAAAGCTGATTGGCTTCATAGTGAAACCATCTTTTTTAAGTATATCTCGCGTAAAACTACTAAACACTAGAAATTTATCAATATTCCTAAACCCAAGTTTGTAGGCCGGTACATATACTCTGCACAATATGAAGTATCGGATCTTACCACTCAATGTTAAATTACTTAGATCGTAATCTTGACTTTTAAAACTAGATTTATCCATGTGCCACGCTAGCAATGAAGTAGTAAATGCCTCAGGGCCATGTATGCATTGGATAGACGGGTAGTGCCTAAGCAATAATAGTACGGATGGTGTTACTTGCTGCATTGTATTTAGTAACACAACATCAGGCTGGAAATCTGCAAGGACTTTTTTCGTAGCCTTGAATGCGCTTGGATTGAAGAGTGTATATGCATATGACTTGATACCTTTAGTCGGAATAGCATTAAATTCGAAATCCGAGTAATGGGGTATTTCTGGGCGACTATTACTAGAGATGGTTTTTACCTTATGGCCTAATTTTTGAAAAATCTTATTGTAGGAAACAACGGTAGTTTCGGCTCCTCCTTGTTCATAACCAGCACTTACTATTGATAGGATTTTCAATTTGAAACCTCCTCATAGATGTGCTGAAATGTTTTAGAAATTTTACTCCAAGAATACTGATCAGACAGTTTACGTGAATTTTTACTCATGCTTTCATATAGTCTAGTGTCAGATTTAACTCTAAGAAGAGCTTTTTGAAATGCTAAATGGTCGTCATAAGGAACCAGTAAGCCATTCTTATTATTTTTTACTACGTCCTTATTCCCTACTACATCTGTAGCAACTATAGGTAAGCCCATAGCCATTGCTTCGAGTAATACTAATGGCATTCCTTCACGTTCAGATGGTAGTACGAATATATCTGCCCGTTTATAATAATCGAGTAACTTCTTACCATCGGCCCTGCCATTAAATTCCACATTCTTTAACTTTAAAGTCTTGGCAGTTTTTTTGAGTTCCTTACCAAGCTCGCCTTCACCAACTATGTTAGTGCTAAACTCTTCTGAAATTCCATTAAGCGCTTCTAATAATTGCTGTAAATTTTTTTGAAAACTTAACCTCCCTACAAACAGTAACTTTGGCTTATTTGGTAATTTCCTCGCCTTTTTATAGAAAAAGAAGCTTTCTGCTCCATTTGGTACCACTTTAATTTTGCTCTCATTTATACCGTATCTCTTGTGAAGTTCTTTTTTTTGGTTTTTAGTAAAAACTATTACAAAACTGGCCGTGCGAAGAACTCGCTTGAGTACGAGCGGCTTATAAATTTTCAAAAGAAACCCAGCTTTTCCCGAAGGAGGAACATCTAAATGTATGTGTGCGATATATTGAAAACCTTTAATCTTAGACGCTATCCAAACCATTTCAGGCGTGTATGCCTGAGTTACGTGTAAATGTACAATATCATTACGATCTATTTTTAATAAATTAAACAATAATTTTTGCATAATAGTAGTATTTGCTACCACAAAGCTCTTTAAACGAGTTACCTTAAAAGTATCCATAAGGTTGCTCTTATTGTTCCCAAAGTTAGAGGTAATTACCGATACGTTTAAGCCAACTTTCGTTTGTTCTTGAGCTAAAGTTTGAACAACTTTCTCAAGACCCCCTAAGTGTGGAGGGTACAGTGGTGAGACGTGGATAATGTTATGCGCCTTCACTGTTTATTCACTTTCTTTATAAGATCTAGCAAGTCATCTGTAAGCTTATCCCAGTTATATTCTCTAAGCACATAATCGGAAATGTCTTTAAACTCGTTGTTTGTAGTTTTATAAAGAAGAGCTTCACGCATTGTATTCTTAAGACCAGAGCCTTTCTTGGTGTCACTAAAGGTAAATATATTAGGGAAGTGGAGTGATTCTACTTCTGCGAGATTAGTTGATACGACTTTTTTCCCCATAACGCTGTATTCCAGTACCTTTACGGAGTTTGCTGCATCACGAAACTTATCCTTTATAGAAGCGCTTAGGCCTATACTACTTTGTTTTATATAGGTAAATACAGTCGTACGATTATATATTGGGCCAAGGTAGTGAATAAATTCTTCTGCGTCGTTGTTTTTAATAAACATTTTAATATTTTCGACTTCTACACCTGGGCCTATCAAAATTAAATCAATTTCGGGAAACTCTTTGCGTAGTTCCAATACTGCTTGCATGGTCTCAATAGGTCGACTCCATTGACCAAATATTGATATATATATAAATGAATAGTCATTTGAAGAATATATGGAAGGGTTTTGAAGAATTTTTTTAACAGTTTCCTTTTCAATTGCACTAGGTAATTTAATTACTACGTTGTTATATTGCTTGGCGTAATTAACGAGAATGTCTGAAATTGCGGTAACTGCTAGAGAGTTTTGACATTGACGTTTCATAGTCCCTTTAACGTCCAATAGCTTAAAGGCTAATTTATAAATTAATGACCCGTATAAATCTCCCGGTGCAGAATAATCATCGGCTAGATCGTATATAAATGGCAGTTTTTTGGGAACTTCAGTTTCGTTTGTATAAGTTGCCGCGTATATTAAGTCAGCTCCAACTTTTTTATATAGTTTTTTTACTTGGTACTTAAAAAGTAGACCGTTAACATATGGCCAATAATAAGGTAGCCGTCCGATTTTGTGAACAGTAACGCTAGAAAGTTTATACTCTTTTGTCTTTAATGATGTGAATAGATGTTTAACAAAAGCTTTACGGTTTATGCGGTATGGGCTATCCCAAATTAAGTAGTGTGCCTCGTGTCCCTTCCTAACCATGGTTTCGGCTATAAAAAATGGTCTGCCACTTAATTTTGGATTATCTGAAATTATTATTATTACCAT
>DATKHH010000020.1:0-7708 GCA_035510315.1 Candidatus Saccharimonadia bacterium
GATTATGAGTAAAGATCCTTCTGTAGATTTTAATAAATCCTTTTCCAGTTACATACCTGAATTACAAAATGGTCAAAAAGAACTAGAGACCAATTTAGCTTAAAATTACAGATAAGTTCATTTGCAAATTACCTTAAATTGTTATAAATTACAGATATGCAAAAACAGACTATAACTAAACCGACAGTCATACTAATGTATGGTTATCCTGGTTCCGGTAAGTCATATTTTGGAAGACAATTTGCTGAAGAAACTTCAACTGCATATATATGTGCTGATCAACTGCGACATGAGTTCTTTGATGAGCCAACGTATTCTAAAGATGAAACTGAAGTTGTTGATCACCTAACCCTTTATATGTTGGGAACCTATCTAAAGTCTGGGCTTAGTGTTGTCTACGATTGCGACAATGATAGACTGCCTAGTCGAAAGCTAGTTTACTCCGTTGCAAAGTCTAATAAAGCACAGCCTATTGTTGTTTGGATTCAAATAGACATTGAGAGTTGTTTTAGTAGAGTGGTTAATAGAGATCTCAGAAAAATTGATGATAAATATGCTGAAAAGTTAGATAGAACATCTTTTGAGTCTAAAATATCTAAAATGCAAAATGTGATAAGTTCCGAGGACTACATAGTTTTGAGCGGCAAACATGCTTATTCTACTCAAAAGAGAGCACTCCTTAAAAAATTATTCGAAAATGGACTACTTGATAACGATTTCGCACTAAGCAATCTAGCAAAACCTGAACTTGTAAATCTAGTTCCAAATCCAAACCCCGGTAGGGTTGACACTAATAGAAGAAACATAAATATTTATTAAAAATGTCCTTTAAGAGATATTCAGTTGCTGAAATTGGTAGTGTTACTATTTATAAAAATAGACGATCCAAGTCTATAAGAATCTCAGTAACTTCAGATAATAAAGTTAGAGTTAGTATGCCAGTTTGGTTACCTTACGTAGCTGGTATCAACTACGTTAAAAATAACTATCAGTGGATAGAAAACCATTTGTCTAAAGGTGATATCTCTATTAGAGATGGTCAGACGGTTGGTAAATATCAGACTATTAGATTTATTAAAAGTCACTTTGTTAAGTCAACTAGGGTAACAAATGCTATTAATGAAATAACTGTTGAATATAGTGACACCTTAGCAATTGATTCAGAAACTGTCCAAAATGTGGCTAAGAAAACAATAAAAAATGCCTTAAAGATACAAACTGCTAACTTAATTAAAAAAAGACTAGATGAGCTTTCAATAAAGCATAATTTAGCTTATAACGGCTTTAGTGTTAAGGAACTAAAAAGTCGCTGGGGAAGTTGCAATAGCAAACACCAGCTAGTAATAAATTTATACCTAATCCAGCTACCGTGGAACATCATCGATTACGTTTTACTTCATGAACTTGCTCATACTAAAGTAATGTCACATGGTAATGATTTCTGGAAACTACTTCTTAGTTTTGAGCCCAACGCCAAAGATTATAAAAAGCAATTAAAAAAATACAGCCCAAAAATATATTGATCTATTGACAGATGACGAATCATTTTGTACTATTGACATATTGATCTACCTATAAATGGTAGATTTTTTATATTTAAGAAAATACTAAAAAAATATGACTGAGGATAAATCTAAACCAACGAAAGTAACATCAGTACGTGAGCTTGCTGAAAAAAGCCAGCAAGATGCATCTGATGAAGCTTCAAAGAAACTTGAGGCCTCAAAAAAACTACCAGAAACGACTGATAAAGCTAAGCCTAAAAAAGATAAACGATTTTATATATTTCCTAAGTTTTTAAGAGATGCCCTTTCGGAAATTAAACTTGTTACATGGCCAGATCGCAAAATTACTCTAAGACTAACTACTGCAGTAATAATTTTCTCTGTAATCTTTGCTATATTTGTAGGTCTACTCGATTGGGTTTTTGAAATAATATTTAAAAAGGTGTTTTTACATGGCTGAGAGATATAATAAAAATAAGCAATGGTATGTTATCCATACTTATTCAGGATACGAAGAAAAAGTCGCTGAAAGCATTAGACAACGTGCTGAGTCTTTGGACATGGGATCATTAATTTTTCAAGTACTAGTTCCGAAAGAAAAAATGATTGAAGTTAAAAATGGTAAAAGAAAAATAGTTGAGAAAAAGATTTTTCAAGGTTACGTCCTTGTTCAAATGAACATGACAGAAGATGCTTGGTACGTAGTTAGAAATACACCTAGCGTTACAGGTTTTGTTGGTACTGGCACCGAACCAACCCCAGTTTCAGACGATGAAATAGAAAAGATCATGAAACGAATGGGCAAAGAAGAACCTAAGCACAAGATCGACTTCAAAGTCGGTGAGGTAGTTGGTATAACCGATGGTCCCTTTAAAGGCTTTGATGGAACGGTTAGTGAAATTGATCAAACAAAAGGTAAGTTAAAAGTTCTGGTTAATATGTTTGGCCGTGAAACTCCAGTTGAGCTAGATAGTCTGCAGGTCAAGAAATCGTAAGCACTCGACAATAAGCTAAAATTAATTTATAATATAATTTAGGAAAACATAATGGCTAAAGAAGTAAAAGCAAATCTAAAGATACGTCTCAAAGGTGGACAAGCGAATCCGGCACCTCCAGTTGGTAGCATACTTGGTCAATATGGTGTAAATATGATGGACTTCATTAATCCATTTAATGAACAAACCAAAGACAGTATGGGAAAAGATCTTACAGTTCACATAACTGTATATGAAGATAAAACCATGGACTGGAGAGTTGTAGGCACACCAACTGACGACTTAATAAGACAAGCACTTGGCGTTGAAAAAGGTTCAGGTCGACCAAATAGCGAGAAGCTAGAAAAGAAGTTAACTCAGAGCCAACTAAGCGATATCGCAAGTACTAAAGCAACTGACATGAACACAGAAGACATAGAGTCAGTAAAGAAAATGGTTAAAGGCACCGCTCGAAGTATGGGTATCGAAGTAGAATAAATTTTAAATCTGTGGGAGACAATATACGTCGCTTGAACCACAAAAGGAACTAATATGGCAGAAAAAACTAGCCCTAAGGCAAAGACAACCAAAAAGATAATAAAACCAAAAGAAGAAAAAGCTGCTAAAAATAGCGAAGTTAAAACTGAGGTCGAAACAGATCTTAAACTAGCTAAAGCTGGTAAGAGAAGTTCTAAAGCAATTGAAGAAAAAGAGCTGAAAATTGCAAAAGAGCTTAAGAAACAAACAGAAACAACAGATCCTGATGCCACTAAGCCTAAACTTAAGCAAAAACCGGCACGACCAAAGTCAGAGCGAAAAGGTAAAAAATACAAGCAGGCACTTAAATTAATTGATAAAACTCTCTCTTATAGTTTAGATGATGCATTAAATCTAATAACAAAAACAAGTCCAACAAAATTTGATGCAACAGTTGAGCTTCATATAAGACTTGGTGTCGATCCTAAGCATGCGGATCAAAATATCCGTGATAATATTGTACTTCCATCTGGAACTGGTAAAACAATTAAAGTTGCAGTGTTTGCTGATGATAAAGACCTAGCTAGTGCCAAGAAAGCAGGAGCGGACATTGCGCTGAGTGATTCATTTCTAGAGTTACTAGACAAGAATAAAATAGATTTTGATGTACTTATATCAACCCCAAGTCACATGCCAAAACTAGCTAAGTATGCCAAACTACTTGGGCCAAAAGGGCTTATGCCAAATCCTAAAAAGGGCACAGTTACAAATGACCCATCCAAAGCTGTTTTAGATGCCAAAGGCGGAAAAGTAGAATACAAAATCGACAGCTCAGGTATTATCCATTTAGCCATCGGCAAAGTCAGTTTCGGTAGTGAAAAGTTAAAGTTAAACGCTGAAACCGTATTTGAATCAATAAAAGCTAATAAGCCATCAAATCTAAAGCTAAACTATATCCTCTCAGTCTTTGCAACAACAGCAATGGGTCCTTCAGTCCAAATAGATAAGAATATCTAAAGGATCTAGTGGTGTTTAATCTTTTTAGTGGCTACATTTAGAGCCCTCAGAGTTCTTAAAAAGCCACTAGAGCCACCCTTATATGCGATATATCTTGTACTCCATTTTGGCTCATATTTATCTTTGAATTTATTTAAACCTTCAAAACTATAAAATTTATCACCCTTTGTGTATGCAAAAGATAATAACCTATCAATCATTGATTTATCACTGTCACTAGCGTTAATATTGGCAAGTGGCGACAAGCCCATATTAACTTTTAAAAAGCCTATCTTAGACGCATAAAGAATAAAATTATATATAAGATAGTCTATAGAGTTTCCTGGGCTTTGTTTTGAATTTCTTACCATATCATAGCTTGCAGTACTGGTTTTAAAATTTGGGATTTTATTAATAAAAGCAGTTATTGCACCAGTTTTATCTTTTAAAACCAAGATGTCACACATATTTAGATAGGCATTGTTAAAATAACCCATGACAAAACCTCTCTCAGTTTTACCAGGCAAGCTAAGCCATTCATCTGATATATTCTTCAATTTTTTAAGTGTTTCGGGATCATGAGGTGGGCTAAGTAAATCAACTTTAAAGTCTTGTTTTTCAAATCGATTCTTTATATTTCTAAAGTATTTATTAGCAGATACTTTTTCAATGAAGTGTTTACAATCGATAACTGCTTCTTGACCTATATTTTGCAGTTCAAGATCTGAATTTTTATAAATTGAGTTATAGTGAGGTTCTGTGTGAATGAAACTTGGTGACCAATCATTTAAATAGCAATAGTCACAAAAATCAGCAACAATTTTAGAAAATTCTTTTACGGGACCTGATGGGTCACCAAGAGCTAACGCTATGCCTCTATGAACACTATAAGCTATGCACGCAGTTCTATTTTCATTGAAAAAATATGTCTTATCTCTTGGCCAGACTTTAAAAAAATCTTCACTTTCGCCATGGCCTAATTTCAAAATTGCTAGTTCTTCGCGTCTTTTTGCGTGTGCATCAAAATATCTAAGTTTAATCGGCAAAAACAAAGAATAAACACAGTAAACAACAGCAAGCGTAGATATAACACTAAGTGTGTCGCTAAAAATTTTGGCTCGTTTGGTATATGGGACGTAAGGCTTATTTACCGTTAAGTCAAATTGGTCAATTGTTTGATGTATTGCTCCACCAAAACTAATCTCTTGATGAAAATCAGCGTTATCCATTATTACATAGCCAACAGTGCCAAATGTAAGAGTTGCCGATAGAGTAATAGTTGCAACTCTTAAACTAAATCCAAAAGATGAAATGTCACTTCGAACTACAAAGATTTTTCTAATAATAAATAATATCCAGACAATTACAATCGGCAGAAAGATATTAAGATATAAATGATACGGTAAACGACTAGGCAAATGTTGTTGATGATGAGTTAAAGAAGCAATGAGTTGTCTTAGGGCTATAGCAAGATATATATAGTATGAAATAAGTGCAAATATCCAAGCAGTTCTTTTTCTTTTATTTAGTAGAACAGACAGATACACCAAAGTAAGCCCAAGTATTGGGTAAACCTCTACACCAAAATAACTACCTTTGGATCCATGGTGAGAATGTATAAGGCTTAAACTTAAGAACAATAAGTATATTCCATTTATAAGTACGACTAAACTCACAAATTGGAGTAAGTAAAAAGTCTTCTTGGACTCTAATTTAACAAACTTATACATAAGTACTTACACTACATTCTAGATATAAGTGAACCTAGTTACAAGTTTAATAGCCAAATGGTTGTATTTTTTTAAAATACTTGTAACAGGACTTTGACAGGGGATACACTATATATAGAAACATAGAGTTAGTGAGAGGTTAAAGTTCATGAGTATCCTGAGTAATTTGGATATAGAGCAAGCTATAAACGATGACCACATAGTTTGTTTACCCTTTAATCCAAAACACGTAAGTCAAGCAAGCTTAGACGTTACGCTAGGTAGTTATTATTACCGTATTGAGAGATACGCAACTAAAACTGTCTATAATCCCTTTGATAGAGAAGATGTAGAGAGATATTTTGATGGTCCATACAAAGCCATATCTCACAAACAATGGTGTTTAATGAATGGCTTTACACCACTTAAAAATATCTCACCTGAACACCCAATTATCGTTTTAAAACCAGGAGAGAGAATCCTGGCTCACACCCATGAATTCTTGGGTATCAGACCACCTGGAGCCTATGAGCTTAGAGCAAGATCAAGTTGGGCAAGAAATGGTATCGCAGTTTGTTTTGATGCAGGTTTTGTTGATCCTGGGTACATCAATAGATTGACTCTAGAAATATATAACCTAAACAGTGAAACTATTGCTATACCAGTAGGTGAGCGTATTGCACAGGCCGTATTTCACGAAACTGGAGAGGTTAGAGGTAACTATGGAATTGCTAGAGATGGAGGGTTTAGTGGTAAATATCAACAAGGTGAAGATCTTGAAGCCATAATTAAGACATGGACTCCCGAGTCAATCTTACCCAAAGCCTACAATGATTCTAGAGAACTACCAAGACCAATTGAAGGGAGCAGCTATGTCTAGAGCTAAATATATAGTTTTTGAAGGAACGGAAGGCACTGGAAAAACAACCCAAATAACACTTCTTTCTGAAAGGTTAAAAGCAGCTGGTTTACAAGTAAGAATATTTAGAGAACCTGACAGTCAAACCGACCTGACTGCTAGAACCATTAGACGCTTAACTCAAAATCCTGAATACCCCATGAATACTCGGACAGAAGTACTACTATACAATGCTGCTCGGTCTCAATCACTGGAGGTAATTAGACAATCAATTGATAATGGTATTTATTGCATATGTGATCGAAACTACCTCACAACGCTAGCTATTCAATACTACGGTAGATCAGATGTTGATGACTATGATAGCTTAAATAGCATAATACGTTTTGCAGTTAACGATAATGAACCAGACTTAACTATAATATTCGATTTACCAGTTCAAGAGTTATCTAAAAGGCTCAACGATCGAAAAAGCGGAGATAGATTCGATAATCTTGACGTCGAATTTTTAGAACGCGTCAGAGCTGGTTATTTATGGGAAGCAAAGAAAAGAAATATTCCAGTTATCTTTACCAATAAGTCAATTGAAGAAGTTTCAGATGAAGTATGGGAAAAAGTAAAACCAGTACTTAGTGAGAGAAAAGCTCGATTAATTCAATCTATGCCAACCTCAATCGATAAAATACTTGACCAAAAATCTCAAATTATATATCAACCTGACACTAAAAATTATGTTAGCGAAAAAGATGGTTTAAAAGTCATTACAGATGAAGGAAGAAAATACCTTGAGGACATAATTACTGATACAACAGGTAATGTCTATGCCTTCAAAAACAAAATGGATTCAGTGACCATAGCAGCCTCAATGGCAAGACTGAGTCGAAGATTTGATGACCTCAGAATTACTCTTTTAGATGAGTTTAGTGGTTCCACTGATGCCGATGAAAAGTTATTAAGGCGCGTGATCTCAGAATTTGGTGATGATTCAGTACAACAATTATCTGGTCATCATATTGTAGTTGAGGGTGCAAGTAATCTACTTACTAAAAAAATAGAATGGGGAAGACTCGCTGCATATCTCGAACAATCAACCAGGTATATTTATTACGACAGAAAAGACTTAGATGGAAAATATAATTACTATGTTCCGCCAGAACTTAAACCAAAAATAAAGAAAAACTATATAAA
>DATKHH010000021.1:0-6853 GCA_035510315.1 Candidatus Saccharimonadia bacterium
ATTTAAAAGACTCTAGTAGTAAATATTTACGTACAGCTGTTGAGAGTAAAATTATTTCTAGTTATTCAGCTCAGAGCTTACTTGAAAAACAAGTACTTGATCAATTAGAAGATGGAAATTTAAATAATCGATGGTCAATAATTGCTGATAGGGCATTACTTGAATGACGGCTAACAATAAAAACAGCATTATTTATTCTATCTGTGTTTCGGGAGCTGCTGTTGGACCTACAATTGCAACGTCAAGAGATAAGGCTATGGAACTTGGTAGAGTCATAGCAAAGAAAGGCCAAACTATTACCACAGGAGCAACTGTAGGATTACCATATTATGCAGCTATGGCTGCTGTAAAAGCTGGGGGTAAAAGTATTGGTTTTTCTCCTGCAGCTTCGCTGTCGGAGCATTTAAATAAGTATAGATTACCCTTTAGTTGTTACGATTTTATAAATTTTACAGGCATGCATTATGTTGGTAGAGACTTATATCTAGTACAATCGAGTGATGCAGTCATAACTGTTGGCGGAAGGTTTGGTTCACTGCATGAATTTACATCTGCCCTGGAAAGTAACAAACCTTGTGGAATTTTAACCAGTAGTGGAGGAACTGCGGACGTAATCCCTAATCTTATGAACGTACTTGAAGCTCCGCATCGTGATCTAGTTGTGTATAGTGATGATCCCGAAGCACTAGTCGACATGATAATAAAGAAACTTGATGAGAAAAACAAAGTCTTAATAGATCATTTGAAAAATCACGAACATTTTTGGTATCTAAATGACGACGAGATCCAAAAGCATCGATCAGGCTGATTATAATATTATCTTTTCCAAGGGTTCTCGGTTAAACTTTTATACATGACTAAGTTTAAGATTGCTTCAAAGTATCAACCTGCTGGGGATCAGCCAGTAGCGATATCGACGTTGACAAAGAATTTGGAAGATAAGGTTAAAGAACAGGTCTTACTTGGAGTTACTGGTTCCGGTAAAACATTTACCATGGCTAATGTAATTGAGAAGATTCAAAAGCCAACACTAATCTTAAGTCACAATAAGACACTAGCCGCACAACTATATAACGAGTTTAAAAACTTTTTCCCCGATAATTCAGTTCATTATTTTGTTAGCTATTTTGATTATTATCAGCCTGAAGCCTATATAGCTAGATCAGATACCTATATTGAGAAAGATAGTCAAATCAACGAGGAGATTGATAGGTTAAGGCACTCAGCAACAGATGCACTTTTAACAAAAAATGACGTAATAATTGTCGCATCAGTTTCGTGTATATATGGCATTGGTTCAGTAGAAGACTATGGTAATTTAGCGATTAAAATTGACATAAATCAGCCAAGAGATAGAGATAAGTTAATCAGGCAACTCAATGATATTCAATATAATCGAAATGACATAGATTTCTATCGAGGTACATTTAGAGTCAGAGGTGATGTAGTTGATATCTTCCCTGCTTCTGAAGAAGTTGCCTACAGAATTGAGTTTTTCGGAGATAGTATAGAGAAGATTACAAAGATTAATCCATTAACTGGCGAAATAATGAGTAGTATCAAAAACCTAACAATTTTCCCAAGCAGTCACTACGTTACACCTGAAGAAAAATTAAAACTGGCTTTAGTGAAAATTAGAGAAGAATTAGCCGATAGATTAGTGCAATTTAAAAAAGAAGGTAAACTTCTTGAGGCACAACGACTTGAGCAAAGGACAAATTTTGATCTTGAGATGTTAGAAGAGACAGGCTTTGTTAAGGGAATTGAAAATTATAGTAGATATCTAACCAACCGTGAGCCAGGAGAACAACCAGCAACACTACTTGATTATTTCCCTGATGATTTTTTACTATTTGTTGATGAATCGCATATGACCATACCACAAATTCGAGGTATGTATAACGGCGATAGATCTAGGAAGGAGACGCTTGTTGAACACGGTTTTCGTTTGCCTAGTGCGCTGGATAATCGTCCACTTACTTTTATTGAATTTGAGAAGCACATAAACCAAGCAGTATATGTGAGTGCTACTCCGGCTGAATATGAGCTTTCAAGAAGCCCAAAGCCAATAGAGCAACTCATAAGACCAACTGGTCTCATTGACCCTTCGATAGAAGTTAGGCCTACAAAAAATCAGATTGATAATTTGCTTAGCGAAATTCATACGACGGTATCTAAAAAACAGAGAGTACTGGTAACGACACTTACAAAACGGATGGCTGAGGATCTTACTGACTATCTTAAAGAGCTTGAAATAAAAGTTACTTACTTGCATAGCGATATAGATACACTGGATAGAACTGACATATTAAGGGATTTAAGGCTTGGCGTATATGATGTTGTGGTTGGTATTAACTTGCTTCGAGAGGGCTTAGATTTGCCAGAGGTTAGTTTGGTAGCAATTATGGATGCTGACAAAGAGGGCTTTTTAAGAAGTGGACAAGCTTTAATACAGACGATCGGTAGGGCAGCTAGACATATCGATGGAAGAGTAATAATGTATGCTGACTCAATAACGGGTAGTATGAAAAAAGCTATTGATGAAACTAATAGACGTAGAAAAGTACAGACGGCATATAACTTAAAGCATCATATAACACCAGAAGGAATATCTAGGGCAATTGAAGATACAATGAGATTAAGTAGTGATGAAAGTAAATCCAAAAATAAGATTAATCTTAATAAAATTCCACCCGATGAGTATGGTAACTTAATCAAAGAATTAACTTCCGAGATGGAACTGGCATCAGCGAACCTACAATTCGAACAAGCAGCTGAACTTCGTGATTTAATCGAAGAAATAAGAGCTAAAATTACTAAAAAATAGGATCTAGTTAATTGAAATCAACTCTGATTCGGTGATATACTTCTCTTTAAATGACACACGTTACTAAGGAAGATGTATTGAAATTGGCCAAACTCTCTAATTTATCATTATCGGATGATGAATTGAAAGAATTTACTCTTGAAATTCAAAATATTATTACATTCGTATCACAGTTGCAGAAGCTAGACTTATCTAAAGTTGAACCCACTAACCAAGTAACTGGTTTATCCAATGTTATGCGCAGCGATACACCAATTGACTACAAAATTTCAAGAGAAGCTTTGTTGTCTAACGTTCCATACACAGAAGATAACTACATTAAAGTTAAAAGAGTTATCTAAAGATATGAATTATTGGCCAAAGATTTCAGAGTTAGCGGAGCAGGTTAACCAAAAAAAAGTTTCAGCAGTATCTTTAGTTGAAAAATCATTAAAGATTATTAAAGAGAAATCTGAATTTGATGCAATTATTAGTGTCATTGAAGATAGAGCACTAAAACGAGCTAAACTTATTGATCAAAAAATAGCTAAAGGTCAAAAACAAGGAAAATTAGCTGGTGTGCCATTTATAGCCAAAGATAATTTACTTACCTTTGGCTGTGAAACCACCGCAGCCAGTAATATCTTAAGAGGCTTTAATGCACCTTACCAAGCTACAGTAATAGATTTGCTTGAAGCTGAAGGTGGCATTTGCGTCGCTAAGGCAAACCTCGATGCTTTTGCACATGGCACTAGCACTGAAAATAGTGATTTTATGGTGACCAAGAACCCTCATGATAAAAGCAGAGTTGCCGGGGGTAGTAGTGGTGGACCAGCTGCAGCCGTAGTTTTAAATATGACACCTTTTGCAATAGGTACTGATACTGGTGGGTCAATCCGACAGCCCGCTTCACTATGTGGTGCAGTTGGCTTTAAACCGACTTATGGCTTGGTTTCTAGAAATGGCGTAATTGCGATGGCAAGTAGTACGGATGTAATTGGTCCAATAACTAGTAATGTTGAAGATTGCTCTTACGTTTTGGATATTATGGCAAGTCGAGATCCTCTAGATAGTACTACCATCAATAGAGATAAAACTTCGTATAAGGCAAAACAGATAAATATTAAGGGTAAAAAGATAGGGATCATCAAGGAAATTAATCAAAATGACATCTCAAAAGAGGCTATAGAACAGTTTGAGAAGACTATTGAAAACTTAAAAGCTGCTGGCGTTATTGTAAAGCAGGTCTCAGTTCCCTTAGTTAACTATTCACTAGCTTGTTACTACGTATTGTGTCCAGCTGAAGTCAGTAGTAACCTTGGCCGATATGATGGAGTAAGATATGGGTTTTTTAGCAAGAATGTAAAAGATTTAGAGGACAGTTATAAAGCTGCACGAAGTATTGGCTTTGGTAAAGAAGCTAAGAGAAGAATAATGATTGGTACTTATGTATTAAGTAGTGGATACTATGACGCTTATTATAAACAAGCACAGAAACTAAGAACAAAGTTAATTGATGAATTTAATACTGCATTTGAAGAATGTGACTTTATACTAACACCAACTGCTCCTGATGTTGCATTTGCAATTGGTCAAAAAATAGGTGATCCGTTGAAAATGTATATGAATGACGTATTAACAGTGCAGGCTAATCTTGTTGGTATTCCAGCTATATCTATTCCGATGAATGTGGGCAATAAACTTCCACTTGGATTACAGATTATGGCAAAACAAAATCATGATACGCAGGTGCTTGACTTTGCACTATCTATAGAAGGGCTCATTTAGATGAGTGGTAATGACGAAATATATCTATCACTTTTGTTTTTAATTCTTATAATTGCTGTTGTCATTAAATACTATCCACGGAAGTTTAGAAGACAAAGATTCGTCAAAAAATGGCTGTTTATACAATCTCTTTGTAAAACAAAAGAGACTTGGTCTGAAGCTGTTTTGGAAGCCGAAATATTGTTAAAGAAGGCAGTTACTCTACGTAAGTTTAAAGGCAAAAATATGGGTGAGAAGCTAACTTATGGACAAAGATCGTTTTCAGATAATGATTCATTGTGGCGAGCCTATAAAATTTATAAAAAGGTTAAAACTAACGACAAAGTCTTAAGAGAATCTGATGTTAAAAATACTTTAATTGGTTTTAGGCAAGCGTTGAGGGATTTAGGAGCACTACCCAAAGATGATAAAAAATAGCACAAAATATTATCCAACAATTGGCATTGAGTGTCATGTACAGCTTAAAACACGAACTAAGCTGTTTGCAGCTGTTACTATATCTGATAGCGAAGATCAGCCTAATATAGCAACGAGCCATATATGTTTTGGGATGCCAGGAGCACTACCAGTTTTAAATGAGGAAGCTATTCACTTGGCAATAAAGGCCGCATTTGCACTTGGAACTGAGCCCCAGAAATTTAGTAAGTTTGATAGAAAGCACTACTTCTACCCAGATTTACCAAAAGGTTATCAAATTACACAATATGATCAGCCGATAATCATTGGAGGTAAAGTTAAGATTCATACAAAAAACGGAGATAGATCAATAAATATCACAAGAGCACATCTCGAAGAGGATGCTGGTAAGACCATACATCCTACTGGCAAAGATTATAGCCTTGTTGATCTAAATAGAGCTGGTGTTCCTTTGCTTGAGATAGTTTCAGAACCAGAATTACACTCGCCCGAAGAAGCCAGAGAATATGCTCATGAGCTGTATCTATTAATGCGTTATGCAGATGTATCTGATGCTAATTTATATTTGGGTAATATGAGATTTGATATAAACGTTAGTGTTTCTAAGACTAAAGGAGTCCTTGGTACAAGATCAGAGACAAAGAACCTCAATTCTTTTAAGAGTGTAGAAAAGGCTGCAGAGTACGAAATAAATAGACAAATAAAAGAACTAGAGTTAGGAAAGCAAATAATACAAGAAACAAGGGGTTGGGACGATTCAAAACAAAAAACTTTTTCTCAAAGGACTAAAGAAGATGCACATGATTACAGGTATTTCCCAGAACCAGATGTACCACCAGTATTATTGGACGATAAGACCATAGCTAAAATTAAATTAGAGGCAAAGATTCTACCAGGTGATGTAAGAAGTTTATTAAGTGGACTTGATCTAGATGAATCGACGATAGAAATGGTGGTAGATGAGATAAGTGTTGCAGAGTTCACCATCAAGATACTAAAGAAATACGATAAATCGGTTACAAAAAAAGTCATACATTGGCTAACAAGTGATGTTCAAGGATATGTAGTGGAAAACAAATTAAGCTGGGACGACATTATACTTAATGAAGATTCATTTAAAACCTTAACAGACCTAGTTAAAGACAATAAAGTATCTTCAACGAACGCTAAAGTTATTCTAATTGAAATGATCAAAAATAATTCTAAACCAAACGATGTTGCAAGAAGTATGAATTTGCTTCAGATTTCTGGTGATCAGATACTGCTCCCGATAATAAGGAAAGTTATTCTAGATAATAAAAAAGCAGTGGAAGATCTGAAAAGTGGTGAACAAAAGGCAATGGGCTTCTTAGTAGGACAAGCAATGAAGCTATCAAAAGGCCAAGCGAACCCTAGTTTGTCGGCTGATATGATAAAACATGAGCTAGGATTGTAGAGACTATATGTTTATCAAGAGTTAACAATTCTGTATAATTATTAGTATCCGAGGGAGACAAAAATGTCAGCAAAAGTAAAACTTAGGGCTGAAGATTATGTTCATTTGCATAACCATACAGAATATAGTGTTTTGGATGGTTTAACCAAGATTCATCAGTTAATAGACTATGTGAATCAGTTAGGTATGAAATCAATTGCAATAACGGATCATGGGACTATGTCAGGAGCGATTGAGTTTTATAAAACCGCTCAAGCCCAGAATATTAATCCTATTATTGGTATTGAAGCATACGTTGCAAATAGAAAACATACAGACAAGGACCCAACGAAAGATAAAAATAGATATCATTTGATTCTTCTTGCCATGAACAATAAGGGTTATCAGAATTTGATGAGGTTATCTTC
>DATKHH010000022.1:0-2995 GCA_035510315.1 Candidatus Saccharimonadia bacterium
GGTAAAAGATCCGGAGAGATATGGAGTCTATGGATTTGATAAAAATATGAAAGTTTTATCTATTGAAGAGAAACCAAAAAAACCAAAGTCTGATTATGCAAACGCAGGTTTATATTTTTTTGATAATGAAGTTATTGAAATAGCAAAAAAGGTAAAGCCAAGTAGTAGAGGTGAGATTGAAATAGCATCAATACTAAATGAATACCTGAAAAAGGATAAATTGAAGGTCTGTTTACTAGACCGCGGAACCGCATGGCTTGATACAGGAACTTTTGAAAGTATGAATCAAGCTAGCCAATTTGTCCAAGTAATTGAAGAACGGCAAGGTATTAAAATTGGATGCATAGAGGAAGCAGCATATAGACAAGGATTAATTAACAGTAAACAGCTTTCTCGGTTAGGTAAAACTCTGGTAAAATCTGGCTATGGCAGATACCTGCTAGGTATAGCAAATTCAAAGTGAGTATCCGTATATACATAAAAATGAAACGACTAAAAATATGTCCCAAACAAACAATACTTTAGATAAAATCCGTTTAATTATTGACAAAAAATCTCATCTTTTTCTTAATATTGGTTTTATCACTATTCCCTGTTTGTTATATATCACTAGAGCTTGGCAGTACATTATTAATCCTCAGCTCTACGCTGAGGATGGAGCTGTTTGGTTAGCTGATGCATACAATCACGGAGTAAAATCACTCTTTAGTCCATATAATGGATTCGCTCATACTGCCGAGCGTATTTGGGCTTTGTTTGTTACTATGTTCCCTCTTAGATTTGCACCTTTCTTATTCGATTTTGGTGGTTTTTTTATCTTTGCACTTTTTTGTTTCTACTTGTTCTCGAATCGTTTAAACATTCTAACAAACAACTACCAAAAACTTTTTGTGGCTCTATCGTTAGGCCTAATAGCAAATTTTGGAGAATTCTTCTTTAACTTCTCAAACTCCATATTTCTGCTCGGACTAATAGGTCTATGCATTTACCTTGCGAAACCATCATCTAGCCCAATAGTAAGGATCTTAGAAAAGATACTGTTCGTTGTTACATGTTTAACCCTACCCTTTGCTTGGTTCTATTTAGTGATTGCTACTTTTGACTATATCTGGAGGAAACAAAGAAGAATATTCTTTATAGCTGCCAGTGCTATTGGAAGTCTAATACAAGTATTGGTTCATCATTTTAGTATTTATCAACGACAAGACATTCCGTTATCCACTCTAGCAACTTCTAAATACACTCTAATTGAGTTCTATAATCAAATTATCACTCCAGCGTTTAGATTTGCAAGAATCGATATTAGTACTAGCATACCCTTTCACGAAGTTCTTGTACTTTTCATTTTTTCCGTGCTGCTACTTTGCACACTGCTTTACGTAGTTATAAAGCATGCTCCTCTAAACCTAAAATTTATCATATTCTTTCTGGCAGTTTTTACCATGTCAGCCTTTTTGGGACCTTTAGTTGGAGGTAATCTTAGTCCGATTAATATATTAAAATTTATGGATACCGCTCAATTTGGTAATAGATATTTTTTCTATGGAATTCTAGCTATGATTCTAATTACCGGCCTGACAACAAGCATATATATAAAGAAACAAGCCCTATATGGTTTCCTTTTATTATTTATAATTTTCGGCGTGTTTACGTCAGTTTCAAATAGTGACCTGAGAGTTAACAAAGGTTTTGTTAACTACTCATCAGTTTATACAAAGGGCGTCAATACATTGGGTCAACTAAAGTCCGGGAAAATTGAAGTGATACCTGAAAACCCGGTCGGTTGGTCAATAAATTTAAAAACCAAAAACTAGATTAACTTACAGATCTTCGACTTGTAGTCTTTGGTTCTGCTGTTGCTGCCCGAATGATTGGTCTAGTTATCTCATTTCTGTTTGACAAAACATACTGGCCCGCTAGCAGGCAAATAATTAGCAACATTAACGATGTCAAGATTGGGAAAGGTAGTGCAATACTATTAAACAAGAACGGTCCATAAGAAAATAGTATGACTACTTGTGCTAGAACGGCTATGCTAACGTAAACCAAACTAGGGTATGCAAAAGCTAGAACCATGCTTACTATACCGGCTGGGAAAAAATATCTTTCATGCATCTCGGGTAGAAGAAATGGCACAACATACAAAACTAACGACGCACATATTAACAATTCTTTCTTTGAGAATTTTTTGTGTTGCAATGCATATATAAAAATAAACAAGCAAGCTGAAACAGCCAATCCTATAGCAAGATGATAGACGAATGGAAATGAACTATTCGGAAACCATTGCCAAATATTAGGTGCATTTAGGTTGAGGATACCATTGGCGAGATTTGCTTGGGCAGGATATATATTCAGAATTGAGCTTAAAGGTCTGCCGGCAAAGACTGGAGGCAAAGACAAAACAAGAAAAGTAGCCACAGCCCAAATCGCATCATACCAATGTATGCGTCTAAACATCATGATTATTAATACCGGGAAAAAGAATATGGCTTGGAACTTAATAGCAATCGCTACACCAAACCAAATCCAAGCCCATTTACTTTTGTTATTTAAGCCCGCGTACAAACTAAACAAAACGAATGCTACATAAAATTGATCAAATTGACCCCACATAACGCCTGTCACCAGCACAATTGGTAGGAACATTCCGGTTATAGCAGCAGTAAGTGCAGTGTTGCCATCAGGTCTGAACACCTTAACAACAAAATATATACCTACCACCATAATTATGTCGAAAAGGAACATTAGGGATTTAAGTGCAACTATCTTGGATAGAGGAAGTAGTGTTACCAGATATAAAAAGTACGTATATGGTGGATTGTAGTTAGAGTACGCATACTTAAAACTGTGGAGACCGTGAAGTTTAACAAAACTATACCAATTGCCAAAAAGCTGTAGATCGCCATTCTGAAAATTTATAAGACCTTTTCTTACCAATAAAGATAACAAGATCAAAAATCCCATACAGACATAGATAGCCCATTTACTAGAT
>DATKHH010000023.1:0-2302 GCA_035510315.1 Candidatus Saccharimonadia bacterium
CATTTAAGATAGCTGCGGTTTGTGTGCAAAAGTTTACTCGCAAGCAAATTTTAAGATATAATTAACCTTTGAATTTACGCCAGGTATACCAAGGAATTTATGGATAGAAATAGAAGAAAAAGACCAAAAAGTATAGATGGATTCATACCATCTAGACAACATTCATCTTTATCTCAACCTTTCTCAAAAATAAAAAACGTTGGAATAAACCAAGGTGCAAGATTAATTCCAAAAAGACAGTCAATTAATCTTGGGCAACATATCAATCCTGAGTCAGCAGAAAATATTCCATCAGCAAGACTAGCATTATCAAATAATCTAAATACAGCTAGCAAAGAGGACCTACAAAAAAATCTTAGAGATATAAATAAACCAACAAGAAGGCAAAGAAGAGTAAACAAACAGCTGGAAGATGTACGTAAAAAATCTAAGCTTAAAAAGACTCTAAAATACTCAGCTTTATTTATAATAGTAGCTTTTTTGTTTGTTGGTAGTTATGTTGGGTTCAATGTTTTTCATAATCTTGATAAGGTCTTCGGCGGAAACATAATTAGTGATATAAGCAGTCTATTTAAATCAACTACTGTTAAAGGACAGAGCGGTGGTCGAATTAATATACTCCTTGCAGGTGACTCAGCCGATCAACTAAACCATGGAGGACAACAACTAACCGACTCTATACTGGTTGCCAGTATAGATACAAAAAACCATACTGCATTTTTTCTGAGCATTCCTAGAGATCTTTGGGTAAACATTCCGGGGTGGGGTTGGCAGAAAATAAATGCAGCAAATGACAATATGGGTACTAATTTTCCAGGATATCCACAAAATGGTATGGGACAGCTCCAGCACATCGTAACTACTAATCTAGGAATACCCATAGATTATTACGCACTTTCTAATTATGGTGCCTTCAGAGATGCTGTAAATGCCGTTGGAGGAGTTACAGTAGACATCAAAAGTCCTGATCCACGTGGATTATTTGACGCATATACCCACCTGAAACTGCCTAACGGTGAAGACTTTCTTAATGGTCAGGAAGCTCTAAATCTAGCACGAGCTCGAGGTGATGGTGCCGCCGGTGACGTTTCTTATGGCTTCCCAGACTCAGATTTTGATAGGACACAACACCAAAGACAACTATTTGTGGCAATAGCAAAAAAAGCACAGAGTATCGGAGTTATTACAAACCCAGTTCGAGTTAGCGATTTATTTAACGCACTTGGCAATAATGTTGAGACTGATTTGTCTTTGCAAGATGTATTAGAGTTAATAAAATTAACAAAAGGCATGGATTTGTCTACTATTAAATCATATGCCTACTGCTCGACTCTAACGATTGGCCAGGATGGTTGCACGAAACCAATAATCACAGACTACAGATCAAGTTCAGGAGAAGATGCACTTATTCCTTCTGCAGGAGTTGGTAACTACATCCAACTACAACAATATTATAATCAGCTAATATCAAGCAACCCTGTAGTGACGGAGAATGCCAGTGCCATCGTTCTCAATGGAACTACGACAAACGGCTTAGCCTCTACTTACCAAACCATTTTAAATAAAAAAGGAATTGACGTTAGTAGCATCGGTGACACTATTAATACATATGCAAAATCTGAAATCATAGACAATTCCAGTGGCAAAGACCCAAATACTAAAAAATACTTAGAGTCCTTATTTGGAGATACAATTGTGGCTTCAACTACTGCCAATAATCCAACTGGCGCTAATTTTGTGATCATAATTGGCCTAAATCAAAAACTACCAACAGCCACAAAATAAAGAGCTCCTAAAATAGCTTATACTATATAATATGTCTGCTGGGTTTTTGGATCGTTTGAAATTATTAAACAAAAAACAACAGGAAGCCGTACTTCATATAGATGGCCCTATGGTTATTAGGGCTGGCCCGGGAACAGGAAAAACACAACTGCTAACAACGAGAGTCGAAAATATTTTAACTAAGACAGATACTGCTCCGGAAAATATATTATGCCTAACTTTTACTGATTCGGCGAACGAGACTATGAAGCAAAGATTGTTTTCTGCAATCGGTAATCCAGCAAGAAAGGTTAATTTTTATACATTCCACGGATTCGGCTCATTTATCATTAACAAACTACATGAATATTCGGACGAATCAATACTTTTAAATCCTGTGGATGAAATAAGTTCCTATCAAATTATAGAAAAACTTCTTGATAAACTAAAATACACAAATCCGATAACCACCAAATGGCAAAATAACTACTATTATATAAACTACATAAGGACAGTTTTCTCGTGGCTAAAACAATCT
>DATKHH010000024.1:0-7686 GCA_035510315.1 Candidatus Saccharimonadia bacterium
ATGCAAAATTAAGTATACTAGTCATTATTTATCACTCTTTGTTTTTAAATCCTGGCTAAACTCTCGTAGTACATCCCAAATGACATAATAAAATCCAAGAGCAGCAAGTATAACACCGATAATAGTGAAGTATGGGAAAAGCTTATAATGTTGATCTACTTTTACTCCCAGAATCAGTGGAATCAAAACTACTATTGCTAACTTCCAACTCATCTGCAAGGCGGCATTCAAAAATACCATATTGCTGTTATTTTCCGCTAAATTTTTGGCTTTTAAATCTTTGTTTTTTCTTGTCATACAACCTAATTGTAACAGATATAAATCAGATATAAAAGTATAATAACTATGTTATAATTAACTTTAAGATGGTAACAATATATTCAGCATCATGGTGTGCTTTTTGCCACCAAGCAAAAGCCTATCTAGATAAGCTAGGTGTAACTTATACCGATAAAGACATCGAGAAAGATCCGAAAGCAGCAGAAGAATCTGTAAAGAAATCTAATCAGATGGGGATACCTGTAATTGATATAGGTGACACGATCATTGTTGGTTTTGATAAACCCAAAATAGACTCGGCTTTAAAAGAAAACAAGCTTATATAGTGTTAAGGAATGTACTTTAAACGCTATATATAGTATTATACAGGTGTGCTTAACTAAAGGAATAGTATGAGCCCAGAGTTACCTAAATATCCAAAAGTAGATCCTAGATCTGAATTGGGCGAGTTTGGGAGTTTGGCTGAAATTATTTCGAGAATAAGTGAATATCAGGATCAACTTATTTGGCATCCTGTTAATAATCCTCTCCCTCGAAACCTTGAAGACACATTTAAAACAGAGCAAGAAAGAAACAATTTTCACATAGACGTAGCCGATGCAGTAGATAGATACGAGTCAGAGCACTCCGACAATCAAACGCTAGAAAAACTATATGGTGAAGACACTTTTTTAAGATGGATGCAAGAATCACTAGATAGTTTCTTAGAGCGTATTGGAAAAATACCCACAGAAATAGGCAAACAAGAAGAGATAAAGCGTCGCTTTAAACGAGTTATAAATCTTAGAAAATTTACTATTATATATATGCAAGCAAACATAACAATCCCAGAAGCTTAGTAAGCTATATTTATAAATTGAGTAATTAAACAGTGACTAAAAAAGAATTTAAATCAAAGCCATCTGTAGTAGTTGTGTATACTGGTGAAGGCAAGGGTAAGACTAGTGCCAGTCTCGGTCTTATGGTAAGAGGTCTCGGCAATCGTTGGAATGTAGCCTTTGTGCAGTTTATAAAATACTGGGGTGTCAGTGAACACATATTCCTAAGAGACATCCAACCACTCTATAAACGAAAATTATTTTTCTATAAAGGAGGCAAGGGCTTCTTTAATGCAAAAGAGCTATCAGCAGAAAACATAACCAAAGAGCAACACAAAAAAGCAGCCATACAGACTCTAGAGATAGCAAGAAAATGTATTTCTAGTGGCAAGTACGACTTGGTTATATGTGATGAAATCAATAACGCCCTTCAGGATGGTTTATTAACTGTAGATGATCTAAAATCATTGATAATGCAAAAATCTCCTAAAACTAACTTATGCTTAACTGGAAGGGGATTCCCAAAATCACTACTTAGATATGTTGACATCGCAACTGACATGACAAAAATCAAACACCACTACGACGATAACTTTATCGCCAATAAAGGAATAGACTACTGAACCTTACCGGTTAATTTTATCGCAAGGATATTTTCAGCAATCAGAACTGGAGCAGATGCATATATAAACACCGCTCCAATATATGCAAGCGACCAATTTTTTAGTTTGTGCGCTCTTAAGGTTCTAGGCCAGAGTAAAAGATATGGCCACAAATGAGAGTACTCAGTAAATACTCGCTTCAATTCAACACCAACTTGTATCGATCTATCATAATAAATCTTAAAACCAAGTTGCTTAAGGTGAATTGATAGATCCAAGTCCTCGTGTATATCATTTCTATGACAGACTAGGTTTTTTACTTTCCTCCATTGATCTTGAGTAATAGCCGAACTAAACCCAAGTAGCGGGTAATGCCCTAAAAGTCTTCCATCTAGTCTAAAAATAACTTGTGCAGACAACCACGCATAAGTCTTTGAGTGTTTTATGTTATAAGGACGTCCCTGACAAGTCCAAGCATAGTTTTTTCGTTCGGATTTTGAATAAAAATTAAGGATAGCTTCGACCCAATTTTTGGGCAAAATTGTGTCAGCATCAATCCGACAAATAATATCTGTACTAGTTGCGTTAAAACCCGCGTCACGAGCAAAAACAACGCCTTGTCTCGATTCGTGTATAAGTTTTACAAACTTATACTTATTCGTAACTGACCGAGTATTATCTGTGGAATTATTATCGACAACTACTACTTCTTTTGGAGCCATAGTCTGTTTATTAATTGCTTTTAGGCAATTATTTAAGTGGAGACTTTCATTAAATACTGGTATAACTATAGATAGTGTTAATGCTTTTTTCATATATTCTACTTTAATTATGGCACACAAAAATAAACCCAAAATCAAACTACCCAAGTTTATTTCTAGGTTTTTGCATTGGTTCGTAAAAGACACACTGCATAAGATCTACAGCGTTATTTTAATTGTGCTGCTTTTAGCTCTTGGAACAATGTATGGTATCGCAAGATGGTATATATACACCCAAAGAAACGTTCCCTACAATTTAGGCGTAACTTTCGTGCCAGATTATGCCTCTAGCCTTGATCTTAACCCAAACGATACCCTACAAGCTATCTTGTCTCAACTACAAATCAGAAATATAAGATACACCAGTTACTGGAGCGACATCGAAACTTCTCCTGGACAATATAACTTCCAGGAATTAGATTATGAATTTGCTTTAGCGAATCAATACCATGTAAAAGTCAATCTATCTGTTGGGCTACGGCAACCTCGATGGCCAGAATGCCATATACCAAGTTGGGCTAAAAATGAAAGTTATGGTGTGTGGAAACCACAAATCATGAAATTTATAGCAGTTGTAGTTAATAGATATAAGAACAATCCTGCTTTAGAAAGTTATGAACTAGAGAATGAATACTTTCTTAAAGCATTTGGGACTTGTACTAATTTTTCAAGAAATAGACTAGTTGCAGAATATAACCTGGTAAAGTCACTGGACCCTAACCATCCGGTCATTATTAGCAGAAGTAACAACGCCATAGGTACACCGATTGGCCAACCAACTCCAGATGAATTTGGGGTGTCAATATATAAAAGAGTCTGGGACAGAACTATAACTCACAGATACTTTGAGTATCCAATACCCGCTTGGTATTATGCATTTATTGCAGGAGTCGAAAAAATTATAACAGGGAAGAATACCATTATTCACGAATTACAAGCTGAGCCATGGCCACCGACCACTATGACCGCTTCCTCAGAAAAAGAACAGCTAAAGTCAATGAACCCACAAATATTGACTAGTCGGTTCAACTATGGTGAAGCTACTGGCATGAAAACAATTGATTTATGGGGTGTTGAATGGTGGTATTATCAAAAAGAAATTAAACATGACCCAGCGTTTTGGAACATTGCTAAATCTGAATTCAAAGCTGTCTACAATTAAGTAAAATTATTTTTTTGTAACCAATTATAAATTAGTTCATAATAATTTTATGGTTAAGAAGAAAATTACTAAAAGAATATACAATAAAAGAGCTTCATTTGACTATCAACTGGGCGATTCATTAACTGTTGGTATAGCTCTGGATGGGCCTGAAACTAAAGCAGCAAGAAACGGCAGCGTTCAATTAAAAGGCGCCTACGTTAATATAATAAACAACGAACTCTGGTTGATTAATGCGACCATAAGTGGTAGTGCCTCTTCTCCTATTAATGATACAGATAAAGTACGTAATCGGAAACTACTAGCCAGGCGCAAAGAAATAGATAGACTAATTAGAGAGAAAAATAGTGGTTTAACAATTATACCTATTGAACTTTTAAACAAGAGTAGGTATATAAAGCTGAAGATTGCTCTAGGAAAGGGCAAAAAGAACTACGATAAAAGAGACAGCATTAAAAAACGTGAGCAAGAAAGAAAAATCCAAGGATATACTCACACAAAGTAAGTAGAATATTTGCTGAATATATTGGTCTATTTACTTTCATTCAATACAATTAGATACTATAATGTCCCCAATTGGAGGAAAAATGAAGCTAGTAATAATGATTCCGTGTCTTAACGAAGAAAAAACATTACCTTTAGTGTTTAGCACAATGCCAAAAAAAATTGATGGCATAGATGAAATAGAAACATTAATAATCGATGACGGATCTACTGATGATACGTACGAAGTTGCTAAAAAACTAGGGGTAAGACACTTTGTTAGGCACAAAGTAAATCAAGGTCTGGCATATTCATTTAGAGATGGCATTAAAGGATCATTAGAACTTGGTGCCGATATCATAGTAATTACTGATGGTGATAATCAGTATCCCCAAGAACGAATACCTGATCTAATAAAACCGATATTAGACAGAAGAGCTGATGTAGTGATAGCCGATAGACAAACCTCAACAATCGAACATTTTTCTCTGTTTAAAAAGGTACTTCAAAAGTTCGGCACCTGGGTTTTAAATAAAGCTGCCAGAACCAACGTGCTCGACGGAACTAGTGGTTTTAGAGCTTATTCCAAAAGTGCAGCTATTCAACTAAATTTAATAGCTCCCTATAGCTTCGCAACAGAGACAATAATACAATCTGGCAACAAAAACCAAAAAATTGGAACTATTACAATTAAGACTAATCCCAAGACCCGCGAATCACGCGTTATGAAATCATCAATTACTCATGCAAGAAAATCAGGCATTGTAATTCTTCGTAGTCTGATGATGTATGAACCATATACCATATTCGGAAGTATTGGCCTGTTTCTATTAATAGTAGGTCTAATACCATTTGGCCACTATTTATTCCTTGTACTCACAGTTAAGTCACCAAATGGGCCACACCACTTACAGTCACTTCTAATTGGTGGCGTTTTTCTTACTGGCTCATTTATATCATTCACACTAGGTATGGTTGCCGATCTTATACGAGTAAATAGAATAATGATTGAAGAAATACTCGAAAATCAAAAAAAAGAATTATATAAATAATATCTTAGTTAAAAAGCCAATCTTGAGTATCATAGGTTTTGCTGCCTTTTACTATAACCGGTTTAGTAATCCTTTTGGCGATATTATTAACCCTCACCACCTCATTATTGGACCAATACCAAGTACTATCACTTCTTTCTATGAAAGTTAAAATACCACCACCCTGTAGAAATAATATTAAAACCATAACGGCAACAACTGCTTTCCTGGCAGGAAAATGACGCATACTAATACTTATACCGATTCCACCTATTGCTGCAAGGAATAAAATAATCGGTAATAAATACCTACCGTTCATTAGCTCCAAAACACCAGTATAACGGTAATATATGTAGCCCTCTGCCATTAAACTAATCAAATAGAGACAACTGATAAAGGATAGAAGTGTAAGATAGGGATTTTTGTAAAATATTTTTTTTCTAAATCTCACTAACGTAAACATGGCAAAAAAAGCCAATAAAATTGCCGCAGCTATTGGTAGGGGCAACGGCGGATAATTGGTGAAGCCACTACTTGGTCCATTCACAGCAAAGAATGATCTATACATCATCCAATAAAGCCAAGAGCCTGCGTAAGTTATTGGATTCTCAAAACTAACGTGCACTGTTCCGTTAAGTAGTTCGTTATGCCATTGATAATTATCATTCCAAACGGAGTAAACTTTGCAATCATTAATGCTTAAAACTTTACTACAATTTGGTGCAATAGAATGGTACCTGATTAAATTAATTCCGTCTCTTTGTATAAACATACCAAGACTAATCAAAAGTAAAGACACCATCATAACTCTAACGACCATAGACTGAGTTTTCCAACTTGTCCAAAGACCACTCAATAAACTTTTCGGATGTTTCTTATATAATTTGAAGCTAATAAATAGCAAAAATAACACAACTCCTAAAAATATCGGCAAGAATTCATATTTTACAAGCGAGGCAAATGTCGAAACAATGATTAAGCTCATCAGATTTTTAAGAGAAGGTTTGCGTTTCCTTAGATCATCAATCACCCTAAATGTTAGCAATGCTACCCATGCAACGCACAAAATTAATAGGTTATCATAATTAATTTGAGACGCCAGATCTGGAACGACCGGAATTAATATAAAAACAGCAAGGATCACATTCGACAGGGCTAACGAGATACCTACTTTTCTTAGGATCTTTCTTAGTAATACCAAATTAAGTGTAAATAATCCTATATTAATAAATCGCAGCAATATTACTTGGCCAGTTTGACCATGAACAAAAAGTGCTATCAGACGATATGGGAAACTCATCAAATAGTGGTAAAGGTACGACGGATCACGAGCTACTGCTCCATATGCATTAGCATGTGGCGGTTGAGAACTTAAAAACGGTAACCAGTAGTGTGAGTATACTTGGATCAGTCCGAAGTGAAAATTCTCATCAAAAGCCTGAGGATAAGCAGCAGATAAAGCAAACCATATCGATTCAAAAATAAAAACAAAAAGAATTGCCCAGAAAAAACGTCTAGATGCCAACACTTTCGTTATTTTTTCAAACTTAAATCTCATACTACCAAAACATATTATATATAACTGAACTTACTCTGAACAAATCAATTTCTCGAAATAACCAGAAATACAAGAAAAAGTGTATGATTTAAATCAGAGTATATGAAAAAAAGATTACGAGTGCTAATTAGCATATTCATACTGATTATAACGGCAACTGTTTTTTCGCTTTACATATCTAAACATCTTGACCTAATAAGGGAGCTTAGGCATATCAAGTTAGAAGTGCTTATAGGCATACTACTTTTATATATACTTTGGTTTTTTAGTTTAGTTTTAGTTTTTAAAATTAGTATGAGAGTTTGTAAAAAAAGTATACCCCCAGATGAAAGTCTATTGCTCAATGGCTATTCAACAATTGTTAACTTTTTTGTTCTTGGTCAAAGTGGTCCAGCAGTACGTGCCCTATATTTATATAAAAAATACCGTCTAAGAATAAGAGTATTTTTGTTGGTAACTCTACTGTATTACGTTAGCTATGCCATCATTAGTACATCACTACTACTTATACCAAGTAAAGTATGGTGGTTAACATTTCCGATAGTAGCTGTAATTTTAAGTTTAGCTGGAATAGGTAGTTGGTTCTATATAAAACGATCCAAGATTTTAGGATCAGAACTTAGTATTAATGCGACCAACGTGACCTATCTCTTTTTTGCTACACTATTACAAGTCTTCATTTTGACACTCATATACTACGTTGAATTAAAAGCTGTGAATTCTCATCTTTTATTCAAGCAGGTGATTATGTACACAGGTGTAGCCAATTTAACGCTTTTCGTATCTTTAACTCCAGGGGGGATTGGTATTAGAGAATCACTTTTAATATTTAGTGAACATCTACATAAGATATCTAGTGCAAATATTGTATCTGCAAGCATCATAGATCGATCGATATTTTTATTATTGCTGACTATCTTATTTATTGTCATCATTAGCCTTCACGCAAAAAAAAGATTATTTGGAAAACAAAATATATCAACCAATAACAC
>DATKHH010000025.1:0-7087 GCA_035510315.1 Candidatus Saccharimonadia bacterium
CATAAAAACACCTAAAATTCAATATGTTTATGCTTTCATTTTAGTGTTATATAATGAGCTTAAGCTAAAAAGAAGTCATTGTTTTTTACTATATTAATCAAATTCTTTAAATTCCATGTCCCAAGACGAAAACCAACAAAATAATAAAACAAGTGAAACTGCCAAAGTTGATACTCAAGCTGAAAGTTTAGAGGCGCCAGACAATGAGTCTTCTTTGGATAGTCAAGTAAATGAAGACATCCAAAAATCAAGTCAAACCCTAGATGTTCCTGATGAGCCCGATGCTAAAACAGACCCAAGTAGTAATGTATTTAGCCAAAATGTTGCAAACGAAGATCCAACCACAAAAGATAAGAAACCTAATGGCCCTGTTTTTAATATATTACCCTTGTTTAAAAGGTTCGACAGATATCTGATTATATTTGTTTTTGTGATTATTATTGTCGTAGTCTTTGGGTTTTACATTGTAGATAAAAACAAATCGCCATCAACACCAGCAATCAAGAGTCAAACACTAACTCAAAGTGTTTTAAATCAATTAAATAACACCAATGTTCAAGTAGGGAGTAATCAACAAATTCTAAGCGTAGAATCAAACACCATTTTCAGTGGTAGCGTTTTAATAAAGGGTGGTCTACAAGTGGCTGGAGCTACAAACTTAGTTGGTGGTTTAAATATTTCCAACATTAATATAAGTGGCAACAGTCAACTCAATCAGATTAGTGGCAACGAAATTAATATAAGTGGCATATCCACACTTAAGGGTCAAGTAATCATTGGTGGTGGACTAAATGTTAGTGGCACTTCTACTCTAAGTGGAGCAGTAAATGCTGGAAGCTTAACTGTAAGTTCACTGCAAGTAAACGGAGACATACAAATAGCTCATCATCTAGACACTTCTGGACTTAGCCCTAAGATTGCAAGTCAAGGATCAATTGGCAGTGGTGGTACTGTTTCAATAAATGGCACAGATACAGCAGGAGCTATAGCCCTAAACTTTGGAAACAGCCCAACAAGTGGTTGCATAGCAATAGTTACTTTTAATCAAAGTTTTAATACAACTCCAGAAGTTATCATTAGTCCCGAGAACGCTGCAGCGTCTTCTTTGGACTATTACGTGAATAACAAAACCACATCCAGCTTTGATATATGTATCTCGTCAAATCCAAATACCGAGACTGCCATTTTTGACTACTTTGTAATTGGCTAAAGTTATACGTCTAAAAAAACAGTGACAACATTATTGGTAACGTGGAGTAGAGCTTTATCGATAGCTATTTTTTGAATACCGTGTGAGCTATTTATCGTTACGTTTCCGGGTTCAAGTAATGTAATGAACTTATGGTGCATAGGCAAAATATCAAATACACCTGTCTCGTTTTTTGCAGTTAAACTATCTGCCAAACCATCAAAATAGATTTTAAACGGTGAATATATCTTTATGTTTAGCTTGTCTCTGCTAGCAAGTCTAAACTTTTTATCTTTATCTGCGGTTGGTTGTGTTGTTTCGGCCATCTGAGTTTATATTACGCCACAATTTCTTCAACACTTTGAAGTGTTTGGTCTTTGCTAAAATATTGCCCCTCGTTGCCAGTACCTTTCTCGACAACAAACAAGTTCTGTGTGAAATTCTGTATTAATTTTTTGGCTTTATTGTAATCTTCTCTATCTGCAACTGATAGTTCATTCTCACCTATAATTGCAATAATGCTTTTAAGCGAAGCATATTTTTCGAGAATCTGTTGGACTCGAAGGCTCAATAAATAATGTCTATCACCAACCACATCGGCTGTCAGTAGTGATGACGTCGTTTTATTTAGATCTACTGCGGGTCTAATTCCCTGTTCAGCTACAGTTCTAGACAAAACTAAAGTTGCATCTAATTCGTTTTGGATCATTTGAACTGCGGGGTCGGAGAGATCATCAGCCGGGACATATACTGATTGGACTGAGGTAATCGACCCATTTTCGTTCGAAGATAATCGATCTTGTAGTATCTTTACATCGGAAAAAATTGTTGCCTCATAGCCACCCTCACTAGGTACCTGATCCAGTATTGTTGACAATTCATTTTTGGCCTGCACATAACGATACATATTATCAGCAAAGAACAAAATATCTTTTTTATGTTCATCTCTGAAATATTCAGCCAGTGTTGCAGCAGCATAACCAACTAGTGTCCTATGTATTGGATTCTCATCCATCTGACCGTAAAACATACAAGTTTCTTTAAGCAATCCGTTGTCGCTAAGCGTAGTAATTAGTTCATGACCCTCCCTAATACGTTCACCAATTCCAGTAAAAAAAGGCAGTCCAGTCTGTTTTTTTGCAACATTATTAATGAGTTCCATAATTAGAACTGTCTTGCCAACACCCGCGCCACCAATAACACCTATTTTTCTTCCCTTTACAAATGGCGTAAAGAAATCTATTACTTTTATTCCTGTTTCCAATATTTCAGGTGCTTTTACTTCAACGTTGGTTGATTTTGGAGGTATATCAAGGATATTTCTGTAACGTACTTTATCCTTTGCTAGAGCTGGTTTACCATCAATTGGCTCACCAAAGGCATTGAAAACCCTACCTATTGTTTCTGGACCTACAGCAATGTTAATACCCTGATGTAATCTTTCAACTATCATGTGCTTTTGGATCGTTTTATCATTATTTATATTTAGACAAACGGCCACACCATTAACATCAATATGATCAACTAACAAAATACTTAAATTGGTGTTTTTAACTCTAAGTAGCTCATTTGGCAAAGGCATATCCTCACTAAACCAGACTTTTACAACCAGCTGTGCTATCGCTACTACTTTGCCACCGTTCATACTTTAGGCCTTATTTTTCTTAGACTATTTATGGTCTCTTTTAGTCTTTCATCTTGAAGCGATCTAAGTGAATGTCGATACTGTATATATAGGTTTGAACTGGCCTTAATAGCAACCAGCTTAGCAGCTGACATTGACCTAAAGCGACTAGCATACTGAGCTAGCTTCGAGTCTAGTATTATCTGTGATATAGCTACGTATAACATTGATTCCTCAAGGTGATTAACAACCTCGTAAATGCTAGGTTCAAATATATAGTTAAACTCAGAAATCACATCTTCATTAACTTTTATCGATCCACCAAGTTCTTGGACAAAGGCTGAAAGTTTAATTCTGCTAACCTTCTGATCACTAAGAGTAATATACTTAGGATAAAAGACTGACGTTAATTCATATCGCTGTATATCTTTAACTAGCGGACCTACATTTAAGTTTAAATCTTTAATCGGAAGATTATAAAACTTAACGTAGGGAATATTTCTCTGCTGTAATAATTGGATACCGTGCTTACCTATAACAATTATGTCATTTTTGGTTTGATCGTATGACTCTGTTAAAAATTGTATTAATCTCTGGTCAACGTCTCCACTAAAACCACCTTCAGCGGTGATTAAAATGTAGAGTTCTTTATCGACGGCTTTTTTGTTCTCGCCTCTACCAAAGTGGAAGATTTCATCAACCCGAAGTTTAGAATACACTTGCCATAAATCTTCAAAAAATACATTGGATTTTAAAACCTCATTTTTTATATGAGCCAAGTGAGTACTAGCAATGCCCTCAAAAGCACTGGTTAAAACCAGGAGTGTGTGCATCGTAGCTTCATCTTTTACTAGCTCGGTTGGTCGTTTCATTTCTTAGTAGTCCCAATTAATATTGCCATTAAATCCATAACAATCTGATCATAATTGTCATCTTTTATTTTTGTAGATTGCTCAGTTGCTAAAGTTTTAAGCTTAGTTATGTCGATAAAAACATCTGGTTGCACCCTTAAAATAATCTCAAACATTAATTGTTGACTCATCAAATCGTAGGTTTCGTTTGGTGACTGTGTAATAAGATACAAGATCAGCTTGCCACGATTTAGTTGAGCTTTGGTATCAGACGACATTTCTGAGCCAAAATGAGAATATTCTTCTGCTATACGATAATCGGCTAAAGCTTTTAAAGCTTGAGTGGCTAATTGCTTCCGTCTGGCAGTCTGCCCGACATTACCAATTCGAGTAACTGACAGTCCAAGATTTATAGCCGGTCGAATGCTTTTTCTAAATATGCCCATATCTAAAATCCATTGTCCATCTGTAATCGACATTATATTTGTGGGTAGGTAAGCTGTTATATCTCCATCATCCGCCAAAACGATCGGAATAGAAGTAAGATGTTTTTTATTTTTACTTATCCTTCCAGCTCTCTCAAGAAGTGATGAGTGCGCATAAAACATATCTCCAGGATACGAATCTCTCCCTGGGTTAACACCCGCCAGCAGAGAAATTTCTCTATATACATGGGCGTGAGTAGTTAGATCGTCATAAATAATTACAGTGTCCATGTTACACTCTTGCCATAAATATTCAGCCATAGAACAAGCGATATATGGAACTAGGTAGCTAAGTACTAAAGACTCAAAAACTGTAGTGACTATAACTATTGTATTATCCATGCTTTTAGATTCCTGAAGTTTGGCGATAAGTGTATTGATATCACTCCTTTTTTTGGCAATCAAAACATATATAACCACTTGGTCAGTTGATCTTTGATGTAGAGTAAGTTGAGTCAGCAAAGTACTTTTTCCAGACTTGCTATCCCCAAGAAGTGCCATTCTCTGACCTCGAACAATTGGAAACAGAGAATCGATAGCAATTACACCTGTTTCTAATTGTTCACTAAGTAGCTCTCTTTCTATAAGTGCTGGAGCAGAATTGAAAATTAGCCATGATTTATCAGCAGCTATAGCACCTTTGCCATCCAAAGGGTTTCCTTTAGCATCAATAACTCTACCAATAAAATCTTTGCCAACGTTACAGACTAACTGAGGATGTTTTACAGTCACAAGCTCTCCTACAGCGGGTGGTACACTGCCCAAATTTAAGATAATAGTATAATCAGCTAATATCTCAAAGACAAAGCCATCACTACCATTCTCAAAAAGAACTAATGCGTGATGATTGATAGGATTTAATCCTTTAACTTTGATTAAAAAATGATCTATTGCAATTACCTCCCCTACTGGTGAACCATTTTTGACATTGTTGTCTTGCAGATCACTCATTTTGTAAGCGCCTTTTGAAGTTCATCTATCAAAAGTTGTTTTTTTGCAATTAAATGTTGACTTAAACTAAAATCAAAAAATTTATTTGTTGTTCTAAGTTTAAAACCAGCACCAATATTCGGTTGAAGACCAATTAATATAAGCACAGCCATGCCAGCTTCGGTCCTTAACCATTTTATAAGCGCACCCAGAAAGGATCTATCTGGAATCGAATTAAAACTCATATGTACAACACTCGATTTGGTTCTAATAAATTGTAGAAATAATTTCAACTGCTCTCTGTCTTGCTTATCTATAAGATTTATCTCGTTTAATTTTGCAAGTTCATCGAGCATTATTGAAGACTTTGGTATGGTTAGTTGTGTAAGTGAAGTTTTAGACTTAACTTTTAGGAAAAAATCTTCAATGTTGCTAAGTTCAATTTCTAAGTTATTAACATCGCTTAGGGTAATTATATCGTCCGTTAATTTAAAATTAGTTGTTTTAAGCTCCATCGGTTATATCCTCAACAATAGCCTTTTTATTGGATTCGAGATCAGCCAATATAAATTCTAATTGATCACTTAAGTTAATATGATCACCAATGGCTTTTAGCAAATAATGGTTAATGATCTCAGCCATATTATTTTCAAAATTACTTACCAAAATTGTTTTTTCACTTTCAAATTGTTCTGCAATTTGTTTGCTTAGAGATTGTCTCTGGCCTTCTATAACTGTTTGAGTTTTACTAATAGATTCGACAGCCATCTTCTTAGCATATTCAATAGTGTCTGCATACTTTTTAAACTCATCCTGAAGTTTGGCATTAATCTCTTGTTTTAAATAATCGTGTATCTGCGAAGTAGTAAATCTAAGGTCTTGTTGGAGAAACATAGCATTATCATTTATAACTTTTTCGAAATGTAATCTACCTCGATTTCTTAGTTCTTCCCTAAAATCATCGTCAAATATCGTTTTAACAGCTATTGATGCTTGAACGTTATAAGGATCATTTTTTTCAACTTGTTTAAGGTTTTGTTTGTTAGTTGTTTTTTTGACCTTAAAAATTGCAATGACCAGTAGTGTCACCACGACAAACAACGCTGCTACTATAAAGAGAAAAATTATGTTCATTTAGCCCACCGTCAATGTCATACCTTTAGTAGTAAATATACCCCAAAAACTCCAGATATTAAAATGATTACCGAAGAAAAGATAATTTGGATAAAGCCCTTTGTCACCACTCTCTTTGACAGTGGGTTTCGTCCTATCGAAGCAAGACTAGTTTTTACGGCACCATAGAGCATGGTTCCAACAATTATGAATATAGCTACTAATATTAGAACACTCATATAGATTTTCCAAGGAGAAACGACCTTACCAGTAACATTCTTGCCAATTTGTTGTAAAACACCAGATAGATTGTTATTGGCTAGTGGTAATTCTGGGTTTCGAGCTATAAAAATGTTGGCCTTAACTAGTCCAAAATGAACTGTTTTGGTAAGTCCTTTACTCAGTTGCAGTGAGCTTGAGCCAATATAATCGGCAGACGAATTAAAGCTAGATAGTGCTTGTCCAACAACTATTGGCAAACTATTATCATCTTTCATACCTATACCATCAAAAGAAGAAAGAGTTATATAGTCGCCTACCAAAATAGGCCCATTTTGATCACTGACTAATATAGGAAAAGTACCACTACCAGCAACGTAGGCTTGATTTGACGTGCCCGAAGTATTTTTAAGTGTAACTGCTGCATCTGCTGGATTAATAACCACACCAAAAGTCTTAGTTATACTCGACTGTGAAACAGGAACGACCATGTTTGGATTAGTTGGATCAAGTTTGACAATAAGACCAGGCCTCAAATAACTGGCAGTACCATAGCTTTGAATGGAAGTTTGTTGATTAGTTATAGAAGTTGCGAAACTGAAATGACTAAAAACTAGAGTAAATAAAATTGACCAAGCAACTATGCCTAAAATATTTAGTGAAAGAAACCTAAGTC
>DATKHH010000026.1:0-22080 GCA_035510315.1 Candidatus Saccharimonadia bacterium
GTTATCTTCTATTGCTAATTTAGAAGGTTTTTATTATTACCCTAGAATAGACCATGATTTGTTAGAAAAGTATTCTGAAGGGCTTATCTGTTTAAGTGGCTGTATGAGTGGTGAAGTTGGTGATTTGTTAAAACAAAATCAGTATTTAAAAGCTAAAAAGATAGCTACTTATTACAAAAAACTTTTTGGTGACAGATACTATCTAGAGATTCAAGATCACGGACATCTGAAGAATCCAATGTACAACAAAGCACAATATGACATAAACAAAGCACTAATTCGGTTGAGCAAAGAATTGAAAATAAAAGTCGTTGTAACTTGTGATGGGCATTATTTAAAGCACGAAGATCAAGAAGCGCACGAAGTTTTGCTTTGTATTGGGACTGGAAGCTATCTATCTCAAACTAATAGGATGTCTCTTAAGGATTTTCCGCTACACGTGACCGCTCCAGAGGAAATTATAGAAAGATGGGGCGAAAAGCATCCAGACTTTATACTAAATACCAAAGAAATAGCGGATAGATGTAAGGTAAAACTTGAATTTGGTAAAATTTTAATTCCACAATTTAAGCTACCTAAAGGTATGACTGAGAAAATATTTTTAAGTCAGGAAGTGTATAGGGGCTTGTCTATAAGATATTTAGAAAAAAAAGAAACTGACTTGGAAAAAATAAAGAAATTATTGCCAGGTAATGTTTTAGAACGAGCTGAATATGAGCTAGAAGTCATTAATAGAATGGGATTTAATGGCTATTTCCTAATAATTTCAGACTTTGTGAATTGGGGTAAAGAAGCTGGCATAGTTTTTGGGCCAGGAAGGGGCAGTGCCGCAGGATCAATAATTTCATACTCTCTTAGAATAACCGAAATAGATCCTCTTAAGTACGATCTACTGTTTGAAAGATTTTTAAATCCAGAAAGAATTAGTATGCCGGATATTGATATAGATATTCAGGACACAAGAAGAGAAGAGGTGATTCAATACTGCATAGATAAATATGGTAAGGATCGTGTTGCAAATATAGCGACTTTTGGTAGGATGTTTGCAAGGAACGCTATTAGAGATGTATCACGAGTACTTGAAGTACCTTATAACGAAGCTGATAAAATTGCGAAAATGTTACCACAGCCAATTCAGGGGCGACACATACCTTTATCAAAAACACTTGAAGACGATATAGATTTAAAATCTGAATATCAGGCAGATCCTACGATAAAGAGAGTTATAGATTTAGCTATTAAACTGGAAGGAACAGTTAGAAATCATGGTATCCATGCCGCTGGAATTGTAATTGCTCCTGATGAGATTGTTAAATTTTCTCCTCTTGAAATGGCGCAAAAAGGGGTTGTTAGCACTCAGTACTCTCTTGGTCCCATTGAAGAACTTGGCTTGTTAAAGATGGACCTTTTGGGGCTAAGCAACTTAACGACCATAAACAATGCGCTTAGGATTATAAAAAAGATATATAAAAAAGATATAGATATAAATGATATCCCTCTAGACGATAATAAAACCTTTGAGGTTTTTAGAAACGGTTTCACTACTGGAATTTTTCAGCTTGAATCTGCAGGTATGAAGAGATATTTAAAAGAATTAAAGCCTAATGTGTTTGAAGATATTGTTGCTATGAATGCACTCTATAGACCAGGTCCTATGCAGTGGATTGATGATTTTATCTCTAGAAAACTTGGTAAGAAAAAAACTGAATATATTCATCCATCAATGAAGCCGTCACTCGAAACTACATACGGTGTGGTTATTTATCAAGAGCAGGTTATGCAGATATCCAAAGATATGTGTGGGTTTACGGGTGCCCAATCAGACCAGCTTAGAAAAGCTATTAGTAAGAAAAAGCCTGAAGAACTGGCAAAAATGCGAACTGATTTTATAGATGGTGCCGTTAAAACTGTTCAAGCAGATAGATCTCTTATGGAGAAATTTTGGATTCAATTAGAAGATTTTGCAGCATATTGTTTCCCCAAATCGCATGCAGCGTGTTATGCATTAATTGCCTATCAAACTGCTTATTTAAAGGCACATTACCCCAATGCGTTTATGGCAGCACTTATGACCAGCGATTATGATAATACAGATCGTATGGCAATAGAGATTTCAGAATGTCAAAGAATGAAAATTAAAGTTTTGGCTCCTGACATTAATGAATCATTCCTTGAATTTGCTGTTGTGCCGGATACTAACCAAATTAGATTTGGGCTAAAGGCGATTAAAAATGTTGGAGTTGGTGCTGTAGAAGAAATTATCACAGTTAGAGAGAAGGGCCAATTTACTTCACTTGAAGACTTTTTAATTCGAGTAAGTAATAGATTAGTTAATAAAAAGACTTTAGAAAGTCTAATAAAGACAGGCGCTTTTGATAGATTTGGTGATAGGTCGGTACTTATTAATAATATAGATTCTTTGGTTGCGTTTTCATTGAGACACAGTAAGCAACAAAATAGCGGTCAAACGGATTTATTTGGTGAAAGTATTAATAAAGATTTAAACCCGCACTCAAAGATAATATTAAATGAGTCTTTTCCTGAAGTCTCGGATCAAGAAAAATTATCTTGGGAAAGAGAACTTATCGGCATTTATATAAGTGAACACCCACTTAGTAGTTTTGACAGGATTCTAGCTTCAAAAACTATGCCTATTAATTCAGTTATGGATCTAGATAACGACTCGCGTGTTGTTATTGGAGGGCTTTGTACTAACATTAAACAAATTACTACTAAATCCGGACAAAAGATGGCATTTGCTAAAATAGAAGATTTCTTTGGCGATGTAGAGATTATTTTATTTCCACAGGTATTTACAAAATATATTAATAGCCTCGAAAAAGACAAGGTATACATCATTAAGGGAAAATTATCTAAACAAGATGGTTTTGGTAATTCATCAGAACCTAAAGTTATAGTAGGCTCTATAGAGGAAATAGATGAAGAACAAAATTCTCAATTTGATAAAAAACCATCTGGAAAGATAAAGCCAAATTTAAATGTAAACCCAGATAAGAAATTATTTATAAAGCTTCAAAGTAGTCAGGATCAAAATGTTCTGCTTGCGATAAAAAGTGAGATTGATTCAAAACCTGGTGATACAGCGGTTGTACTTGTCTTAGGGCATGGTGATGATAAACAAATTATAAAATTACCTACTGGAATTGAGAATAATGAGAGTAACTATATGACCCTAGAAGCGATTGTTGGAAGTGAAAACCTTAAGTTGTATTAGCTTATATATCCAATAGTTTGGCTATAACCGATAAGTATAACGAATATAATTACTAAGAAAATGTCAATCATAGGATGAGCCAAAAATAGATCTTCACCTTTTGAGAACCATTTATGCAGTTTTCTTGTATGGTTGATTATCAAATATAAAGCGATTAAAGATAGTACTGTAATTACTACTATATATTCGGTTGGTGAATTAGTATCAATTAGATTACTTAGCCGTGTAACAGCTAGAACTGAAGGTACGTTGGTTGAAGCGGTGCTTAGATTGCTATGCGAGCCGGATGTAATAGGCAGACTTCTGTTTTGATCAAAAATTGCTACCACTATTTGTTTCTTGCCCTGATTCATGAAGTTTGGTGATGTAACCACTGCGTAGCCAACGCTATTTATTGATGAACTTAACAGATTGTTATCTTGATAGGAGCTACTGCTCCAGGCAGTTACTACCTGGGATGCACTATTAAAGCCATATGCTAAATTTTCTTTTGGAATTGATAAGTTATGTTCTTGGATTGATATAAAATTGAATGCATCATCTCGAGATTGGGTTATTGGTGACCAGCTATTACTTGTCGAGATTGAATTCGCTTGCATTTGTGCAGCGGTTATAAGGTCAGGATTACTAGTAAGTGTATTTAAATGATTTTTTTCTCGTATTTGATTTATGTTATTTAGGAGCTGAACACTACTAATACTTGTACTACTGTTAGAAATTTTATGATTAAACAAAACTATCCCAGAAAGTAAGCCTACAATCACGAAGATTAATACTGGAAGGTATGGCCAATAAACTTGACCATATTTTCTATCAATTCTATGATGCAAACCATGTTGTTTTTTATAGCTGTTTATCGCTGCAGCTCTATGACTTTTTGTTATTTTAACCATAACTACTTCGCTAATTATGACAGATTATTTTATAGTTTCAATTAAAATATTTGGTACTTTCTACTAGTAGCGAGTAGTATGGGAGTCCATCTGGGAATTGAACTAACAACTACTCTTGATTAGGGTATAATCGCCAAATACCTAGATCTATATAGTGTCATTGCTACGGTCTGTGCAACATTAAATGACTCTTTTTTGCCGAGCATTGGTATTGAAACTATGTGATCTGATAATTGTAGGACTTCTCGATTAATACCCTTAATCTCATTTCCAAAAATGTAGGCAATTTTTTTGGGTAAAATAAATATATCTAGGTCACTTGATTTTTTTGATTGTTCGACTGAGACAATACTATAACCTTGCGATTTTAATTGACTTATCACAGATTTAATATTCTTTTGATACTCCCAATCTATATATTTTTCAGAATCCAGAGAAGTTTTTAATATTTTCTCATTCACTTTTTTTGCGACATACGGTAATCTCTTGTCTTCTTTGGAAATGGGATACGGTGTTATGCCTGTTAGGTATATTTTACTAACGGCCATTCCTTCAGCAGTTCTAAATATCGAACCAACATTGTGCGAGCTCCTTATATTGTGGGCAATAATTGTTATGTCTTTACTTGTCGCCATTTTTTAAGTATAGCAACTAAAATTATTTAGCCTCAAAGGCTACGCTTATGCTTTAATAGATGTATGCCACTTACTGCAAGAGAAGATGAAGAAATAAATACTCAGCAACGTGCCCAGACTTTAGGTATGGCTTACTCAGACACTGCCGATATAACAAATAAACAAGTTTTTCACGATATCTTGCCTCTTGATCAACTCTACAAACTGAGGGTAATACCTATTTTGTGCGATAACCACCATATAACGTTTGGTGTAACCAATAACACTTCCCAGCAAACAATACAATTTCTGCAACAGCAATTTATAGATAAGAGATTAGATTTTGTATTGATTTCAGATACCGGTTTTAGTGATTATATGAAACTATATGATCCGCCCAAGGAAGTTGTATATAAAGACATCTCTATTAATAACCAGGTATCAGAAACGTCAAATAATTCAATATCAGAAATTTTAGAACAGATAAACGCAAATGATATGCTTGCCTATTTGGTAGAACAGGCTCACAAATTGAAAGCATCAGATATTCATATAGAAACTCAAGAAGGAAATGCCCGTATAAGATTCCGTATAGATGGCGTGTTGCACCCTGTTGCTGAACTCACAGTAGATAAATATCGAATATTAATGGCCGCGATAGCTAGTGGTGGAAATATTTCAACTAGCTCAGACGAAGCTCAGCAAGGACATATTGCCGAAAAGGTCAAAATGGCAGACGGCGGAGAAGTCAATATAAATTTGAGGCTAGAAACTACCCCAACGATAAATGGTATGGATGCTGTAATGCGTTTGTTTAACATGAATCAAGATATGTTTAATCTTGAGAAGCTTGGATTATCTAAAGATGAAAGAGTTGTTGTTGATGAGATCATAAAAAAACCAAGTGGTTTACTTTTAGTCGTTGGACCAACAGGTTCTGGTAAAACTACAACTCTGTATTCTATTTTAAACACCCTATCGACTCCTGAGAGGAAGATAATTACTATTGAAGACCCAGTTGAATATCAATTTCCAGGTATTACTCAAATATCAGTAACTTCAAAAACAAACGAAGAAAGTCATTTTGCAGATAAACTTCGGGCAGTACTTAGACTAGATCCAGACATAATCATGGTCGGTGAGATTCGTGATAATGATACTGCGCTAACAGCTCTCCAAGCTGCATTGACCGGGCATTTAGTTTTGTCTACTTTCCACGCGTCCTCTGCGAGCGCTGCATTGACCAGACTGCTTAATATCATAGGACAAAATCCATTATTTATTTCTTCAATAAGACTAGTTATGGCTCAAAGACTTGTCAGGCGTTTGGATGACACCATAAAGATTGAATATACACCTGATGAAGCGACACTTTCTATGATTAATAAAGTACTAATAACTTTGCCAAAAGAAATACCTAAGCCTGATATTTCTAATTTAAAACTATATAAGCCAGGTAAATCGGTTAATAATCCATTTGGTTATAGTGGCCAGCTCGCAATTAGAGAACAATTTTTAATGACTGGTGAAGTTCTAAAAATTCTTGAAAATCAAAAGGTTTCCTCAAATCAAGAGATCGAACAGGCGGCAATTAATAGTGGTATGAGAACTATGCTTCAAGATGGAATACTAAAAGTGATTGAAGGTGTAACTTCAATTGACGAGATCTATCGAGTTGTAGGTTAGACTATTACAGCTGCAATCGCAGGTACTACGTTTTTATCTAAGATACTTGGTATTATCATTTCAGCTGTAGGATTGGTAACTATTGCTGCTAAAGCTTCAGCAGCGGCTATTTTGTGTTCGTCGGTAATCTTTTTAACTTTATGATCCAGTGCTCCTCTAAAGATTCCTGGGAAGGTAAGAGCATTATTAACCTGATTCGGATAGTCAGCTCTGCCCGTAGCAACAACTAAAGCACCAGCTTTTTTTGCATCTTCAGGATTTATCTCAGGTGTTGGGTTTGCAAGACTAAAAATAATAGGATTTTTGTTCATAAGTTTTATGTCGGACTCATTTAATAAACCGGGTTTTGATAATCCAATGACAATATCAGCATCTTTGAATACATCTGACAGGGGTTTATTTAAATAATCACCTTGATTATATGTTGCTAGTAATTGCTTCTGCGGATTTAAATCATTTCGGTTTTTATCAATAATTCCTACGCTGTCGATTACGACTATATTTGATTTTGCATATTTGTAAATTAAATTAGCAACCGCTACTCCAGCGGCACCAGCTCCAATAATAACTATTTTCGAATCTTTTAATGCTACTCCTCTAAGTTTGGTTGCATTAATTAGCCCAGCTAGAACTACAACCGCAGTACCGTGCTGATCGTCATGCATAACTGGTATATTTAGTGAATTTTTTAGTCTTTCCTCAACTTCAAAACAAATTGGCGCCGCAATGTCTTCTAGATTTATAGCACCAAAACTTAAATGAATCGCTTTGATAGCTTCAACAATCTCATCCGCAGTGTGTACATCTAGAATAATCGGAACAGCATCTATATTGGCGAACTCCTTAAATAGCATACATTTTCCTTCCATAACTGGAAGTGAAGCTTCAGGGCCGATATTACCCAGTCCAAGCACAGCAGACCCATCGCTGATTACCGCTAAATTATTATTTCTCCATGTTAAATCGTTCACTTTTTCAGGATGTTCTGCAATTAAAGACGAAACAGCTCCCATTCCAGGAGTGTAGTAAATACTTAATTTTTCTTTTGAATCTAGCTTGTCTTTAGACAAGATAGCAATTTTACCTTTGAGTTTTTTGTGTTGTTCTATTGACTTTGCTCCGTAATCCATTAACTCATTATAACCTACCGAATTATTTTATTCTAAGCGTAACTATCCCCGACAACATGTATTAATTTGTCATGATGCTACAATAAAACCATAAGTAAGGGGGTATAAATGTTTCGTAAAGTTGTAGTTGGTTATATTATTGTGTCAACAATTCTAATAATAGTTTTAACCACCAGTATGATTTACGCTGCCATCACTGTCTATCAGGTAAAAAAAAGCGTTACTTCAACTGAGAATAATATAAACAGCAGCGTTCAAAAAGTGAACATTGGAGTTAATACAGCCAATAAAGATATTCAAGCCGCTGAGAATAATATAAACGCCCAAGCTGTTAAGCTAACTAGTCTTTGTCAAGTTGTACATGCAGTCTGTTAAAGCTGTTTAGTTCTCTGAGGGGGTAGTTATGTGCATAAGGGGTTTTAAAAGGGTTGAAATAGTGTTATAATTTAAGCAAATTATTTAATAGGTAATATAAAATGAGTGATTCATTGATTAGTCAATTTGAACAAAAGTATGCTAAAAAACAGATAGTAAGCGTTCGTAGTGGCGATACTGTTAAAGTTCACCAAAAAATTCGTGAAGGAAATAAAGAACGTATTCAGGTGTTCCAAGGTTTAGTGATTAGAGTTGATAATAAAAACAGTCTAGGTTATCGAGTCACTGTTCGAAAACTCGCAAGTGGCGTTGGTGTAGAAAAGAGCTTTCTCCTAAATAGTCCATTAGTTACTAAAGTTGAAGTTACTAAAAGAAGTAAAGTTAGACGAAATTATCTATCTTATATGCGGGATTTAACTGGTAAGGCAACTAGACTTAGTGGCGTTGATTTTAATAAAGATTCAGTCAATAAAATAGATGAAGCCGAGGATGAAGTTAAGGCAGAAATTGCTGAGCCAGCTACCGAAAAAGAAGTAAAAGATAGTGATGTTATTGAAGATAAGGCTGTCGAAGTGCCTGATGATACAAAAACAGCCAAGTAGATGTATTCATTAAAGAATTGAAATATAAAATTGTAGGATTAGACGAAGTGGGTAGGGGGTCACTAGCCGGTCCGTTACTTGTTGCCGCAGTGGTTCTTGATAGTGATATACCTGGATTGAAAGATTCAAAGAAATTAAGCAAGAATAAAAGATCAATCTTATATTTTGAAATTATTCATAATGCTCAGGCAATAGGAATTGGGATTGTTTCTTCAAAATATATTGATAAATACGGCTTAACACTAGCAACTAAAAAAGCTATGAAAGACGCCCTAAAGCAGATCAAAGTACCGTATGACAAAATTATTATTGACGGTAACTATAACTATTTAAGTGAAAATCCTAAGAGTTCGACTTTAATTAAAGCTGATAATCTTATAGATTCAGTAAGTGCGGCAAGTATTGTAGCTAAAGTAACTAGAGATTTGATCATGACAAAACTTGATGTTAAACACTCTCAATACGGCTTTAAAAGTAATGTTGGTTATGGCACTAAAAAACATTTAGCTGCCATTAGGGAATACGGACCTCTCTCTATTCACAGATTAAGTTACTCAATATTTAATTAGTCTAAAGTAATCAAGTAGATCATCAACTGATTCTTTACGCCATTGAATATTATTTTGTATTAGCTCTATACCTTGGAGATATGATCTTTTAAATGAGGGCGTTATTTTTGGCTCAAAGAACTTTATATATAATTTTAGATAGGTATCATTAGTGAAGCTTCGAGCAGCGTAAACAGGCATTCTAAAGAATGATAGATCTGTTCCCTGGTTTTTCTCTAGCCACTGCCAATTTTTCTCTAGCCACTGCCAAGTGTATGTTTTAGCGTATCTATTAGAAAAGCTATATGCTATCCAATGGGAAATGTCCTGAGATCTTACATTTTTGGACTTTATAACATCTAGTGATTTAGTGATTAGTTCTTTTTGTTTAAACCCAGTTATGGCTGCAATCAGATTAGTTTTTTCTTCACTAGATGTAGATTCATTATGTAGTTTTAACAGTGATTCAAAATCGTTTTTATCACCGTTTCTTGCGACAGTAGTGTAGATAAGTAGCTTAAAATCTGGATCGACTGTGTGTTCATGTTTAGAGGATAAAATAGCTTTATATTGATCTCTGCAGAATTTTATAATTTTTGGATCATCACTACTTGCTGCTAGAGATACAATCAAGGGCCTTAAAAGACGATCGAAATGATTATCAGATTTTATTTTTTTAATTCCCAATCTCTTTAATTCTTTAGAAATTAGTTTTTTAACGAAGGGTTTTATTAACTCTCTAAGCTCGTCACTATCCATCGTAAACCTTAAACTATTTATAATCAGTACGATTACACCCCAGACTGAGTAGCTAGTTTCATCTTCGTAGTTACTTAAGAATTTAACTACTTCAGTTGTTTTGTATAAACCAGCTTTAGACGCTTCAAATAAATCACTTAATAGCCCCAATCTATCAGGTTCATCAAAGGCTTTGTTTTTCACTTTTAATCCTAAACTCTTCAGGTGGTCACTGTCATATATAACTCTATAAAAACCAGTTTGTCCTAAATTTAGCTTTAAGTTTTTAAAGTCACCCTTAAATTTTTGTTCAGACTTTGTAAATATTTCCGGTAGATTAGGGCTACCAGAGATTAATGCGATTGGCCAAGTTTGATCATAAGAAACATTTTTAGAGTAACTAAAACGACTTTGAGTTAGCACTAAATCCCTATCCGTTACGTTACATTTAACGTATGGAAATCCTGAGATTGATGTCCATTCAGTCATAAAATTTGCAATAGGTTTTTTTGAAGTTTCCTCAAGTGCGCTCCATAAATCTTTTGTTGTTGTGTTCTTGTGAGAATGTTTTTTGAGGTATAATCGGAGACCAATTTTAAAATCGTCTTGGCCTATAAATTTATGTAACATGTTAATAACACTCGCGCCTTTTGAATAGCTAATGGCATCAAAGATAGTTCTAATTTCGTCAGGGTGATTAACTTTTACTTCAACTGGATGTGTATCTTTTAGGGAATCTAGAGAAAATGCCTGTTGCTGTTCGTCAGATGAAAATTGAGTCCAAAGTTTCCATTCAGGAAATATGTGGTCTATAGCAAAAAATTCCATCCAACTGGCAAAGCCTTCGTTTAGCCATAAATCTGTCCACCATCGCATCGTTACAAGGTTACCAAACCATTGATGAGCTAGTTCATGTGCTATGACGAGTGCAACATATTGTTTGTTTGCTAGGGATGAATTCTTTGGGTCAACTAATAGAGTCTGTTCTCTGAAGGTTATACAACCCCAATTTTCCATTGCACCGCTCGCAAAATCTGGTAAAGCAATAAGATCACATTTTTTCAAAGGATAGGGTATGTTGAAGTATTCATTATAAAAATCAATACATTTAACTGCGATTTGAAGTGAAAAATCCAATAGCTTCTTATTTGCAGGTGTAGCATATGATCTGATAATTGTCTTATTCTTTGTGATAGCTTCTTTATATGCTAAATCTCCAATAATAAACGCCAGCAGGTAAACGCTCATCTTTGGTGTCTTATCAAACGTTGTTTCGATAAGTTTATTTTTTGTAGATTGTTTTAGAATCGGTGTGTTTGAAATTAGACTAGATTTTTGGTCGTGGATTAGAGTTAAATCGAAGGTTGCTTTAGCCTCTGGTTCGTCGATACAAGGAAAAACTTCTCTCGCATGGTGACTTTCAAATTGGGTAGCAATGACTTTATGTGTTTTATTCTTCTCTTTATATTCACTGATATATATACCATTTAGGTTTTTCGAGATTTTTCCATCAAATTCTAGTTCAATTATGTACTTACCATTTCGTAAATTTGCTTTTGAGTGAAATCGTACTTCATCATATTTTTTATGACAGTTTATTCGATCCACTTGAATGGGTAGTCTGTCATTTTTAGTAATATAAAAAATCTTTGAACTCTTAATTTTTAGATCTTTTTGGTGCAGAGTTATACGCTTTGAAAGTGGTCCAACTTTTAGGCCTTCAATTACTACAGAACCGGTAAATGACTCAGTATTAGTATTAGGGCTTAACTTTAGCGTATAAGACTCGGGTCTAAATCCTCTATATAGTCTTTTTACTGAAAGCATATTTAAACTATTCTATCACGTGTGAGGTGCTTAGATTAATTTTTAATTTGATAATTTAGGGGTATTTGTGCTAATATGAATAGGTTAAGTCGGCCAGAAAGGTCGACTTTCTTCGTAAAAGATAGGAATAAAATGGAATTAGATATGAAACAACTCGCTGTAGCAATCAGGACTATAGCTGAAGAGAAAAATTTACCTGAAGAGGTTGTTCAAGAGTCAGTTGAGCAGGCATTGGCTGCTGCATATAGAAAAGACTATGGTGATAAAGATCAAGAAGTTAGAGTAACTATGAACTTAAACAATGGTGAGGTAGATGCTTATATATCTAAAACTGTTGTGTCTGAAGTCAAGGACGAAGCTCTTGAGATTAGCTTAGCAGACGCTAAGAAAATTAAAAGTGATGCTAAAGTTGATGACGTTGTTGAACTACATGAAAGTATCAAGCAATTTGGAAGAGTAGCCGCACAGACCGCCAAACAAGTAATTCTGCAGAGACTTAGAGAATCAGAGAGAGATATTATCATGAATGAGTACGAAGATAAGATAGGTACTGTTATTAATGGAATCGTCGCCAGAATTGAGCCTCGAATTGTTCGAATTGATCTGGGAAAAGCTCAGGGAATTATGCCACAAAGTGAACAAATTCAATCAGAAAGATACTTCCCAGGTCAAAGAATAAAAGTATTTTTAAAAGACGTTGAAAAAGGCTTTAGAGGGCCACAACTGGTTGTATCTAGGGGCAATAAAGAATTTATAGAATGGTTATTTAAAAACGAAGTTCCAGAAATGGAGAATGGTGCTGTAGAGATTAAGGCAACCGCAAGAGAAGGTGGTGTCAGAACAAAGATTGCTGTTTCTAGTAGTACTCCGGGAGTTGATCCAGTAGGTACATTTGTTGGTGGTCATGGTACTAGAGTGAACGCAGTTATGAGTGAAATCGGTGATCAAGAAAAAATAGATATTATAGTTTGGTCAAATGAGCCTAAGGAGTATATTATTAACGCTCTTAGCCCAACGAAAGTTACTAAAGTAGTTATTAATGAGACAGAAAAAAAAGCGCAAGTTTTTGTACCAGAAGATCAATTAAGTATTGCTATTGGTAAAAGCGGCCAAAATGTTAGACTTGCGAGCAAACTAACTGGATATGAATTAGACATAAATTCTGATGGAGAATCGGAAACTCCTCCGGTTGAAGCAGAGCCGCAAACGCAATCAAAGGTAATAACTCCAAAATTGAAGAAAAAAGAACAATTAGAGACTAGTTTGCTTGAGGCAATTAGTGAGCACGGCGAAGAATAAAAGTCTAGTTTTAGCACTCTTGACATGTGAGTGCCAATTGATATATATTTAAATCTGAAGATATTTCATGAGGGTTAAATACCTCTAAATTAAATAAGGATCTATAAATTATGACACCAAGCTCCTCGGACTACCAGGAATATTTTAACAATCTAAGTGATAACGCATTGCAGAGTCTTAGGCATGCAGATTTAATAACAAAGGGTCTAGGAAGTCCTTATATTGGCACCGAACATTTACTTCTGGGCGTTTTAGCACAACATAACTCAATGGGGGCAAAGATCTTGGATGGTGCAGGCGTTACCATAGATAAAGCCAGAATAACGCTGAACCTAGCACCGAAAACGATCATTTTAAACGGTGGCCCAAAGACGTTGAGTGAAACTGTTAAATTGACGCTTAAAATGGCTCAGGAATTTGCACTTGATAATAGCCAAGAACTTACTGGGACAGAGCATATTTTGCACAGCATTCTAATTCAGAAAAATGCTAAAGGGACTATTCTGCTTCGCGACATGGGGGTTAATATAAATCAAATAATCACAGAGTTGGAAGATTTTATAAACCGACAAAATTATGACGACAATAACCTTGAATTTAGTGAAACTGGCAGAAGAACAAAAAGAACTAAGAAAACTACTCTCGATTTTTATGGTACTGATCTAACAGAGAAAGCTAAATCAGGCCAACTTGACCCAGTTATTGGCAGAGATCCGCAGATTAAGAGAGTACTGACGATTTTAAATAGAAGAACTAAGAATAACCCGGTTTTAATAGGTGAGCCTGGTGTTGGAAAAACTGCAATAGTTGAGGGTTTAGCACAAAGGATTGTATCGGAAGATGTTCCTGACTCGCTGCTTGATAAGAAAATCGTTATGCTTGATTTAGCTGGTATGATTGCTGGTACCAAATATCGTGGTGAATTTGAAGAACGATTAAAGAAGGTAATGGCTGATCTTGAAAGAGATAATAATATTATTTTGTTTATAGATGAGCTTCATTTAATAGTTGGAGCCGGAGCTGCTGAAGGTGCAATGGATGCGGGTAATATATTAAAGCCTGCACTTGCAAGAGGCAGGATACAGGTTATCGGTGCTACCACCACAGTAGAATATACAAAATATATTGAAAAAGATGCTGCTCTTGAACGAAGATTCCAGCCAATACTAGTACCTGAAGCTACGCCAGTTGAAACCGTTTCTATACTTAAGGGTCTTAGAAAACATTATGAGCAATTTCACGGTGTTAAAATATCTGATCCGGTCATAGAAGACACAGTAGTTTTGGCTAAAAGATACATTAATGATAGATATTTGCCAGACAAGGCTATAGATTTACTCGATGAGGCAGCAGCTTATATCCGAATAGATAAAGGCAAAACACCACCTGAAGCCAGAAAGACTCAAAAAGAACTGAAACTAGTTAATTCTAGAATTGAAGAGGCTGCAGACGCAGAAGACTATGAGAAAGCAGCAATGTATAAACAACGTGCTTCTCAGCTAAAAGACAGTCTTAAAAAAATGCAGGTTGATGATAAGAACAAGAAACAACTTCATTTAACAAGTGACGATATCGCTGAAGTTGTTGCTAGAATAACTGGCGTTCCTGTAACTAAAGTTATTAAGTCTGAAGCTAAATATTTGATTCACCTTGAAAAAACGATTAGCAAATTAATTATAGGTCAAGATGAGGCTGTAAGCGCTGTATCACGCTCAATTCGGAGGAATCGCGTGGGTGTAGGTAGTGGTAAGAGGCCAATCGGCTCGTTTATTTTCTTAGGACCAACAGGTGTTGGTAAAACAGAACTTGCAAGAGTGCTTGCTAAAGAATTTTTTGGTAGTGAAGACTCACTAGTGAAGATTGATATGAGTGAATTTGGAGAACATCATACAGTTGCAAGACTTGTAGGTGCCCCAGCTGGATATGTTGGTTATGATGACGGTGGACAGCTTACAGATAAGATTAGACGTCAGCCATATTCACTGGTACTTTTTGATGAAATTGAAAAAGCTCACCCAGATGTTTTTAACATGTTACTTCAACTGCTTGAAGACGGGCAATTAACTGATGCTAAGGGTCGAAAGATTGATTTTACTAATACAGTCGTTATCATGACCAGTAACATTGGAGCAGAAAAATTACAGAGGGAAGCTTCTCTTGGTTTCCGCGCAAATGATAAGTCGGGCCTGAAAGATTTAGAAGCACTACATAACATCAACAAAGAAAAAGTTCAAGATGAGCTAAAACATATACTTCGACCTGAGCTTTTAAATAGAATTGATAAAGTCATAGTCTTTAGAGCACTAACTAAAAAGGACATATCAAAGATAATTGATTTGCAGACTGAAGAACTAAACGCAAGACTACTCAAAAAAGGCATAATTATTCGTCTTGATGAATCAGCAAAGAAATATTTAGTTCAAAATGGTTATGACGCAAAGAATGGTGTCCGACCGATGCGTCGGTTGATACAAGAGACCATTGAAGATTACATCTCAAATAATATTTTAAATGGCTCACTTACTAAGGGAAGTATCGTGCTAATTAGTGGCAGCAAAGATAAACTTACTTATAAAAATCAAGTAGAATAAGCATATATGCCAAGAAAGCTATTAAATGCAGCGATTATTATAGTTGCGTTGGTACTACTTTATGTTTGCTGGCTTAACAGATACTGGTTTTATGATGAATATAGGCTTTTTGGCTATCACCCGCCATCAGCAGTAGTTTCAATTGCTAATCAAGACGAATTAACTCCATATGCCAGGACACTATTTTACGTATATCACCCTGATCTTGAAGACAAGACTCAGTTTAATCAAAACTGTCGGGTTACAAATCAAGCAATAGTTCTAGGCTGTACGGTTATCGGACGGGGAATATATCTCTACAATATTAAAGATCCAACGCTTAATGGAATAGAGCAGGTGACAGCAGCTTATGAAATGCTGCATGTTGCTTATTCACGACTATCAACAAGTGAGAGAAATAAAATCGATAGTTTAGTTATTGCAACTTATAATAAGGTATCTGTAAATGATCCCGAACTCAGAGCAGAGTATCAGTCATATCTAAAAACCGAAGGTCAAGGTGCTATCGATAACGAAATGCATTCAACATTGGGTACAGAGATTACAAATTTACCACCGGCTTTGGAACAATACTATAATAAATACTTTATTAATCGGTCGGTTATTTTAAGCTACTTTAGTCAATATCAGAGTTTGTTTACTCAAAGACAACAAACAGTAACAACGGATGATCAGAAACTAGTGGTAATGAACATTCAGATTCAATCAAACGAAGTTTCACTAAAATACGAATTAGTTAATATAAACGATTTGCAGGACGTTATGAATCAATATAAAAATAGTGGACAATATTCTAACTACAATGCAGATGTGCCAAAGTATAATTATTTGGTTGATCAGTATAATCAGCTCATCTATAGTATTCAATCTTTGATTCAACAATATAATCAGCTAGTCGCACTAAGAAACTCTGCTGCCGTTTCTGAAAATAAGTTGACTCAGGAAATAAGCAGTCAAAATCTTTCAACACTTAGTCCATAGCTGTTAAAATCTAAATAGTAGATATTATGCCTAAAAAAGAGACTATATTTTATGTTTGTAGTAACTGTGGTTTTGAAACCAGTAGTTGGAGTGGCAAATGCTTCAACTGTGGTGAGTGGAATAGTTTAGAAGAAAAGGTTTTAATAAGCTCTGCGAAAAAATCATCTAAAAAACTGGTTGTTAGCAAAATTAAGGATAATTTAAATAAAGATTTTAAAAGGTTAATTTCTGGTATTGATCAGATTGACGCTGTTATGGGCGGTGGAATTGTCCCTGGGTCTGTCATTTTACTTGCTGGCCAACCTGGTATAGGCAAAAGTACAGTACTACTGCAATTGGCTAATGCGATTTCTAAGAAAAATAAAGTTTTATATGTCAGTGGTGAAGAATCAGTTCATCAGATAAGCCTGCGAGCTAAAAGGCTTAAAATAGACACTGACAATATTGAAGTTGCTTCTAGTAACTCGGCAGATCAGATTGCTGTGAATATGTCTGCAAATGACTATCAACTTGTAATAGTTGATTCAATCCAGACTGTTAGTTGCGATAACATATCATCTAGTGCAGGTAGCGTAAGCCAAATCACAAATAGTACCTATCTACTAAGTAGCATTGCCAAACAGAGAAATATAGCGATTATTCTTGTTGGACATGTAACCAAAGAGGGGAATATTGCTGGACCTAAAGTCTTAGAACACCTTGTTGATGTTGTAGTACATGTTGAAGGAGATCGTTATGGTGGCTTTAAAATTCTCCGTCCGGTTAAAAATAGGTTCGGTTCAATAGAAGAGACAGGCATATTTGAAATGACAGAGGAGGGCTTTAGAGCAGTAGATAACCCATCTGCGGCTTTACTATCTGAAAGACAAGTTAGTGATGGATCGGTCGTATTTGCAACAATTGAAGGTAATAGACCACTACTTGTAGAAGTTCAGGCGTTGGTCAATCGGACAAGCTATGGTTATCCTAAGCGTGCATCAAGTGGTATTGACCTTAACCGGGTTAATTTGCTTGTAGCTGTCTTGGAAAGACGCACTAAACTTAAACTAAGCGACATGGACATATACATTAATATTGTTGGTGGAATTAGAATAAGCGAACCAGCTGCTGATCTTGCGGTTTGTATGGCAATAGCTTCAGCAACGAGAGGAATGCAGCTTAAATATGACTATGTGGTTTTTGGCGAGGTTGGGTTGTCCGGTGAAATTCGTCACGTTTCGTTCATAGAAAAAAGAGTTAGTGAGGCACAAAAACTTGGATTTGATGGTACTATTGGACCAAGCTCCAAATTATCTAAAGAAGTAAGCAAACATCGAGTCGCAAGAGATATAAAATCTGCGCTTAATCAATTTTTAACAAAACAATAAACCTAAGATGAACTACATAAACACAGCACTGTTCTTAATTATTTTAGTAATTTTGATTATTAAAACTGATTTTAAACCTAAAACTAAGCTTCAAAAAAGTAGAAGTATAATTCTAGATACCTGCGCCCTTATTGACGGTCGTATAGTTGAGTTAAGTAACAGTGGCTTTATTCCAGATAATCTTATAATTCCAGAATTTGTGATTAAGGAACTGCAATTTTTGGCAGATGGCTCAGACTCGCAGAAAAGAAGTCGTGCTAGGTATGGCCTTGATGTAGTGAAGGATCTACAAAATAGTAAAAACTGTAACGTTATAATTGATCAGTCATTTTCAAATGTTAAGTTGCCAACTGATGATAAGCTTGTAAAATTGTCTCAGAAATTAGATTTACCACTCTATACTACAGATTTTAATTTAAATAAGGTTGCTGAAATAAGTGGCGTTAAGGTACTCAACGTAAATGAATTAGCCCAACAATTAAGACCTGAGTTTCTACCAGGTGAGAGACAAAAGATAAAAATAATTCAAAAAGGCTCAAATCAATCTCAAGGAGTTGGTTACTTAGAAGATGGCACTATGGTAGTAATAGAAAATGCGTCAAAGTATATTAACAAAGAAGTTGAAATTGAAATCATTAGATCTCTTCAAACAGTCGCCGGAAGAATGCTTTTTGCTGAAATAGTTAGGTAATCTTTATTGGAAAGTAAACTGTGCTGTTCCAACAGCCCCATCTGTATTGTCGGTAACTGTGACTGTATATGTGCCTGCGCTAAGTCCAGTTATAGTACACCTATCTCCACTAGGTGATGAGGGGTAGCTATTAGTACCAACCGTGCAGGAACTGTAAGTGTCTGATCCATTAATGGTCCAAGATACAACTTCGCTTTGATTATTTCCGTGTCCGGTAACTGGGCTGGTATTAACCGTGAATGTAGGTGCATTAACTGTAAAGCTTACAGGCGGTGATGACTCAGTTGAGTAGAGAACACTATCGATAACCTGCGCGGTCATGGTAGCTGTGCCTTGTGTCGAGTAACTGAATGTACAACTTCCATTGGCTTCTGCTGGTGAGTTATTTGGGTCCATGGTTGGATTAAATGTACAACTTGCTGGATATGAAGTACCACTAACAATTGCATTAATTTGAACAGGGAATTGGTTACTTGTCAGAGGATGTGTGCCTTGTTGAACAACAATTCCAAAATCACACGTACCACTCGTACAGCTTGGAGGTGAACTTATAGAAATAGACGGCATAGAATCACTGCATAAATGGATATTATCAGCTTGAGATGAACTGTATAAACTAACTGTACTAGTTGAGCCCGTAATCGTCTTGCCATAGAATGGATCAATAGAGAAGACATTCACATCACTACTAGCATTTATTTGGACTTTGGCAAGAGCAGGGGTACAGCTTGTTGCCAGGTAGCCTGATACTTTATCGTAAGTACCACCCTTACCGGTTTGAGGTTGTTTATACCATGAGGGATAAATGTCTGTATAGTTACTACAATTAGACGGCGGGACGTCGGAGTTGATTCTCTTTGGTTGACAATATGCGGGTAGTGTTTGGATACCTGTTGGTACTGTCCAATTCTTAACAGGTATATTCTTAAGTACATTTAGCATGAAACTTTTGACAACAGGCACTGTCATGTATTCCATTTGCTGAGTAGAGCCACAAGGTAAGTCTATTGGCGCTTGAGAAGTACCATCATTACACGTCGGATTTTGGACACAGTGATCAGGGCAACCAACCCACATGCCTACAGCATACTGAGTTGAAGCAGCCATTACTAAACCGTTATATTGTTCGAATTGAGTACCACTTTTATATGAGATATCCCATCCAGTATTATCTTTAAGTAGTGAGGACATAAAAGAAGCATTATGGTCACTTAGCATATTCATCATGATGTACTCTGTTTGGTTACTTATCACTTGTGTTGCTTTGGGCTTTGTGTAGCTAAATAATGTCTTATTGTTGTATGGATTAATGATCTTAAGTATTGTTGTGTATGGCATTTCAGCTCCTAGTCTTGCAGCAGTAGCATAGCCATTGACGTGATCAATTAGTGAAACTTGGGCTTGGTCGCCAATCAATGGCTCTCCTGAGCTACACGCCTTAGCGTTGTATACGTAATCACCATTACTTAAGGTCTCCGGTTGCCCAGTTGCTGGGTTATTGGCTATACATACATAATCGTTGATCTTGTTGCCGTTTACAAAGTTAGTGCCCATCATATTATCTGCAACATCAATCGCCTTCCATACACCGTTACTATCTTGTCCAGCAATAGCTCCTGTTTTCACAGCTGGGATGTTAAGTGAGTTTCCAATTGCATATCTAAGCGTGATTGGGCCATACATTTCCGCTGGTCCAGTATCATCTTGCAAACAGTTATTATGAGAACTTTGGCCACAAGCCCAACCCAAGTTAGTAGGTGTATTAGGATTTGTGCATTGGGTTGTGCAGGTAATAAGTCCTGGAGAGTCATATAATACTGAGCCAGCACCGACGCCGTTTCCATTATTTGCTGCAGTATCACTTATTACTGCTGAGTAATCATATAGTTTAAAAGAAGATCCTGGTTGTACGCATGCTTGATTTGTGGCGCAATCAAGGCTATTAAAACTATCAATTGCAACAGTTTGACCATTTCTTGCTGAAACACCGTATTCAACTCCTTTTGAAGTGTAGGTTGAACCGGGTACTATATCGAAATTACTAGTATCTGATGGATTTGACTCATCGAATGAACCAACTAGAGCTGTGATTTGCCCAGTTGGAACGTTTTCGGCAACAAAGGATTCGTCGTCTAAATGATTAACAAAGATATTTTCGGATGCACCAGCACCTGGGAAGTATATGTGTTTAGTTGTGTTTGTTTGAAAGGCACTGTCTACAAATTGTTGTTGACTAACATTTATAGTTGAAATTATTTTGAGCCCGTAGATGTTTATAGAAGGATTAATATAGCGTGGATTACTTGGGCTAAGTGTCTGATCATAACTAACTTCTTTAATTACCGCATCGCTGAAATTGGGATATAGATTTACAGTTGGAGGTATTGGTTTTTGGGAAAGAGCTAAATCTATTGGATCTTCTTTTAGGGCGCTTTGATACTTTGCTTTTGATATGTAGTGCTGTTGATACATAAGTTGCATTATGTAATCCATACGGGCTGTTGTGGCTTGTCTATCAAAGTAAGGATTCGCTGAGCTAGGCGCATAGTAAGTTGGATCTTTAGGAATTGACGCAAGTAGTGCTGATTCGGCAATGGTTAGTTGGTTAGCATTAATGCCGAAATATTGTTGCGAAGCAGCTTCTACACCGTTACAGTCACCATAAGGCGCAATATTTAGATAATGAGTAAGGATTGCTTGTTTAGTATATTTTCGATTAGTGTCTATTGCTATAAAAAATTCCGCGAATTTAGCATATAGAGATCTTTGATCAGAAACCTTAAGATCATCCAACTTAACTGTTTGCTCGGTAATTGTTGAGCCGCCAATGTTATTTTTTCCGAGACTTGAAGCGTCATGTACAGCAGATCTTAAAATCGCCAATACATCCACTCCATTTTCGTGGTAGAAGTTTTTATCTTCTATAGCTATAGAGGCATCTTGAATGTATGGAGAAGACTGTTTTAGAGAAGTCAAATTCTCTTGAGTTGTAGATTTTGATGGAGGTTCTGAATATATAAGTTGTGTGCCACTGTCATCGTAAATTGTTAGATTACCAGCATGTGATGGGTTGTTTGCGCCCAGATTTGCTCTTCCATCGTAGATAGCAAGTAGTACATATAGAAGAACGAATCCGCCAATGAGCCCCAAGCCAATAACTTTGAGAGCCATAATACCACCCTTTTTTGACCACCAGTAATGATATAGGTGTTTTGGGTCGTATCTTTGAATTAGCCTAGTTAGCTTGTTATCAGGAAGACCAAGTTTACCAATGGTCTGTTTTTTAGTTATGCTTCTTCTAAGTGATGTAGTTTTTTGTTGGTTTAGTTTTGATTTACTCCTACCAGCATTAGTGCGGCGGGCGTTATTAGAGGATCTAGATGATTTTGGGTTCATATAATCTTTTACGCCACCTTCTACAAAAATTTATACTTACAATTATAACAAAAATTCTACAATACCATACTGCGTTATTACTGATTTTTGAGCATATGAAGATATTT
>DATKHH010000027.1:0-2391 GCA_035510315.1 Candidatus Saccharimonadia bacterium
CCATCATTGTGCTGGATCACGAAGTCTATTTTATAATTAGCGATATGGTAGCCATTAACGTCTAGAGATATAGTTACTTGTTCTCGGTAGTCTTTAATATCTCCAGCTTTCTTGCGTAACTCTAGCTCTTGAGCCACCCCATTTTCAAACATACTATCTCGCCCGTTATACTTTTTAGTTTTGAAATAACTATATGTCTGCCGGTACACCATAGCTCCTGTCTTCAATTAATAGTTTTGGGGGTCTATCAGTGATTTCGTGCTTTTGTAGTATCATTTCCAAGTCTCTAATCCTTTGTTTCAATATTCCAATAACAATTACAGCCTGAGAAGGATGCTCGCTTCTGTTAAGGACAACTAAGTTTTCGGGTCTATTATCGTTTTTTATACCATTAATATGATTTACGGTTTCAGAAGATAATAAAGGTCTATTTAAAATAAATTCACATACTACCCGATGTTGGTGATACATTTTTGTTTTACCTTTAAATTCTTGACGTCTTTTACATACTAGATAACCTCGACTTTCCGTCCACCCCCAACTATATATTTCTTTTAAATTATTGAAAACAGACGGAAAAGGTTTATAGCGACCACGAGCAGCACACTTCCTATCGCAGTAAAAATTCTTGTACTTCTTCTTTTGGTAGTAATACTTCTGAATATAGAGGTCCTTACCGCAGTTACTACAAGGGAATAATTTTGTAGATTTATAAGTACTACCGTTCATTTTAGTTTCTAAGTAAGAGTTCATAAATTTAGTATAGCACGAAGTTTTATAAGCCTCAAACTTAGAATCGTTCCTACCGGCCTTCTTAACATTATAATAACTGTTTTTTGTGTTATACATCTATTTATCTTCCTTGATGGGGTCGAGTTGTTTAATCTTTAACTTAAATATTAGCTGTCTAGTTAAAGCTTGTTGCCTAATTCTTTCTGTCGTAATTTGTAGTCTACTCATACTCTCACCCCCCCTAATACTTTATGTGTCATAGCTACTCCTGCTCAACTAATTCAAAACCATTGTCTAAAAAGATGTCTATCAGTTCTTTGTCGCTTGATGCTTCTATTTTCTTCCGAATATCGTCTGGCCATTCTGCTAATCCTAAAGCTCCAGCTAATAAATCTTCTCTTATAGTTGTATCATAATAGTCTTTACCGTCATGGTTAATTACATAGCCTAATGGTGCATATATTTTACTCATCTCTTACTCCTTACTTTATGTTCTGGGGTGGCAGGGGTGCGAACTACTTTTGCTGAAAAGCATAGCAAGTACAACGATAAGCACAACGACTAAAACGTAAGTCATAAACACCCTCCACAATTAGCTAGATTAGTTTTCATAGTATAAAATCCCACGCTTCCTTAAAAGTTACTTCACCCCCACTAGCAAGCCAATACCACGATGCCATCGCTAAAAATATCGGCAACCACATAATTAACCCAAGCCCAAAAAGGATATTAAAAAATACTTTACTCATCTTCATCCTTCTAGTCCCCTGTAGGTTACGTTTTTTCATAATCAGTAATTTATACGGCACAAGAGATTTTCTAACTGCTTTTCTAAACATATAGTTAGTCATTCTCTTTACCCACCTTAATAAACTTTTGAGAATCTTCTTCCAAGTAGGCTGATATAAGTTCAATTAAATCTAACATATCTTGGTAGCCTAAGTTCTTTTTAAGTATATTGAGTGCGTTCTGTGCTTTACTCATTAGATTATCTCCTTCTGATTCTCCTATATATTTAGCTTTCAGAGCTTTTCTTAATTCTTGTCTAATTTGGTTGCGAGTTATCATTGTGGGATTATACATTCCAGAATTGGGTGTCAACTTTGGATATTTCTCGTCCTCTCCTATCAGCTCTAACACTTGGGTGTATATTAGTTGGTTTATGGCTTGTTTGGTGGGCTCAACTTTTGAGTGCCGTAAAAAACTATCAATGTCTGGGTATTGTTCTAGGTGGCTTTGCTCATCACAGTAGCTATCCCAGAGTTGAATTAACTTCCCTAAGAACACATCTATACTATATTGGGGTGGATTGGTAGCGTTCTCTTGGTCACTCATCATCAGCTCCGTATTTTATTTCTTCTAAGTTTGTTCCGCAACACCAGCAAAAATCATCATTACCTTCCACTACAGAATAACAATTACCGCATCCATATATGAGGTCTACGCTATCTTTTTGATTCATAGCCATTTTGAAGTTATTGCCCCCCTTACTATATTGTGTAGGTTTAGTCATTGTCCGACCTCATAATATTACTTTTCACTTGATTTACCCCCATCAATTTCTTAAGTTCTTCTATGTCTTCTAAGATGAGGTCGAGTTTCGTTAAGACTTCATACTCGAACGTATCAATCAGCCCAATCATATCGTCCATCGTCTAA
>DATKHH010000028.1:0-2156 GCA_035510315.1 Candidatus Saccharimonadia bacterium
AATATCTACTTGTTATTAAGCTGACCCAGAAATTATTGCTTGCCCGCCAGTTATGATATGGTCTGACATTGCCCTGATACATTCCACAGTCGAAAATAACATCTCCGTTTTTAACGAAACTTATCCATGTTTCAAATGTTATAGGCTCTCCAAATACTATAGAGTCGTATAAACCTGTTCTGTTATCTTTTTCGCACTTAAACCAGCCGTTCTGATTAAATTTACTCTCTACTCTTTGTTTCAGTATCGCTGCACTCCATCTTTCAAGTACTATTATTCCATTTCTGAATTTTTCTGGAACGATTGAGTATTTGTCTGGTCTTTTATCTTCATTAAATTCGTAGATTATAGAGATATTGCTTTCTTCACCTATTATCATTCTTTGACCAAACTTATTATATGGACCAGGCTTGTTTGGACATACTCTGCCCGACCAAGAAAATCTACCATTTTTTGCTGGATTTGGGTGTCCAAATATGGACAAAAACTCATCACGTGTTAGTGAGCCACCTTCTTTTATAGAGTAGATTCTGTAGTCTCCTGACCAGTCACCAAAAGTAGTTTTACCAGTAGTTGCATTTTTCATCTCAAAACCAAGTATATCGGGAGAGTTACTACTGTTGAACGCAACTCCCATTTCGTGTTCAAGCCAATGACCATGCTTGCCGTCATGTCTTAAATTGGATTTTGCAACGTTTGAGGTTCTGCCCTTGACCTTACTATTAAAAAGTTCGATTATTTTTATTTTATTAGCTTCAATTTCGTCTTTGGATAGCTTCTGGGTATTTGGCATATAAATAGAATCCCATATATTGAGAGAATTGGCTACGCTTAAGTACCTCTATTCAAATTACGCCCCTGACACCCTACGAGCCTTTCTGGCAGACTTCATTGGACCAAAAATACAATTTTATGGTCTTATAAGGTAAAATAAGGGCTAGAAAGAATTATGTGATGAACCCTAATGACGCTCTATATAATAAACTCCTTTACGGCAACAGCAATACTCCGTACTTACCACAGCTAGTAAAAATAGCTCAACCGCAACCAATAAGGATAGCTAAACCAAGGGTATTTGTCAGTTTTGATTATGAAAACGACGCTCAATATAAGTTTTTACTATCAGCTTGGAACAAAAACAGTCGCTTCCAGTTCACTTTTCAGGACAAAACACCTCAAGAAATACAGACCAATGCAGTTGATAGGGTAAAGGCGGTTCTAACTGCCAAAGTCAAAGAGGCAACCTATACGCTAGTTATAGTTGGTCAATATGCAACCCAGCTACACAAGGACGCTCAACTTATAGGTTGTACCAACTGGATAAACTACGAGATACAGCAAAGCAACCTTTACAAAAGAAAAGTTATTGCGGTCAGGCTAAAACCTTACCACGCCTTACCCTATCAGCTTAACTACTCAAGAGGCTACCTAGTTGAGGGGTTCAACCAAGCCAACATACTCAATGCTCTGGCACTACTAAAACAGATAAAGTAACATGCCTAAACTCAGCGAAGATACTAGGCTAGAAGTTCTGAACGACCACTACAAAGAAAGCGTGGCGGAGTTCAAGAAAACTGGCAAATCTCGTGATAATAACTTCTTATATATACTAATTCTAGTTGGTGTAATGGTTTTTGAGTACGTCTCACCTGCACACTCCCAAAGCGTCTTAACCCAGCTCACCAATAACAAGTTGGGTATAACCGCAGCTTTCAGTATTGGTTTCTTGGTATCACTAACTTGGGTTGCTCTACTTTATGCAGCTATCAACTATTTTCAGGCTGTCATAAACATTGAGAAACAATATAACTACACACACGACCTAGAAGATGAATTGGCAAAATACTACGAGGGTAAGGCATTTACCCGTGAGGGCAAAGCATATTTGAAAGATTATCCGATTTTCTCAGACTGGTTGCATATTGTATACCGCACTATCTTCCCTCTGCTCTTAACCGTTGCCATAACGTTCAAAATATTTGGCGAATGGTTAGCGAGGACACACACAGCAATACCACTAGCATTAGATACGGTAATATACGTAGCTCTGTTGGTATCAATCATTTTATACGTCTACTCACTATACAAAACAGAGAAGCATGACGAGGAAGACGTTAGCAAGTAAACTCTACGTGTCTTTGGGCTATTAAGCCTAC
>DATKHH010000029.1:0-2845 GCA_035510315.1 Candidatus Saccharimonadia bacterium
CCAGTTTTGTATAAGTACTGCCAGCATGGCTAACATTCTTATGGTATACGTAAAAGCCAATGCCTGCTAGGGCAGCTACTACTACTATAATTATAAAGGCTTCAACATGAGAGAAGCCTTTGGTGTTTAGTTTGCGCTTAATAATCTTCATATTTGTTTAGCCTTTACGTCTAAGATATAGCTTAAGCTTAAATCATATTATTTAATTTGTAAAACAAATAAAACATCCGTTCATATAGACAGATCTTAAACATAACCATTATGGAGGTTTAGGGTCATAGCTGTGTTAGTGGTATTTTTTATTTAAGAGCGTAAATATAGTCTAGTACCTACGATTAGCATAATGGTTGAAATAACAAGTGGAGTAATGACAGGCCCCACCCAAGTCACTGGTATTAGAAAATAAATATCTTTAGTCATTAAGCTACTAGGCCATCCATCCAAAACTTTTAAGAACACGTAATACATGATGTCCCAACAGGCAAAACCAACTAAAAATGCTCCAATACGCTGTCTTTTATTCTTTCCAGCAATGCAAGCTACTGAGATTAACATAACTATTGTGGCTGTTTCTCTTGCTAGCTCTATTGAAGTTACATGGCTATTGATTAGTAGAGAATGTATAGGTGAGATAAAGGTTATAAAGCCTAGGTTTAATAGGACCTTATAATTGGAAATTGCGTAATTAGTATGAAAATTTATCAGGTCTCGAAGATAATAAACTACAGCTGCCTCAACAAAACCAAATGCAACTCCGAAAATAACTAAAAATAATAGGTTTGTTGAATTTAATTTATTAATGGGTCTTGTCATACGTTTTAGCATAGATTTCAATCTGCCTACTAGTATAAGGTATATCTTTATAAATAAAGCTGTAGGAATTGTTATCTAAATCAAAATTCTTATATTTTGGAGGTCCATAGTGACTGTTGTATCAATCAGAGCTTAAGCTGTTTGCTGTCCTATTTAAGGTATTATTTTTTACTTTTATTTTTTGAGTTGTTGCATATAGTCATGTTTATACCAGTTACAACAATACCGGCTGCAACAGACCATATTAACCAATCGGCTAAAAATCTAGTTCTACTAATAGATGTGTATCCAATAGCGTTGGTAATATTTGCTGGGTTATTTGGATATACAGTATGATAATCTAATAAGTTGACGGCTACGCCGCTAGTTATATAAGTAACTGGCCAACCATAGGTTAATAAAGTACAAGGTTTTAGGGCCGTATGTAAATCAGTTTGACTATTAAAGCTAGACCCACAGTTTTGTCCTAAAATTAGATCATGCGTAGTATTCACGCGACTAGTGGCAACAGTTACAATAATTCCTATAAGTAGACTAAGTACTAACAAAAATAGTCTAGATTTTTTCATACTTTTATTGTATCACGATTACAATAAGCTTAATCATTATGGAGACTAATAATGATGGCTATATTTACGGGGATTCAGATTGACTTATAGTTTGATATGATTACTTTAATGACTAACAAATACCCATGGTTCTTTGGCGCTGTAGTTTATGAGATATATCCACGTAGTTTTTATGATACCGATGGCGATGGTGTCGGTGATTTAGAAGGCATTATTGAAAAGTTGGATTATCTAAATGGTAAACCTAATTCTTTGGGTGTAAACGCTATTTGGCTTTCACCTTTTTATCGATCGCCAATGGTAGACTTTGGCTACGATATATCAAACTACACAAATGTTGATCCACTATTTGGAGATCTCAAAGTTTTTAAACTACTTACCAAAGAAGCTCATAAAAGGAATATAAAAGTAATGATTGATTTTGTACCAAACCATACTTCTGATAAACATCCATGGTTTTTGGAATCTAAATCTTCCAAACAAAACCCCAAGCGAGATTGGTATGTTTGGCAAGATGCTAAGTCAGGGAACTCTCCTCCCAATAACTGGCTTAGTGTATTTGGTGGCTCAGCATGGGAATATAGCATTAAAACTAATCAATACTACCTTCACAGTTTTTTGAAACAGCAACCTGATCTTAATTGGGATAATCCTGAGGTTAGACATGCCATACAAAATGCTATGAAATTTTGGTTAGAACTTGGAGTTGATGGTTTTCGTATTGATTCTGCTTATTACTTGTCAAAAGATCCTACCTATCAAAACGATCCCATTAACCATGAATACGATCCAGTGTCTGGAGATCCTTATACGGCTCTTAAACACATTAATAGTAAACATGGACCAAATTTAACTAAATATTTACGCGAATTGACAAGTTTGGTAAAAAGCTATAAAGATCGCTTTATGATTCTTGAAGCTCATCCTGAAAAAACTTTTGATGTATCAGCTTATGTTCAACTTTATAACGATATCGATGCTACAGTTTGTGCTCCCTTTAATTTCGAAGAGATATCTTTACCCTGGGATGCAAGCGCCTATAAAACTTGCATAGATCAGTTTCAAGCTCGTTTAAAATCAATTGATCTACCGGTATATAACTTTGGTAATCACGACAGAAGTCGTCTAGTGACAAGGATCGGTAAGCAGGCCGCAAGAACAACTGCCATGTTACAGATAACTCTACCAGGGATGCCAGTTATGTATTATGGAGATGAGTTAGGCATGAGAGATGTTAAGATACCACGTAGCCTTGTTAAAGATCCTTTCGAAAAAAATGTACCAGACAGAAAGTTAGGTAGAGATCCTGAGCGTACACCAATGCAGTGGTCTAGTAGTATTAATGCAGGTTTTTCAACTACAACTCCGTGGCTACCTGTTTCTGGTGACTTTCATATTCAAAATGTAAATAAACAGCTCAAAGATCATAAATCATTTCTAAATCTATACAGGAGCTTACTAAG
>DATKHH010000030.1:0-3806 GCA_035510315.1 Candidatus Saccharimonadia bacterium
TTAAATATGATTAGATTATTATATAATTATTATGAAGATAAGAACCCTATCAGAAAAAGAGAAATCGATTTTTGTCTACAAAAGAATCTAACCAATCCACATTTTACAACCGTTATCGTCGAATCTGCCGGTAAACCAACTTACCAACATTTTTTTCAAAAAATTAACGAGCTAACCAGTCCTACTGATGTTAACATCATTTGTAATTCGGATATTTTTTTTGATAACACCATTTTGTTAGCGGAAAAAATTCAACCCAAACAATTTTATGCTTTGCTACGCTGGGAATATGCGCCTCACGCTATCCAATTTAACGAGCGACCCGATAGCCAAGATACTTGGATTATTCGAGGCAGAGTAGAAAACGTTCACGGCAACTTTACTCTGGGCATTCGTGGGTGCGACAATCGTATTGCTCACGAGTTTCACGTCGCTGGTTATGTTGTCAGCAATCCCAGCAAATCTATCAAAAGCTATCACGTCCATAATTCCGGAGTCAGAAATTATACTATGGCAGACGTGGTGCCGCCACCATATCACACTATTCATCCATCGAGTTTGTAATGAGCCGAATCGTTTTCTTTAATTGTTTTCATAATGGCGATATTCACGTCTCACGTGGATTAGTGCGCCAAGTAATCAATAAAGTAAAGCAGATTGATCCCGGCACTACCTTTAGTTATAGCCATCGCAACCCTGCCAACTTGCTAGCGGATATTCCTGATTTGCAATTTGATCCTCACGCCATCGGCGCAGTTAGAAATGAGCACGAAAATTTGCAACGTCACGGAGATATAATTTTTTTTAACACCTGGTATGCTCAACAACATCATAAATATATGAATCGATACGGCATTACTTTTGATAGTTTATACGCCGCTTTCGATGATACTTGTAAAAATCTGTGGGGTTTTTCTTTAGACAGCATTTCCCCTGACCCATCTATCTTTTTCCCAATTATTGATTATTCTAAGTTTGAGATTGACCACGCCACTCATTGGCTACAAACCAATATCAACAAAAAAATCCTAATAGAAAATGGCGAGGCGCTCTCTGGGCAGGCTACCAATTTTGATATGACCTCTATTATAGCCAATATAGCCAAACATCATATGGATAAGATTTTTATTTTTACTAGTCATAGCAATACTAGGCTACCAGATAATTGTATTTATTCAGATGGTATTATTAAAAAACAAACTCGCTCTGATTTGAATGAGATATCGTTGTTAAGCGCGCAATGTGATATGGTTATTGGTCGCGCTTCGGGAGTTTTTAGTTTTACTTTGACACAGGATAATCTCTTTAGAAGAAATATGAAATACCTATGCTTCTCTAATTTAGTTCCAACTAAAGATAATAAATTTTGGCTAAGCTCTCTATTACAAGATAAAATTAATTATACCTCACATATCATTACGACTAACGAATCTAATATACATAATATTTCTAGCCTTATAGAGAGCCACCTATGAAAGCTCTATTAATTGCTGCTGGTCGTCGAGTCTCATTAGCCCAGCGCTTTGTTGCGCACGGTTTTGAGGTTTACGCTTATGAAACCGAAGTAAACTGCCCGATTGCTAGCATTGGTACAGTCATTGAGGGTGTGCGCTGGGCGGATCCCAATATTAGGCAGCATATTGTAGATATTATTAATGAAATTAAACCAAATTTAGTGTTGCCACTTTCTGACCACGCTACACCCATTCTATCCAGCATTCCTTATACGGGAGTTATTACCGCCTCCGGGCGCACTAATGCTATTTGTTTAGATAAGAGAAAATTTGAAAAACAATTACGGGCTCGCCCATTTTATCCAAATGTTGAGGAAGATCGTCCAGTTATTATCAAACCAATTTTTGGCGCCAACTCTAAAGGAATACAAAAACTCTCTTATACCGATTACCTGTCTCATAAGGAAGAATATGTCAATACGCACGTTGCCCAAAAATTGGTAGAAGGATTCGAGATTTCAGTAGATGCCTACTTTAATAAGTATTCTAAAATGATAGATGCCGTCCCCCGCAAAAGAATTGAAGTGCAAGGTGGGGAAGTATCTCGCAGCATCACATTACCGCGCGAATCTTATCAAGTAGTCGAACTGACTCGAATAGTGGGAGAAGAAATCGGCTTATTGGGACCAGTGTGTGCTCAATATATCATTGGGGATAATCAGCCATTCATTATGGAAATCAACGCTAGATTTGGCGGCGGTGTTATACTTAGTTTGGAAGCGGGATTTGATCAAATACAATTATTAAAAGAAGAATGGGTAGAAGGCAAGCCCTGTTTACCCCGACATCACGATTGGGAAGTGGGTTTTGGTATGACCAGATATTTTCAAGAATATTTTTATGGAGGGATAGATGGCTGATACATTAGGCGGATTAATCGACAAGCTTTTTACTATTGATACTAAAATGTGGGTTAATCAAGATTTAATTTACGAAATTAGACGTATGACCTTCGAAGAATATAAGGTTAAATATTTCACCTCCGAAGAGGGCGCCAAAGATCTTTGGGATTGTCTTAAAAAAGCATGCGATCTTAACGTTCAAAGAAACCAACTCATCGACGAAATAGATGAAAAGGTGATTGAGATAGTTAGGGCAGCCACCTCCGGTGAAGAGTTGGATGCAGGAAAATTTATACAAAGAAAGCACAAAACATACTAATGTTTTATGGACAATTTGAATTAGACAAAGTTTTATATCAAACTTTCTTTCAAAATAAGAAAGAAGGATTTTTTGTTGAATGTGGCGCCTTTGATGGGCTCACAGAATCCACTTGCAAATTTTTCGAAGAATCTATGGGATGGACTGGAATGAATATCGAGCCCACACCATACGCTTACAATAAACTAATTCAAAATCGCCCACATTGTATTAATTTGCAATATGCACTTTCATCCACTAATGGGAAAGCAACTTTTACTAATGCTATTCACCCAAGTTTAGGACTACACTTTGGAAACGGTTCTTTAAATCATACGTCAAATCATAAAGATGAGTTGGTTGCTATGGGATGTAATTTTGAGACTTTTGAAGTAGAATGCATTAGATTTGATAATTTACATCAAACACATAATATCAAACAAATAGATCTATTCGTTCTTGATGTAGAAGGGCACGAATGCAACGCCCTAGATGGTATCTTGTCTTTGCCACAAAATTCTTTACCACTCATATTTTGTATAGAACATTCTATCACTGGATCCGACAAAATTAATAAAATGCTTAAACCATATTATACATTTCATAGCAAACACGCTCATAATGCTTTTTTTGTGAGGATAAATTGAGGCATATAGAGATTACAATTCCGATAGGTTTAGGAGATTTAATTTACATCAAATCTGCTTTTGAGGCTATTAAAGATCAATTTTCACAAATTAAAATTAGATTTGGCAGACACATTATTAATGATGTCGGTAGAAATGTAGAATATAATAAGTTTTTAGATGATATCGGACAATTATTTTTCTCAGAAATGCCTTACACATTGGATGATGGTGCCTATCCATTTTGTGCGCATCAATCTATTTATGATAATTATGGTATTACTCCTCAAAAACCAGAACTCGCACATCTTTTATGTAAAGGTAATTCACTTAATTTAGATAGCGAATATATTGTGATAACAACCAAATTACGATATTTTCCAAGACAAACTTTTGATATCAGAGCCGATGAGTTATGGAGCACCCTCAAATCTTTAACCACAAAATATAAAATAGTTGTTTTGGGAGAACAAGAGGTAGACATGAATAAAGAATATGTATTTCATACTTCTCAACACATTTATAG
>DATKHH010000031.1:0-2377 GCA_035510315.1 Candidatus Saccharimonadia bacterium
GGTAAATGCACCCAAAAGCACGTACTGAACAGCGTAAAGTGATGAAGCTACGACGCTAATCTGTAACATGTGCCTGCGCTTATTCACCTGGAAAATAGATAATGAAACCGCAAGCCCTGCCAGGCCGAAAAGCTGTGCTATTAGAAAAGCCGACATTAAACCCAGGTTACCACAGGCGTAATAGATCAAGCCATAGGCGTTTTCTGCTCATACTGGTTGCTAGCCCAAACCCAATCTGCGAGCCACGAGAAAACCGCCCGTTTTAGGACGGTCTTATCGTGGCTCCCCAGAAATGGTTAGAACCGGCTCTCAACAGGGAGAAACCGGCTCTAATAATGTCTTAAATCTAGCTTGGCTCCGGAGGCCGGACTCGAACCGGCGACCTCGAAGTTAACAGCTTCTTGCTCCACCATTGAGCTACTCCGGATTATAACTTCACAATATATTTTAACCGTTAAAGTATACTATGTATAGATTAAAATTTGTATAATAATTGTATGGTTGGAAGGGTGTCCGAGTGGTTTAAGGAGCACGCTTGGAAAGTGTGTATATGGGAAACTGTATCGCGGGTTCGAATCCCGCCTCTTCCGCCAGCATAGGTAATATGAGATAGTAAGTGTAATGTCAATAAAGATCTACTCATGGAATGTGAACGGTATTCGGGCTGTTTGGAATAAAAATTTGTTCCTGCCATTCATCGAAAAAGAACAACCAGATATTTTATGTCTTCAAGAAACTAAAGCAAGTCAAGATCAATCACAGGTTGTGCTACCAGGGTATATTGAATACTGGAATTCAGCCACTAAAAAAGGTTATTCAGGTACTGCAATATTTACTAAAATTAAACCCATTGCTGTATTAAATGATTTTAATGACAAGATAAATGTAAAATACAAACTGAAAGACCCAAAAGATCGGGATTCAAGTGATGAGGGAAGGGTAATTACCGCTGAATTTGATAAATTCTTTTTAGTAACTGTTTATACACCAAACGCCAAAGATGATCTTAGCAGGCTAGACTTAAGGTATAACCATTGGGATAAAGCTTTCTTAGAACACTGCAAAAATCTTGAGAAAACTAAACCTGTAGTCTTTTGTGGTGATTTAAATGTTGCTCATACACCTGATGACTTAGCAAATCCAAAACCAAACGAAGGGAAAAAGGGTTTTACGAATGAGGAAAGAGAAGGATTTCAGAACTTTTTAGATAATGGATTTATAGATACACTACGAATATTCAAGAAGGGAAATGGATATTACTCATGGTGGACCCATTGGGCAAATGCTAGAGCAAGAAACGTTGGTTGGAGAATAGACTATTTTCTTGTATCAAAATCATTAAAATCTCAACTATTAGCAGCCAATATTCACACAGATATAATGGGCTCAGACCACTGCCCAGTGAGTATTGATCTGGATATTTAGTATGGATGACAATTGGTATAAACAAAGCACAAAGGAGCCATTATTCAATGATTTGATCTGGAGCCGTCCCGAAAATAAATCCAACTCCGGTAAGCTATTACTGATTGGTGGAAGCAATCATGGTTTCTCTGAAACAGTAAAATATTATTCAGATCTATCTAGAGCAGGACTAGGCACAATCAAAGTGATACTTTCAAATTCTACTAAAAAAATCTTAGGTAACATGTCCGATGACATCATATACTGTGCTTCAAATAATAGTGGCAGCTTAGGTAGCGAAGCTTACGCTGAAATTATTGATTATGCTAGTTGGGCAGATGGCTTATTTTTGAGTGGGGAACTTGGCAGTAATAGTCAAACTGTCATACTGATCGAAAAACTAGTTACCAATTATCAAAAGTTAATTCTTTTCTACGGTGACTCAGTAGATATAGCTTTACAAATGGACACCTCCTTACTCCTAAAATCCAATCACGTTTTTATTGCCCCTATAAGTAAGATTCAAAAAATGTTCACCAAGATGTCTTCAAAAAAAGCAATTACATCAAAAACTTCACTACACGATCTAATTAAGATATTTTACGAATTTAGCCAAGCAAATCCAATTAGTATTGTCACAATCCTTGAAGACCACGTCATTGCAATAAGCGATAATAAGATTTCAACAACAAAAATAAATGACTTAAAGAGTTCGAGTTTATTCAATCTTGCAGCACACGTAGTGTGCTGGTCAATTCAAAACCCCAAAAAGTTATTTGAAGCATTTTCGTGTTCAGCAATCACTTTTCAATAAAAATAATGGTGCCGCGGGAGAGAATCGAACTCTCACAAAGTTGCCTTTACGGGATTTTGAGTCCCGCGCGTCTACCAATTCCGCCACCGCGGCATATATTAACCATAACCTATTAAACAACTCATAGGTAGACAGGTAATATTGTACTATAATTATATC
>DATKHH010000032.1:0-7636 GCA_035510315.1 Candidatus Saccharimonadia bacterium
GTTACAACATTTTCATTAGTTTTAATTATTGGTTTGCATAACGTTTCTTAATTGAGAAAAATAAATGGCATATAAAAAATATGAAAGATCGCCCGCATATAAACCGGGGCAAAAAATACTCTATAAACTATCTAGGTCAAAGATAGAATTATTCATTCAGTGTCCGCGTTGTTTTTGGTTAAATGAGAGGCTCAAAATAAAGAGACCGAGTGGGCCACCGTTTCAAATAAATAAAGCAATTGATGAACTATTTAAAAAAGAATTTGATGTATATAGAGTAAAGCAGCAACCACATCCAATGATGGTGGAGAATAACATAGATGCCGTTCCTTTTAGCCACCAAGATTTAGATAAGTGGCGTAACAATTTCACTGGTGTGAGTTTCCTGCATGAGCCTACAAACTTATACATTTTTGGTGCAATTGATGACGTATGGGTTGATATAGGTGGGAGATTAATGGTAGTTGATTATAAAGCAACATCTAAGAATTCTGAAATTAATTTGGATTCAGATTGGCAAATAAGTTACAAAAGACAGATGGAAATATATCAATGGTTGTTAAAGCAAAATGGATTTGAAGTTAATAATAGAGGGTACTTTGTGTATACGAATGCACGCATGGATGTAGATGGTTTTTTTGATAAATTAGAATTTATTACTAAAGTTATACCATATGACGGTGATAGTGCTTGGATAGAAAAAACGCTAGTTGATATGAAAGAGTGTTTAGAAAATGAAATGCCAAAAATTGGAACAGCGGCTATGGGTGGACCATGTGAGTTTTGTACTTATGCTAAGGAACGCACAGAATTGACAGTTAATCACCTTAATAATATTGGTAAATAGAGATATAATAGGGTTATGTTAGATATACAATATGTTAGGGATAATCCTGAGCTTGTAAAACAAAAATCTATCCAAAAGAACATTCAAGTAGATGTTGATAAATTGCTTGCCTTAGATGCTGAAATAAAGTCCATACAACAAAACTTAGAAAGTTTACGAAATCAACGAAACCTATTGAATGGTCAAATTTCTTCAAAACCAAACCAAGAGGAGATTGATAAGGCTACAGAAATAAAGAATAAGGTAATCGATTTAGAAAAAAAAATCGAACCTCTAAACTTAGAATACAATAAGATACTAAAATCTATTCCAAATATGCCCCTTGATGATGTGCCCCAGGGGGCTAGTGAAGCTGATAATGTGGTTGTTAAAAAAGTAGGTGAGATAAAAAAACTCGATTTTGTGCCTAAAAATCACTGGGAATTATCATTTGCTGATGCGAGCATAGATAAAGTACGAGCAGCAAAAATAGCTGGAAGTAGATTTGTGTATATAAAAGGGTCTTTAGTGGAGTTACAATTTGCAATCATCCAATGGACCATGCATCAATTAGCTGATGAGCGTGTAATTGAAAAATTAATTCAGGAGAATAATCTTAAACTGGTGTCCAAACCGTTTATACCTATACTACCTCCAGCTTTAATTAATACTAAGGCATATGAAGCAACTACTAGACTGGATGCTGAAGAGACAACTTATAAGCTGTCTGATGATGAATTATGGCTTAATGCAAGTGCAGAACATAGCCTGTGCAATATGTATATGGATGAGATTGTTGATGAAAAAGTATTACCAATTCGTTACCTAGGATATGCAACGTCGTTTAGGAGAGAAGCTGGTACCTATGGTAAAGACACTGAAGGCACAATACGTATGCATCAATTCGATAAGCTGGAAATGGAAATCTTTAGTACTCCTGAAACTGGTTTAGATGAACATAAGTTAGCTATTGCTGTAGATGAGTATTTGGTTAAACAACTTGATTTACCATATCAACTACTCCAGAAGTGTATAGGCGAAATCGGTAAACCAAATGCTCGTGGTGTTGATATTGAGGTTTGGTTTCCTGGACAACAGAAGTATCGCGAAACGCATACAGCAGACTATATGACGGACTATCAGGCTAGATCTCTTAGAACACGCCTGCGACGCCAGAATGGATCTGTTGAATATTTACATACAAATGATGCGACTGCTTTTGCATTTCCACGTTTGTTGGCTGCTATTATGGAGAATTATCAAACTGAAGATGGACATGTTATTGTTCCTTTAGTGCTAAGACCATATATGAATAACAAGGATCAAGTATAATGTTAAAACTAAAGATTAGTGGTGTTCACACAACAGTCGACGAAAGTATAAAGCGGTATGTGATTAAAAAGATAGGTAAATTAGATAAATATATTCCAAGAAAAGCTAGGGGTAGTGCGCATGCGGAGGTATTCTTAAAAGAGTCTAAACACCAGAATAAGAAGGAATGTACTTGTGAAATAGTTGTACATTTACCACAAGATACATTTACAACCAAGGAATCAACAATAAATATTTTTGCAGCTGTAGATATAGTTGAAGCTAAACTCAAAAATCAATTGCATAAGTACAAAGAACTGCATTTGCCAAGCAGATCCATTCCAGTCAAATTTCTTAGGTATTTGAAATCAAATAGCAATAAAACTCTAAAATAAAAGCCAGTTTCAGGGTATAATTACTGTATTAAATGTTTTTGGATTTAATCCAAGATTTGTTATTAGGAGAATTTAGTGAAGAGTAGGATATTGAAGAGAGCTTTAGGTGATCCTCAGGCACGGACAATTAAACGTCTTACAAAAAAAGTGACTCAGATTAATAAGTTTTCTGAAAAGTTTTCTAAATTATCTGATGGAAAAATTCGAGAGAAAACTAAAGAATTCAAGCAGCGCTTAGAAAAAGAATCACTAGATCAAATATTGCCAGAGGCTTTTGCGATTGTTCGAGAGGCAGCGACTCGGGCCTTAGGGCAAAGGCATTTTGATGTTCAATTGATTGGTGGAATGGTACTGCATGAGGGTAGTGTAGCCGAAATGAAAACCGGAGAGGGAAAAACTTTAGTTGCCACTCTCCCTGTTTACTTGAATGCTCTAGAAGCAAAAGGGGTTCATGTAGTTACTGTAAATGATTATTTGGCTCAACGAGATGCTGGTTGGATGGGCCAAGTGTATGATTTTTTGGGCTTGAATGTTGGTGTGATAATAGCCGACTCTTCATTTATTTATGATCCAAAATATAACAATGTTGAGCACTCTGACCCAAGATTCAAACATCTTAAACCTGTAACTCGTCAAGAAGCATATAAAGCAGATATTACTTATGGCACTAATAATGAATTTGGTTTTGACTATCTTAGAGACAATATGGTTCGTGAAGTTGATCAACTAAGACAAAGTGACCTTAATTATGCTATTGTCGATGAGGTTGATTCAATATTAGTAGATGAGGCAAGAACTCCACTAATTATTTCATCTCCGTCTATGACTACTGGAAGTGCCTACAATCAGTTTGCAAAAGTAGCTAGACAATTACAAAAAGATGAACACTACGAAGTGGATGAAAAAAGGAAAACGGTAATTCTAACTGATAAAGGTGTAGAAAAGGTCGAAAAGATACTAGGGATTGATAATCTTTATGGTTCGGATAATATCAGAACCATTTATCATCTTGAACAAGCCGTAAAAGCTCAGGCGCTTTTTAAGAAAGATAAAGACTATGTAGTTACTGGTGATGGTGAAATTGTAATAGTTGACGAATTTACAGGTAGATTATTAAAAGGTAGAAGATATAATGAAGGGCTACATCAAGCCATTGAGGCTAAAGAAGGTGTGGAGGTTAAAGAAGAGTCAATGACTCTTGCGACAATTTCCTTTCAAAATTACTTCAGATTATATAAAAAAATTGGTGGCATGACCGGAACGGCTTCTACTGAGAGTGAAGAGTTTCATCAAATATATAAGCTAAATGTAGTTGAAGTTCCCTCCAATAGACAAATTGTCAGAATCGATCGTTCAGACAGGATATATAAGACTGAACTAGGAAAGTTCAGAGCTATTATAAGAGAAGTTGCGGCACTACATCAAAAAGGGCAGCCTGTATTGATAGGAAGTGTATCAATAGAGAAGAATGAATTATTAAGTAGTTTGCTTACAAAAGCTGGTGTTCCTCACCAAACATTAAATGCTAAAAATAATGAAAAAGAAGCAACAATTATTTCAAAGGCTGGCGAGAAAGGTGCGGTTACTCTAGCTACTAATATAGCTGGAAGAGGTACAGATATTGTTTTAGGTGATGGTGTTATAGATCTTGGCGGTCTTTTTGTTCTAGGTAGTGAGCGACATGAATCTAGACGGATCGATAACCAACTAAGAGGTCGATCAGGAAGGCAAGGTGACCCTGGTGTTACGCAATTTTTTGTAAGTACTGAAGATGATTTAATGAGAATATTCGGGGGAGATAGAATATCTTCACTAATGAGTAAGCTTGGTGTTGATGATGAAACACCAATTGAAAATAGAGTTATATCTAAATCTCTAGAAGCAGCTCAGAAAAAAGTCGAAGGGTATAACTTTGATTTGCGTAAAAATGTTGTTCAATATGATGATGTAATGAACAGGCATAGAAAAGCAATTTATGTGATGAGAAGAGAAATTTTATTATTGGATGACATCAGTAAAAGGATAAAAGTCTATATTGAACAGGAGGCTAGTGATATATCAATATCTCCAAATCTTCTATCTGGGGACTATGAATCTGTGGTTTCAAGTGTCTTTCCCTTGGAAAGAAACCAACTAGATAAAATTTTTGATAGTCCGTTAGAACAATTTGCTTCAAATTTACTAAAAACCGTTATGGCGGAGTATGAAGCAAAGGAAAAAATATTTACTGCTGAGATAATGAGAAAAGTAGAAAGAGAAGTATATCTTCAAATCCTAGATAACTTATGGATGCAGCACTTAGAAAATATGGATCACCTAAGAGAAGGTATACATTGGATGAGCGTTGGACAGAGAGATCCTTTAGTGGAATATAGGAGACAAGCTCAGGCTTTGTTCGATACTTTTCAGCTAACCCTAAGAACCGAAATAATAAAAGCTATATTCTCTGCCCAACCAGTTAATGATCCAAATATTTTAAATGAGCCCTTTGAGTCAGATTTAACCAGAGCTGCAAGACAATCAGTAGATAACGCAAGTAGAATCATTGAAAGTGATGAATTTCAGGAAGCAGACTTTGATAAAACTTCTAATAAAGCGACAACAAAAAAACACTCGAAAAATAGTCTTCAAAAACAACGCAAGGCAGAAAGACAGAGACGTGCCAAGGGTAAAAAGAGAAAATGACACTTTTAGTAATATGATTCATACCGTTCACCAAGTAAAACTATCTAATGGTGCCAGGGGGTTATTTATAGATATTCCTGATGCATCAGTTATGAACTTTGAAATAAATTTCCGAGCTGGTGAGTATCTCGTTGAGGTTAAGAAAACAGAAGCACCACATCTAATGGAACATATGTTACTTGGAGCAAATCAGTTAATTCCTAAATCAAAATTCTTTCAGGCTGAATTTGAAAAAAACGGTGCATACTGCAATGCCTCAACCGGTACTTACGATATTGTATATGAGGCTGAATGTGCTGATTTCGAATGGCACAGAATAGCTAAATTACTCCTGCTAGCCATAGATAAACCTTTGTTCTTAAGAGAAGAGTTTAATTCTGAGTTTGGTAATGTCAAAGAGGAATTAGTATATTTATCAAATAATCACTTTAGGCAGTTGAGTATTGCGATGAGGCAAGCATTTGGGTTATGTGCTCAGACAGATCAAGCACGTGTGAAGCTTATGAGTAACGTAAAGTTAAAAGACGTAAGAAACCATTACAAAAATACTCATTTTACTTCTAATATGCGATTTGTGATTGGAGGTAAACTACCAAAAGAGAGGCGAGATCAGATTCTCGACCATATGAATAAAATGTCAATGCAGCAGGGTACGGGTAGATTAGTTTTACCTAAAGAAAACCCAAAAAGAATAGAAAACCCAATTTTTATTACCAACGATTCTGTTAAAAATCTATATTTCTATTTAGATACCTTTCTGAAAAGGAAAATGAATATAGTCGAATCGTATGCTGCACAATTGTTAAATATAATTTTGACCGAAACCTATTATTCAAAAATTTTAGGTACTGCTAGGGAGAAGGGGCTTGCTTATAACGTAAACTCTAACTTCCATCAATTAAACGGTAATACTAATTTATGGTTGGGTGTTCAAATTTCGCCTGAAAATATAATAGGCCTTATGGATATAGTTGTTAAGGAATTTGGCAAAGTTTTCGATGGAAAGATATCCCAAAAAGATATAAAAGCAGCCAAACAATACTCGCTTGGTAGATTTCAAAGAGAAGGACAAACTGTTGGTTCCATAGTAAGTACGTATAGCACAAAGTATTTTTATGATCAAAAAGTGTATGAATACTTTAAATTTCCAGAAAGAATTGAAGCGGTTAAACAAGAAGATATTGTTAAGGTGGCGCGTGAGTTATTCTCTCAAAAGATTTGGGGGATAGGAGCACTTGGTATACCTAACCCTGAACTTATAAACAAAGTAGATAAAAAAGTTTCTAAACTTTGGGCCTAGTATGGAAGAATTAAGAGCGCGTGTTAATCATCTAAAAAAAATGGTTTACGATGGAATAGAGAGATTGAATGTTCTTGAGCAAGAAGAGAATCTAAAGGTTTTAAGTTTGCAAACTAAATCGGTAGATTTTTGGAAAGATAATCTCAATGCTCAAAGTGTCATGAAGAATATTTCTGACATTGAGGCGAGAATTAAACCTTGGATAAAGCTTAGATCTAATATAACTGAGCTAGAACAATGGTTGGATTCCAAAGATGATAATTATCGGGAAGTAGTAGAACCTTTGCTTGAGGATACTGAAAGAAATTATGGGGATTTAAAGAAACAACTTAGATTTAGTGGCCCTTATGATAACTATAATGTGATTATTAGTATTTTTGCAGGTGCTGGCGGTACCGATGCTCAGGATTGGACACAGATGCTATTTAGAATGTATGTAAGATACGCTGAGAAAAACAATCTAAAGGTTAATATTATTGACCAATCTTTTGGTGATATTGCTGGTATGAAGAGCATTACTTTTGAGGTTCAGGGTACATTTTGTTATGGACTCTTAAGGCATGAGAATGGCGTACATCGTCTTGTGAGACTTAGTCCATTTAACTCTGATAATTTAAGACAGACTAGCTTTGCTAAAGTTGAGATTTTACCAGAAATTGATCAATCTGGTGAACTTGATATTAAAGACAAAGATCTTAGGGTTGATGTATATAGAAGTGGTGGTAAGGGTGGACAAAGTGTCAATACAACTGATTCTGCAGTACGTATAACGCACATACCGACTGGTATAGTCGTGAGTATTCAGAACGAAAGGTCTCAGCTGCAGAATCGACAATTGGCAATGACTGTTATCCGGTCTAAGTTAGCTCAACTTCGTATAGAACAACATCTCAGCAATATTGACGAGCTGAAAGGTCCTAAACAGTCTGTGGAGTGGGGAAGTCAGATTAGGTCTTATGTTCTACATCCATATAAACAGGTAAAGGATTTGAGGTCAAAATACGAGACTACAAGAGTAGATGAGGTATTAGATGGCGACTTGACAGACTTGCTAGATTTTAATCAAGAACACATAACCGATTAAGCTTGTGTTTATAGAGATAATATGCTATAAGTACT
>DATKHH010000033.1:0-17750 GCA_035510315.1 Candidatus Saccharimonadia bacterium
ATATATTAGTTTTGATAAATAAAGTGTTGGTCTCATAAATATCTCCTTAATATGTAATTATACCCTACTAGTTAAGAGTGGAATAGAGATTAAGAGAGATTACGTGACTTGAGTGTTAAGCACTATCCCTAGAAACCAAGGAATAGTCAACTACTTCTCTAAAAGAATTAATTTCAACTCGACTTTTAGACTTTGCTTCCATACACGCCCATACAGGAGGAGTAAAGGCGTAAGTATTTTTGCCTTTTGCTGGATGCAATATTCTTTCCTTGAGTTCGGCTATAGCAATTACATCACCTTCTTCTATTGTCTGTATATCACCCACACTTACTTCTTTTAAAGCCATCTTTGTTAAAACAGTTATTCCTTGTTTAGTAGTTGCTATAAACATACCTTCAGGAAGAGAAGGAATAGCATGCACAATTGCCTCACCCTCAGGCCTGGTAGGATAGGGTTCTCTACGGCTTACTTTAAAATCCATATATATTCTTCTTTTTACTTGTTAATAGAGAATTATGCCAACCAGTCAATTTCTGCTGTTGGCATAGATTTACGAATCCAGGCATGACCTATATCTTCAAGCAATACTTGTTTTTTTACCCTGTCTATTGCTGTATCACTTACTACAGGGCTTTTTAGTGGAATGTCTCTTACAGCGTGTGCCATTCTTTTCAAAAAGTCTTTTGCATCATCAGGACCTTTTACGGTGTGGTCATTCATAAAGTCTACATACACTCTAATAGCATCAAAATTATTTGAAGCCATAACAACATCTAGATATTTTCTCATTTGCTTATCCGCAAAATTACCACCTCGGGCAGTATTAATCATACTTACAACTAACGTAGTAGCTAGTTCAGAATGTTCTTCGTCTACAGAGCATTTAATAGCCTCTGCAAGTATATCAAGTAGATTAGTTTCACTCATAAAAATTGCTGGATGGAGATATACATTCTCATAGCCTTCTTCTTCTAGCAAATCACGATAAACTCTAAAGCCATAACTTCTAATAGCCAGTGAAACTTGTTCTGCACCACTAAGTTGTTCTTGAAATATTCTTTGGGCAATTTGAGGTGTTGGCCAATCTTCATGTTTTAAACCAACATCTATTCCGTTAGGATCAACTTGAATAAAACCATCCGCTTCACCTTCAGAACCATTACACCACGAACTAAATAACTCACTCTTCCAAGCGTGCTCTCTATCATCTGTTTCTATTCTTGATTCCATTTTTATCAATTATTGGTTAAAAGAAAGAGAGATGCAAGCATAACCAAAGTCATCGGCATTAACTATTAGGTATTTCATTAGCCATTTTTCCAATCTAATTCGTATTTCTGACTATCTTTGCCTTCAAAGGCTCCAAATATATAAAACTTACTAACCATTATCTTATAAAATTGATGGCCGTCAGGATTTTTGGCTTCATCTAAAACATCATCACTAGTTTTAAGACGTTTCTTTATACACTCAAAAGCTTTGTTTTGTTCTTCACCTAGAGTAAGTAATTTTGCTGTACCTTCAAAGAAAACACCAATAACGGGGTCTTCTAAAGTATGTTGTTTGACAATACTGCCTGCAACATTAGAATTATCTGTTAGTTCTTTACAATGTCTTCTAAATGAAAGTGAGCGAAAATAGAAGTTTAAGTCTTCATCGTAAGCGAAGTGTAATTCACAAACCCATGGTTTATTATCTCTGGCTGTTGCCAGTGACATATGGTAGCTTCTATCAATAAGTTCACGGACAATCTTCTCAATATCCATAGGTATATAATATCAAACTCTAGGAGTGACTTAGTTGTTTAACCATATCTGTATAAGTGCCTCTGGTCTCATATCCATGATTTTTATACCAGTCAATCAATTCTGGGTGCTCTGGGACAATAAATAACTCTATAAATTGGTGTCCTAAGTTTTTAGCTCTTTGTTCAGCTTCACTCAATAATTCGCTCCCAATACCTTGTCCTTGTAAATCTTTAGCTACTGCTAAGCGAAAAATATGAGGAATGATACCATCTTGAAAATAAATATTTCCTACAATTCTTCCATCTTTTTTTGCAAGTATAATTGAATCAGGTTGTATCTCTACCCATCTTCTTAGTTGTTCTTCGGATTCATAATCCGTGTCAAATAATCCAGCTTCTTGAAGTAGAGAACATAAATTTTCGTAATCGGCGTCTGGGTTATAGGATCTTAGCTCAACATTAGTCATAAACGACATAAAAAAATCTCATTTCAGAAAGCTTATGTGACTTGTGGGTCAGGCACTATAATCCTGTTCCTAGAAAGCGAAAACGGGGGACTTTAGTACCATCTTCAAGTTCAACGTTTTCCATGAATTCACTAATTGACCGCCAATGAATTCCGGGACTATTTGCACCACTTCCCATATCATACATAGAAGCATATACAACTATGTCTTCATCTGGGTTTATACTATCAGGTTCATACACTTTTCGTTTTACGGTACAAAACACAATATAGTTACGAGGATGTTCTTCGCTACTTTTAAAGTGTTCATAAATGCCTGGCCCAGGATAATGAGCTTCAGGTGGTTGTGCTTGCTCCATTGATATTATTCTATGTCATCGTGTTACCTTAGCAAGCATAACCATAAATCTTATAAGAACTTTGGGTATCTCTATTTACCCCTGCTTTAATATGGCCTAAAGAAATTAAATCATTTCTAAATACTATTCTTAGTAGATGCTCCATAAATCTAGCGGTTCTCACTTCTCCTAGCCCAAGTTCTTGAACCACTCTATCCCAAGCTTCACCATATGCCTCATAGCCAACATCAGATATAATTCCGCCACTATAGACATAATCTAATCCTTCACCAATTTCTCCATATAAGTCATCCGGAATAAATGTTACTGTGGGTGACCTAAAAATAGTCAAACCCTCAGTTCCTGATTTCATAAATCTTCTATCCGTATAGTCAGGGTCCCATATATCAAATGGTATTACTAAATCCTTACTCTTAGTGGGCCATACACCGTAATTGATAACTTCTGTTCTTTCACCACTTCTGGGCATGCAGACTATAATACTATATCTGTTAAATTAATCAATTCTTATACCTAAAAAAACTCCTACTACAGAGGTCAAAGTGATTATGGTGGAGCGCCTCGAAAAAGTTCACCTCTCTTTGCGCAACGAATGGAAAATTTATCCTTAAGATATTTGTGTCCCTGCTCACATACATTTTCTACCAACTGGAGTGTAATAAGACTAGTTCTGCAAAGAAGGAGGATTTGTAAATGAAGAAATTCTGTGTTTTATTATACGGTATTGGCCTATTAAGCGTTAGCTTATATGGTTTATCAAACCACTCCTATTACGTAGGGATGCTAATAAACCTCGGAAGACCTTACATGGTTGTCCGTATAGCATTGGTTATGATCTTAGTGTCCTACGCCTTTATTCCTTGGTTACGAATATATGTGACTAAAACTCTGCTTGGTATTGGTGGAGTGGCGTTATTGACTCTAGGTTTATTTACGACGCTTTCGCCGAGCCTGGTTGGGCATCTCAACACTTGGGTACTACTTGGTGACGACCTAACTCTTATAGAGGCAGGTATTTTGGCAGTCGTTTTAAGTGCAGAGCTTTCTGCACGAAGAACTAGGTTTATCGCTAGTGGTTACGCTTATTTACACTCACGCTTAGCCACGCAACCTAGACGTTCAGTATATTCGCCAGTCGGTCCCAAAAATTCCAACCTCACCACATTGATGCTAAACGGAAATAGGGCTAGTATTAAACTTAGATAATGAGGAGGTTAATATGCTTTTAACGATAGCGATTATCTTAGGAATCCTGTGGTTACTGGGTATAGTGGTAATCCATATTGCCAGTCCCCTGTTCCACCTAATACTGGTAATTGCAATAATAATCCTTATTTACGATTTAATGGTTAGGCGACGGAGAGCATAGAAGTCTAGTTCATTAAGTCTAATAAATAGAAAGAGCCTCAATATACAGAGGTCAATACAGCTACAATTGATTAATACTCTATCCAACTAAAGGTACATGCCTGGCCAAGGTCTTGTATCTTCTTTAATGTCTCCGACTTCTACACCTAATAATTCGGCCAAGTCCTGAACAGTTTCTAGTGCATTAGCACTACTCACACTCTCAATTTTTTCTCTAATTTCATCAGGCGCATCACCATCAATAATCATGCCGCCAATAGGGTTAGCTTTCATAAACTCACCTAATTTTTCACCTACTTGTTCAATTGAACTGGGTTCAATTGTAGGCACAGTCACTTCTGTATGATCAAGTTTTCCAGTCATTAGTTGCCAAACTTTTCCCCCTAAGATGCTATCCCTTGTTACTACCCTTAATACTTCTTTAGGAACAACAAGGCCACCACATATAGGAGCATAAAATATTCTGAGTCTTTTTACGTCTTCAGTATCGTTTCTAGCTATCAAATACTCTAATTGATCTTCTGCAGTCATAACGTTATATTAACATAAAAATGTCATACTGTAAATAACAAAACCTCCGATTTCACAGAGGTCAAAGTGCTATTGAGGTAGGTATAATTAGTACTCCATTAGCTCATACGGAATAAAATCTCTAATAGCAATGGCCACTAAAGAGCCAATAAGTCGTTCTGTTCTCATTTGCAATAATCTTTTGTCAGAATTTTCTTGTGCATGTAAGGTCAGAGCACCTACTACAATTGGAGCTTCATAGTCTCTGAAATATACTTCAACATCACTCCAATCAGTTGTGTGTTCATCTATTAGCTGGAATCTACGATGTAATAAGTCCTGGGCTTTTAAATTACCTTTTCTTGACGATTCCATTAGAGCCACAGAAGCCAGTCTTTTGTCTCGAGGTCGCATAATAAACAAAGTTAAGTTATCGGGTGTCCAATCTGCTTCAACTCTTTTTTTCATCTCGTAGAAATACTGACAGTTCAAATACTATTTTGCAAGTATTAGCAACATAAAAAGACCCCAATTTACTGAGGTCATAATGCTTATGCTTGGTGGAGCATATCTTAAAAAATTGGCACTCAATCTACCAAGAACTGATTAGATGGAGAGAGATTATTGGTATTGAATGGAATAGAGGTAAGAGAAGCTGTACGTAAACTAAGCAGCTTTATGTTCTAGGCGAACTATACGTTTCTCATGGTCTTTAAGTTTACTATCTGTAACCTCGTTAGTAGTATCAAGTGCATCTGCTACCGATTTAGAAAGATTGTCTATTTTTAAGCTTAATTTAACATCTAAATTTTTAAGATCTGAATGAATGGTGGCAATATTATTATGTAAACCAGAAATATCACTCTGCAAATCTGAGGTTTGTTGAGTAACCGTAGCAGCAATAAACTGCTTTAAGTCTTGAATATTATCGTCATCCATAGGCTTATTATATCAAAAAGCTATGTATGTTTGTCTTAATAAGTTAATTTACGCCTTTGAGACATTGACTCAGGTAGTGCTATGGCTCTTTGCATATCTTCAGAACTAGCTTTAGACTCTAATGTTTTAACAATTTGGTCAAAACGCTTTTGTATGTAACTCAATAATTTTTCGAATTCATCCGTGCTCATATTTATATTATACCCCTTACTCTTAGTAGAAAAATTGGCACTCAATCTACCAAGAACTGATTAGATGGAGGGGTATTATTGGATATGAGTGGAACAGAGATAAGAGAGGTTATGTGACTTGAGTGTTAGGCACTGTGTCTTAGAATAGTTTCTTTACAGGCTATAATATATGCTTCTACCGCTTCCATGTCTAATACTGTAAGTCCTTCAGGTCCTTTTCTAAGCCTGCCTTCAGCGTCACAACTTAGTCCAGGATATTCTCCCATCAATGGACCTATTAATTCTTCAACGTTTTGAGCTTCTAGACCTCCAGATACACCTACGCTAATAGGAATCTGACGTTGATAAACTTCATCAACGTAACTTCTAACTCGGGTCACATCCATTTCTCTGCCATAGCCCCCAGATGGGTCAACAAGCATATAGTCAACTGGCATAGTCTCTAGACTAGCTGCTACCTCGCTAGATGAATGATTATCGAGAGTTAAACTCCCTGCCTGCAGAATAATTGATTGATCTGGATAATCTTCTTTAAAACCATGCAAAAAGGGTCGATAATCATGGTCCACCCAGGCAAGCCCGTTGAACTGAAAACCTCTTACATAATGTCTTGTTCTACGCATAACGTTAATAACGCCTTGTGCTAACTCAGTTTCACCGTCAAAAAAGGCATGTATATAAGGTTTAGTTAACCCCGAATCTTCATTTCCTGCTGCCTCTGCAATAGTGTCACCAACAGGATGCCACATTTGTCCACGCTTATTAGGAACATCTAATACTTGAGTCTTCCCAGTAGCTTGGACACCTATCATAATAAAATATCCCAGTAAATCTAGCCTTTCTCTTATAGCCAAATCTACTATGTCTTCGTGTTGCTCATATCTAGCTATACCACTAATACCTATATATGGTTGAGGTCTAATTAACTCTGTCATTACTGGTAGTATGTTTAATTTACTAATACTACGCAAGCGTAAGCAAAGTAAGAGATGTTATATAAAGGTCACACACCAATTAATTGATAAGACATAAACATAGATAGTCCCGATGTATTTTTCTCTTGCATCAATAGTTTGACTTGCAGACCTGCTAGTTTAGCTAGTTCTATTGGTAAATTAGGTTCAGTAGCAAAATCAGCCCAGGCAAAGTAAACACGTCCTCCAGGTTTAATATGACTTTTAAATTCCCTAAAGAATCTCTTAGTTGTCTGATTATCTTCATCCCAAAAACATATCTCGGTTTTATCTGCTGGTTTTTTACTAGTGTAGGGCGGGTTGATTGTTATAACATCAAACTTTTGTCCTTTTACTGGTTCAAATAAATCACCTTCTTTAAACTCAATGTTTTTAAGACCAAGCTTTTTCTTATTGAGATTGGCTGCTTTAATGGCAGATGGATTTAAATCAGTACCAATTACTCTATTTGCACCAAGTGTAGCTGCTTTTAAAGCTATGATGCCCGTTCCTGTACAAAGGTCTAATACACTGTCACTTGGAAGAATTTTAATAACCTGACACATTAATTTACTATCAATGCCTCCAGAATAAACGTTAGGAGTGACTGTGAGATTTATTCCTGCTATTTCGGAAGTAGAGTTGCATTCTTTTGATTTCATATTAGCAATCTCTCTAGCCTGAACTGCTAGATGGTGAGCCGTCATGTCTTTTGCCATAGATTTATCATAACAAATAACTTAAAAAGACCCCATTTTACAGAGGTCATAACGTTTATGCTTGGTGGAGCATGTCTTAAAAAATTGGCACTTAATCTATGAAGAACTGATTAGGTGGAGGCAGATTATGGATATGAGTGGAATAGAGATAAGAGAGGTTATGTGGCTTGAGAGTTAGGCACTTCCTATCTAATAAGCCCAACTTGCCTTGAAGCAATATCTCCTAAGTGTCTTGATTCTTCAATTCTTCTGATATTTCTCTGATACGTTTCCCAAGCCTCAGGACTAATAGTTAAATCAATAGAGGAAACTAATTCACCAGGTTCATCAACAGGTATTACACAACTCTCAGTGTCTTTTGACATATTTTAATTATAACTCCATTAATCTTATTATTCTTTTATCTTCTCTGACAAGACTCAGTGAATTAACTAATATTGGTGACGACGGTATATCTACTCCAAGTTTATGACTAATATGTGGTGAGTAGTTGTCTTTTGCATAGGTTAGGTCAAGAAATACACATCCAATGCCTCCAAGAGCATTCATTAACCCTAGGTGTAAGACTTGAAGAGTCTCGGTGTTATTGATTCTAGTTACAGGAATATCCCCATTAGGGCCATACATTGCAGTGTCACCAGTAGTAACTTCAAATGACTTAGTAACAAATCTGCTATTTGCCATAATTACGTCTACGACTTGTTGCTCGGTTGCCGATGCTAAATCAAAAAACGGTACTATAGTTATGTGTAGCGGCCATTCTGCCAATTTAGTGCCAGAAGGATTAGCTTCAAAGTCGTGGAATACCATTAGAGGTGGAAAATTAGGCTTGGTCATTGTTTAAAAATACAATTTAATTAATCTAAATTACAACGTCGACCAGTAGGTGAAGAAGAATATCTGGGTCGAAATGCATCAAGAATACTAGGTGAAACCGATAAACGTCTCCTAGGTTGTCTAGCTTCAGGTGCCCCAGGGCTAGAAGTTATTACTGTAGTACCACTATCCTTAACCGCTGTGCTCCCAATACCTCTAGTTAGTAATTCGTCTAAAGGCTCATAACCGCCTTCCTTCATACGTTTTCTTGTTTCATTGCTACGATTGGGGACAATAAACTTTACAAATCTTCCTGCATTCTTCGAGTCTTCTGGGACAATGTCATGAACAATATGTGGTCCTTTTGGCTTTTGTGGTAATACAAAGCCTGTTCCTTCTTTTACTTTACCAGTAGTTGGTTCAGCTCCAGGTGCTTCTAGGGCTAATACAGAAAATAGCCTTCTAGCATCAAAAGCTTCATCTGTAGGCTTAGGCCACCTAGCAAAATAACTGGCTGCTAAATCATCTGGCAAATCCATTACAGTTAGTGTTGCAAGTCCGGATAAGTTAAATATACCTAACCAAGGAAAACTCTTATCTATAAATCCTGAATAAACATCAAAGTGAGGTCCACGACCCTCTGGTTCTCTTATATTTGACTGCACTAGTATCTTATCTACGTCAACATTTGGGAAAACAGCTTCAGTAAATCTTAGAACACCACCACCCAATTCAGCTAAAAGAGTTTGTGGATGTTCGGTAGTAGGAATCTCTAGTACCTTCTCAGTTAAGTCTTCAGGTTTAGTTATTACTTCTAATTCGGTTGCCATAAGATTCCTCCACTCCCACCAAATTACTTATTAGTTCTAGCATACGGGTAAGAGTAGGTTTTTACAAGAAAAAGGCCCCGTTTTACAGAGGTCATATCACTTTCTTTTCGAATAGAACTGTTTGCCTGTTATCTTCTTGAATAATCTTTACTATTTCATAGCCTTGTGACTCATAAATCTCACGTAGTTTTGATTTACTTGCATCAGTATCCAAGCGTATTACTGGTAATTGTTTTTCTTTAGCAACGCCATAAGCATAGTCTAATAAGACTTTAGGTAACCGTTGCCCTGCAAATTCACGCTCTACTGCTAGCCAGTGAACATAGATTGCTGGAGGGAATGTCTCTCCATCTACACTAGCCCAGTCTTGTGCAATTTGTTCAGATTGAATAATTGCTGCAGCTGCTGGTTTACCTTCTACTGTTGCTACAAAAAACTCATCAGGTTTAGCATATTGCCCTAGGTATTCTAAATTCATATTATCTGGATTCCAGGCTTCATCGTGACTAAGCCCAGTATCTTGCATCCACTGTGCTACATTTCGAAGAATATTAATCGCCGTATCAGCATTTTGAATTACTTCTATTTTGGGATTTGAGAGTTGTTCCATCATACGTTCTTATTTTATGACCCTGGCTAATTTTGTGGTTCTAGCCAACGCGTTAACCATGAATAATCTATCTACCTGATAACCAGGTATAAGAGACCAGCGTCTCTCTCTGAGGCTATGGCCTTCAGCCCATGCTAAAGTAGCTGTAATAGTATGAATAAGTGATATATCAATACAAGCCTCTGCTATGCCTAGTGCAGGGTTACTAATAATTAGTGGCATATTAATAACTACAGTTCCACAAGCTATATAATTAGTAATGGTACTAAAACCAGTAACATTTCCTAGCAATTGCTTTCTTGCACTTTGAGTAATCCCTCTACTTAAAGACCTATCCAACAGTCCAGCCCATTCTTGTGGCTGCCGTAACGTAGGACCATTTTTTCGGTGTGAGGCATCAAGAACTCTTTGATTAAATTCGGAAGTATTAACGGTAATATGCCCATCACCCCATATATACTCAGATACTGTATTTTTTCTACCTGATTTTTGTGCTGTAACGTCGGCTTCCGACAATGACACTTCAGTCTTGGCTACTCTCATACTTGCTGTAGCATTCCCTTGAGCATCAATACCACTGATTTGAGGTTGATGGCTGCTTGTTTCTCCGCTCTCAGAATCAACTCTCAGATGCCTCAGACCAGCTAGATTAGATAAAAACTTTATCCTATCCAGGTTAACTCCAATTTGAGAAGTTGGTGCAAATTCAGGAAAGTTTACTCTCCATTCTAAACTGACATCAGAGTAATCAGCTAACTCAGATAGTGGAACTAATGTACTTTCTTTTGTCCGTGACATAGTTGTATACCATAGCACTTTTAGTAAGATTAATCAATGGCACTAATAACAAAAACCTCCAATTTCTCAGAGGTCAAAGTGCTTATGGTGGAGCATTGCCTGAAAAATTGGCACTCAATCTATGATGAACTTCTTAGATGGAGAGGAATTATTGGTTCATAGTGGAATAGAGATAAGAGAGGTTATGTGGCTTCTGGTTCAGACACCAGAAGACTAAGAATTGGTTCATGAAGATTCCACCTGTCTATGAAACTATCAATGGCATAGTCAGGAGCACCTCCAGGAGTTTCAGAATATGGTTCAGTTTCATCAAACACGTACTCTGCTTCATTAGTACCCATATCCACACCGATTTCTTCCAACGAGTTGTGATGTTCATCTAATATTTCCAGCCCAAAATATAAATCTTCTATTCCTTCCGCAGGCTTATCTGCAGTTTCTGAGTCTATTATCTCTGCTCTTAAAATTCTATCTGGCCATATTTCTATTTCACCCCAGGCAACAACATCTTTTGAATTACTACCTTCTACCTTTGTAGCCAAGTCAGTTACAAGTTGTTTTATTTTCTGCTTAGAGGGACTAAACTCACTTCTATCTTTTACTTTTTCGCCTATGCTCATATTACTGATATTGTAACAAATTACTTAATCGTTTTTTTATGATTTTGTAACTTAAGAGTTGGGCACTGACTAATTCTGTGAAGCTTCAGGATTTGTTAAACCTAATAATCCTCTGACTAAGAGCTCTCTTCGTCACCAAAACTAAGGCAAAAACTCTCCATTGCAGCTCCTGTAGTTCTAAGGCTAGGTATTCCTAGAGGATAGCGTAATAAACTACTACATTTTTCAGAAGAACCTACTCTTGTAGTTTCAAACACTTTAGCTAATTCATCAAGTGACAAAGGGGGAGTAAGTTCAGCTACCGCTTGATTGAAGTCTGCTTTCCACACGGCTGCCCATCTAGCTCCACCTGTTGCAGCCTTTATGTCATACCCTCTGATTGTTGTTAGATATTCAGTAATTAGATTAATCCAATTTTCTGCTATTTCTAAGTGAGCTAGTTCTTTGGATATACCTTCTGGCATAACCTTAATTTTCTAATAAATTAAATGGACTAAACTCAGAACGACGTGTTTTAGAGCGATTTTTTTTGGCCTGTTGAGGCAAAATATAGCCTGTTTTTCTCTTTGTTCCCGTTTCATCAGTTATATTTAGAGCAATATGTTCTTTAGGTCTTTTAATATAAAGGTTATCCAATCTGTCCTTCGACGGAATGTCTTCAAGTAAATATACAGGTAGCAAAGGAAGTGGAATTACTGGTTCGGGTATTTTAGCTGCTCTTTCAATTTCTGCTTCAGAAACTTCTACTGCATCCCTCAACATAGTACTAGCTATTGCCCTCTCAATTGGAATACCAAAGGAACCTATTTCACCATCATGGCTAACGGCAAGAAAAGTAAGTTCCTGTAATATTCTTTGCTGAAGTGCTAAAGCGGTTCCAGCTTGCTTAGTTACGTCAATAGAAGCAAACATAGGCTCATCGTATTGACGTGCATAGGCATTTAACTGCATAGCGAAGTGCAATGCATCAGCTTCGCCTTCAAATTCAATACCTCTGACATTTGGAGGAAATAAAGATATGTATTCTTTTGAACTTTGAGTTTCAATAATTCTCATGAGCATATATTACACTATATGTCTTTCTTTGTCAATTTACCCGCATACTATAAATAACAAAAACCTCTGAATTAACAGAGGCAATAATGCTTATGGTGTAGCATGCCTTGAAAAATTGGCACTTAATCTACCAAGAACTCCTTAGATGGGGGGACATTATTGATTCGTACTGGGATAGGGGTAAGAGAGGTTATGTGACTTGAGGGTTAGGCATCACCTAACCTACTACAGGCGAAGTTGTGCCATTAGTAGTTTCTTGGTTTGGAGAAGTTGGGGGTATCTGATTCTCAGATGGTTGGGGTGATTCTGGTTTAGTTACTTGTGCAGGAACTTCATTATTAAAAATTGGTTGTGTAGTAACTGAACTATTTGTTACGCCAATATTTTGACCTGTTTGATTCATGCTTGGCTGTATAGGACTACTTGGGTTTGTATCTTTTAGATTCTTTTTTCCAATTAGTAAATAAAGTAATGCTCCCCACAAGTTAAATAGTAGTATTACGATAATCCAAATTGCTTTATTTTTAATTGGCTTACGGATAGCATCTACTAGCATCCAAATCACAAAGATAAGTACAGCTATTATTATTAGAGGGCCAGCAATTGTCAACGTTATATTTTTTGTTGCCGTTGCTGATGCAATATTATTCATGGTTTATTTTTACTGTAAGCATGTTAATTGTAGCATACGAGTAAACAAGCTTTCTTACAAGAAAAAGACCCCGTTTTACAGAGGTCATAATGCTTATGGTGGAGCTGGTGGGTATCGCACCCACGTCCGAAGGATTATCTAATCAATTTTCTACGAGTGTAGATTATTTGAAATTTTCAATACCTAGAAAACAAATAATCAAAACACTAGGCATCTTAGTCTTAAAGTCTTAACAATGTTTACAAGACAATAAACACTGAGCAATCAGATAAGTGACACAAATTTAAATCATCTGATGTCGTCTAAATCTGTGTTGTAGATTAATATCTACAAAGTTTACGCAAAGGCAAACGCATTTTGACGTACGTTAATACCTAGGCGATCACTAATAAATGTTTTTGCATTTATTGGGTTTTGCCGTATAACGCTCAGCAAGCGACTCGCTAATTTGATTGATAATGTCCAACGTCAAGCAAAAATTCAGCCCCGTAGCAATATTATACAATAAAATACTAATGCTTGTCTATACTTTAGATTATAGATTATTTTTTAGTACCAAATCAGATAGGGTATTTAGGCTAGTGACTAATTGTATCTTAGATCTTTTATTGATGTCTTCAAGCAATTTTAGATTTCTTCTTACGATTAAGATCTTAGCAGAGGAAATAAGTCTAAAACCTAACTGAGTCAAACAGACACACCTAACTTTCTTGTTTATTGGATCTAAGTATCTGGTAATTAACAACTTACTTTCCAGTAATTTCATTTGTCTACTGACACTAGGCTCGCTTTGTAGTAGATCCTGAGCTAGTTTCATTTGGATCATTGGTTTATCTAACTTTAATAAAATAAGTACCCTGTACTGAGCATAACCTATACCAAACTGCTCAAGAAGCAACTGATCAGATTCTTTTGCAAGAAGGGAACTAATATGTTGTAATATAGTATCTATATTTTGAAAGTTTTTTTCTTCTGGCACAAGTCTATTTTAGATCAAGTCTATATACTTAACAAGTTAAGTATATATTAGGGAAGGGGCTAATAGGGATAAAAGGATCTGTATAATCTAAACCATTCGTCTAGGCTAAGCATCTGTGGACGACTATTTGGATTGATATCTGATTTTTTGATTAGCTCGTTTGCCTGCTGTTTGGAAATTCTAAGTCCGCCTGAGAGTGAATTCTCTAGTGTCTTTCTTCGAGAAGAGAATCCCATCTTGACTAATCTAAAGAAATCATTATGGTATTGTTCTTTTAAAAGTAATGCCTGTTTTTGATTTAAAACTACTATTTGTGAATCAACTTTTGGTTTTGGTGTAAATAATTCTGCTGGAACGATCTCTTTTTTATCTATTTGCCAATAAAACTGGCAAGTTACGGATAAAACTGACATTGCGCCGGGTTCAGCCGCCAGTCGTGCGGCTACTTCCTTTTGAATGAGTAAGACTATTTTCTTCGGTCTATTTTTTGCCTCAGATAAAACTCTAATGAGATAACTAGTTAGATAATATGGAATGTTTGCAACAACTTTAAAATCTAGTGGCAATTTGTTTAAATCAAACTCAAGAATATTTTGGTGAACTATTTCTACATTTGTATCTTTATATTTTTCCTTAAGTATACTTACTAACTTTGAGTCAATTTCAACTGTAACTAGTTTTTTTACCTTTGGAGCAAGTAGATTAGTTAACGCACCCTGCCCTGGACCAATCTCTAAAACGTTGTCACTCTTGTTTAGCTCTGCATAGTTAATAATTAAACTTAAGGTCTTTTGGTCATTTAGCCAATGTTGACCAAGAGATTTTTGAGCTACAAAGTCCATGGACTACCACCAACCATAATTCTCTTCATGTGTAGCTGCATTGGCCCAAGTACCATATACTCTATTTGCATAGTTGTTAAAGGCATTAAGTTGACAGACTGCATCAACTTGCCAATTTGGACATGGAACAGTCAGATTGGCCGGATTACAGAATTGTCCAAGTCCAATACAGCCTCGACTATTTATATCGTCTGGGTTCCAGTGAGATTCTCTAGTCATAATATAGTTAACATATTGATAATCCGAACTACCAATATCCGAACTTCTAAGCCATGTAATATTATTACCGCCATTTATAGATGAAACTCCCGTTCCTCTACTAATAATTTTATTAATAGGTTGATTAATAACAACTGTTTGTAGCTGTTGATTGACACTTACCCCATTTTTAGTGACTACAGATTCAACGATAAGCTCCAATCCATCAACACCTTCTTGAGTAACGCTTGTTGTGTCATAGGGAATATTTGGATCATTTACGTACTGAGTGGCAAAAGGTATGTTTTGTTTTATTGAAATAAGTTTTTGACCAACTGGTACAACTAAAATCTGCATATTAGTCGAAATTGGAGTTGTAAGTGCTGGTAACACATTATTTCCATTACTGGTCTGTATGTGATTTTGGCTTAATAATTGCCCAACTGTAGTTACGTGGGTACGAACTACTACATTGGTTCCATAAAGATTTAAATTAACTGGTGTGGCGGGAATTATAGAGATAACCTGTCCTATGATGTTTTGACTGAGCTCCACAGTACTACTGATATTATTTACGTAATCCTGTGAATATATCTGATATCCTGCTTGTTCAGCTATAACTACCGGATTAATATTGGCAGTTAAAAATACTTTATTTTGACCATTTTCTTTAATAGTTACTGGGTGAACGCGATAAATATTTATCTTAAAACCATTACTTAAAATTGGAGTAGATTGATTTGGAGATACTATATCACCGCTATTAATTTGTATGCTAAGTCTTTTTAGTAAATCACCCACTGTGGGTGCAGTGGTTGGAATGGTTTGTTGCCTGCCATCATCATAGAGCTCAACCACTCTTGAATCAGTATTTATAACACTAGTTCCACTCTGGTTAATAAAGATAATCATAGCCAAAAAAAAGAAAACTATGACAGTTATTAGCGGAATAATTAACGGATGTTTTAAATGACGCTTATTTATTCCCTTAACTTTGGTAATTGTCTTTCTAATCTTTTGTCTCATAAATAAATTAAGGTTAGTTTTCAGTCTAACAAATGCCTGGATTTAGACCAAATAGCCAATCCATACTTAGCGGCTTTAGTTAGATTATTTTTCTTAGATAATTCATCGATAGAAAACCATTTAATCTCTGCTATTTCCAGTTTTTGTCTGGACATTTTTGTATCAACACTAATCTCTAGCTCATATAAATAACAAAAATATTTAAAACCAAGTTCACGGAGTAAAAACTTAGGCTTTATAAGGCTAAGTTTACTTAGATCTACGTTAATACCAAGTTCCTCTCGTATTTCTCTTACAACCGCACTCTTGGCATCCTCACCCCTAGCCATACCACCACCAGACAAAGAGAATCTTCCATTGCTTATCCAGTTCTTAAGTAACAGTACTCTACTGCCACTAAAAACAACTACTCTAACGCGACTACTACCATGCAAATATACATAGATAAGTGGCCATAGCACCCAAAATAGTGCATTGCCAATCAGTTGGCTTAATTTGTTCATTCAATCTTCTCTATTGGCGCAAAATTTATATTAATCTTTTTTGAGCCTTTGTCTTTGAAATAAATAACTAGATTATCGCCCTCTAATTCAACAACTCTGCCTTCACCAAAAATCTTATGATAAATGACATCTCCTTCAGCTAGATCGGGTATATATCTAGCTTCATTATTTTCACTACTCTGATGATCAAGTTGATCATGTGAGTTATCAAAGAGATTTCGATTATACAGGCACGTTGATTGCATTTCGCCATCAATATCACTTAAAAATCTTGAAGGCGGGTTATGCTGGACTCCTCCATACAGTAATCTATTTACAACGTAAGTAAGATATAGCTCCCTTTTTGCCCTTGTCATACCAACGTAACAAAGACGTCTTTCTTCTTCCATATCGTCTTGATCATATAGAGATCTACTGTGAGGAAATAGTGTTTCTTCCATACCAACCATAAAAACTATTGGAAATTCCAGTCCTTTAGCTGAATGTAGCGTCATAAGTGTTACTGCATCACTTGATTCATCCCTGTTATCTAAATCACTAATTAGTGAAATCTCTTCTAGAAACCCTTCCAGTCCTAAGTCTTGATAATCCTGAGTTACACTAAGTAGTTCTTTGACGTTTTCTTGCCTAGATTCTCCCTGAATCGTACCATCATTTAGATAATTAAAGTAATCAATCTTTCTAAGTAAACTATCCAAAAGACTAGGCAAAGTTACTAAACTATCCATTTCCCGGCAACTTAAAAGTACATCATTTAACTCTATAAAGGCATTTTTAGCTTTTAAATTAATTGAAGGATGGTTTGCTACATTGATTAGGGCTTGTTCTAAGTTATATTTATTCGTCTCAGCCCACGCAAAGAAATCGTTAAGAGACTTAGACCCAATACCACGCGTTGGAACATTAACAATTCTCTCAAAACTTATTCGGTCAAGTGGCTGATATATAAGTCTCATATAAGACAGGACGTCTTTAATTTCTTTTCTATCATAGAATCTAAGTCCACCATATATCCGATATGGAACGTTATATCTAATAAATACTTCCTCAATGGTTCTACTTTGAGCATTAGTTCTATAAAGAACTGCGAAGTCTTTATATTGCCAAATTTTGGCATCTACAGCATTTTTAATTCGACTAACCAAAGCTTCAGCTTCAGCTCTTTCATTAGCCAGTTGAAGGATATTAACTGGTTTACCACTACCAAGAGCTGTCCATAGCTTCTTTTTAGAACGTTGTTTATTTTTTTCAATAACTGCGTGAGCAGCATCTAAAATCGCTTCAGTACTACGATAGTTTTGTTCAAGTTTTATTATTGTGGTGTCTTTAAAATCGTTTTCAAAGTTTAAAATATTTCGATAATCAGCTCCTCGCCAAGAGTAGATACTCTGCCAATCATCACCAACTACTGCAATGTTACTTGGCTCACTTACTAGTAACCTTATGAGTTTATATTGGGCAACATTCGTATCTTGATACTCATCAATCATCATAAATTTAAATTGATTCTGCCATTTTTGTCTAATATCTAGGTTGGTAGATAACATTTCTATTGTTTTGATTATAAG
>DATKHH010000034.1:0-14350 GCA_035510315.1 Candidatus Saccharimonadia bacterium
GCGTATAAGTTGTTATAATAATAAAATGAAAATTGCCATTGTTGGGTATGCTCGTGAGGGTATTGCTACAGCTAAGTTTTTCAAAAAAGAAGGCAACCAGGTATGTATCTGTGATCAAGACACAAGTATTAAGGTCGAAAAAGATTTTGAAGTTCACCAGGGAGAGGATTATTTAAAAAATTTAGATAAGTTTGATTTAATATTTAGAACCGCTGGCATGAATCCAGACTTAATATTCGCTGCAAATCCAGGTTTAAACCCAGAAATTATCACGTCTTCAACAAATGAGTTCTTCAAAAGAGCTAAGACAAAGAATATTATAGGGGTGACCGGTACCAAAGGTAAGGGCACGACCTCTACATTAATCTATGAAATGCTCAAAGAAATTGGGAAGGATGTATATCTTGGTGGGAATATTGGTGTACCACCTATAGAACTTTTGAAAGAACCAATGGATGCTGAAACTTGGGTGGTGCTTGAAATGTCTAGTTTCCAGCTAAGTGATTGTCGATATTCTCCGATGATAGCTGTTTGTTTGATGATCTCTCAAGATCATCTAGATTGGCATAAGTCCCTAGAAAAATATATTGCTTCGAAAGCAAATATTGTAATTCACCAAACTAAGAAAAATCACGTGATATTTAATTCTGAAAATGAGGCATCTACGAAACTTGCTCATTTGAGCCCCGCTATAAAAGTTCCATATCTTAAAACTCCAGGGGCTTATATTGAAGACGAAAATATCAAAATTGGTGATCAGATTGTATGTCGTGTCAAAGACGTTGCACTACTCGGTAAACATAACCTCGATAATACCTGTGCAGCTATTACTTGTGTTTGGCAAATATCTAACGAAATTGTACCTATTTCCAGGGCAATTCTTAACTTCAAAGGCCTCAAACATAGGCTAGAACTCGTCAGAAAATTTGAAGGTGTTGCTTATTACAATGATTCATATGCATCTGCGCCAGAAGCAGCAATTGCGGCGATTAAGTCTATTACTGGTCCCAAAATATTGATAGTTGGAGGATTTGATAGAAATTTAGATCTAAGTGACTTAACAGATACCATTATTAAAGAAGAAGAACAGGGTGGCATTAAGGAGTTAATTTTAATTGGAGCAAGTGCTAATAGGGTGTCTCAGGTTCTGACATCAAAAGGCTACAAAAACTACAAGATAATCGATTCCAAAGATCTAAACGATGTAGTAAATCAAGCTCGTATTGTCTCTCAACCTGGCGATAACGTTGTTTTGTCTCCTGGTTTTGCCAGTTTTGATATGTTTAAAAATTTTGAAATTCGGGGAGATAAGTTTAAGGAAATTGTAAGTAGCTTATGAAGAATTTTACTAACTTCATATTCAAGGACTATGCCTTTAATCCTATAACTAAATCTTTGAATTTGTACTATAGCTACGACGGTTTGGTGGATTTTGTAGAAAGCTACCGTTTTGATTTTGATTTTGTTGAGTATGATCAGTCCGCTTTTGAAAAAGCCGTATTTTCTCTGTTTATCATGGCAGGGGTTTCGTACTATAAATGCTATTTGGCGCCAAAAATTGTTATTGATAAGGGTAGCTTGTCGTCATCTGAAGCAAGTTTTTTCCAGACTGTCTATCAAAAGGGTTTAGGAGAGTTTTTTTATAAAAATAACTTAGATCCCAAAACGGAAATTAATTTTCCAGTTGATCCAGTTAAATTAACGAAAGTTTCAAATTTAGATAATACGGGTTTACTAATTGGTATTGGCGGAGGTAAAGATTCTATTGTTACCACAGAAATATTAAAAGACTCCAAAGAAGATGTTGCTACCTGGAGTTTAGGCCATATTGATCAATTGGAACCATTAGTTGCTGTCCTTGGGATGAAGCATTACTTTGTTTTAAGACAATGGGATAGTAGTTTACTTAAACATAATGACCAAGGTGCATATAACGGGCATATACCGATTTCAGCAATAATTGCTTTTGTTGGAGCCATTGTTGCTATTTTAAGCGGAAGAGGTGACATAGTTGTGTCTAATGAATACTCGGCAGATGAACCAAACTTGAGTTATAAAGGCGTAGATATTAATCATCAGTATTCTAAAAGTTCAGAATTTGAATTGGCTTTTCAAAAATACTTGAAGAATGATTTTGGTGATAGCATACGCTATTATTCATTTTTACGACCCCTTAGTGAGCTACATATTTCGCAGTTATTCGGAACTAAGTATTTTGATAAGTATTCAAAGGTTTTTAGCTCTTGCAACAATGCTTTTACTCATTCTAGAGACACGATGTATTGGTGTTGTGAATGTCCAAAGTGTGCCTTTGTGTTTTTAGCACTTACACCATTTGTTGATAGATCTAAATTAGAAGGATTATTTGGCAAGAATTTACTTCTTGAACCTAACCTAGAAATGATTTACATGAATTTATTGGGCATAAGTGGTGATAAGCCTTTGGAGTGCGTTGGTGAGATAAGAGAGTCGCGTATGGCTATGAAGCTTGCTCAGAGTATTTATCCTGAACTCTCAAAATATAGATTCTTTTTACCTAAGGATTATAATTATAAATCCTTGTCGATAAATCATATGCCTAAGAAACAGTATCAATTGCTATTAAATAGCATTTAAATATAATTATTTATTGTGAGTAGTAATCGCAATCGCAAAAAATGGTTTAAACCTTTAAGAGGTAGTTATATTCCAAACTCAACTTTTGGCTGGTTGTGTTATTTGCCTTTTATCGGCTATCTATTAATCTCAGCTAGAATTGTTACCGAGCAACCGATAACACGTTCTTATAAGGTTATTTCTATCGCTGGACAATGGGTCACGGCAACGTTGGTCATGAGTCTAATTGCTAAGCGTTTATCGTAAAATATTAAAAAAAGGAGTTTTAATGAGTAAAATAATATCAATTTTGTGCGTAGTATTCTTCTTAGTCTTTGTTGCCTTAGGTGTATATTACCTTATAACGCCAGCAGGTTCCCTACCGCATCATTTTCCTGGCTACCTGGCCAATTCCTCGCATAAGCATTTAAAACACGCTCTAGCCTGCTTTATTGTTGCTATAGGACTAGCAATTTTAGCTTGGTTTACAAGTGCTAAGAAATCACCTGGTTTGTCTAACGAAACTTAAAGAGAATAAATAGATATAGTATTCCTCCTAAGAAGCAATAGACAGAAAATGGTGTTAAGGTTTTAGTTTTAAAGTAGCGTATTAAAAATTTTACCGAAATATAAGCTGATACCGCTGCAGCTAATGATCCTAGTAATATGGCTAATCTTATTGGCTTTTCATTAGCTGAAAAAATACTTGGTAGTTGCAAAAGTGCTGCCGCGCCGATTATAGGTGTAGCAAGTAAGAAGCTAAATCTTGCCGCACTTTCGTTATCAAGGCCAGACAATAAACTACCAGACATAGATGACCCCGATCTAGATATGCCAGGTATTAATGCCAAAGATTGACTTAGCCCAATACCTATTGATTGCCACCAACTTAATTTTGAAATCTGGTTATCACTTTGAGCGTCTGTTGTTTTAGCCTTATTATGTGTCTTACGTAATCTCTCCGCTAAAAATAGTATGATTCCATTAACAATTAGAAATGAGGCGGCTATTTTAGCTGAAGCGAAAAGTTTACTGATAGAATCCTTAAATAATAGACCTATAATACCGGCCGGTATGGTTGCAATTACTAGTAGCCAACCCATCTTGGCATAGGTATCTTCTTGGTCTATAACTCTAGCTTTAAGGGATCTTCCTAGACCTTTAATAACTTTTATCCATTCCTTGTAAAAGAAGAAAAATAACACGGTTGCTGTGGCGAGATGAGTAGCAACTAAAAAGGTCAAGAAATAGGGTTGATTCTGATTTAAATTCCAGTTAAAGAGTTGAGGTATTATGACGCTATGACCAAGACTTGATATAGGAAACAACTCAGTTATTCCTTGAATAGCACCAATGATAATTGCTTGAAATACTGTTATCATATTCTCTATATTACCAGACGAATTGGAGAAGTGGCCGAGTGGTTGAAGGCACTGTTCTCGAAAAACAGTATACTCGTAAGGGTATCAGGGGTTCGAATCCCTTCTTCTCCGCCATGGTTCTTGGCACTGTTAGCCTTTATAGACCCAATTTAACTTTAGAACGCCTCATTACTTAAAAGTTGTTGACGAATAATATACCAAAAGGTATACTTAGGTATATGAGTACAATAAATGACACAACTACATTAAGCCTTAAGACCAAAAAGCAGGTTAAAGAACTCGCCCAGATGCGCGCAAAACAGCTTGGTATACCTCTTGGAACTTTGGTGAACGCCTTTTTGCGTAATCTTGGACAAACAGGTGAAGTTCACTTTACTATATCTGAGCCTATCACACCTAGAATGGCTGGAATAATAGAGGAAATGCGCGCTGAAGTAGCAAAAGGTAAAGTATATGGTCCTTTTGATATTGATGAAGCTGAAATTTTCTTAGATAAAATACCTTATGAGCCAACACATAGAAGTTAAGTATTCCAAGAAGTTTACAAAACAATACTCTAAGCTTAGTCCAAAAATACGGTTACAGTTTAAACAGCGACAACGCCTATGGCTTAGTAGTCCCTATAGCCCTCAGTTACACTTACACATGCTCACTGGCGAATACGCTGGTTTCTATAGCATCAACATTGCTGGTGATATTCGAGCTTTATATGAGAAGATAGATGGTGCGTATGTAATATTTGGATTTATAGGTACTCATAGTCAGTTGTATGGCTAAGAGCTAAATCTGGCTAAAGCGTTTCTATGGTCTAGATGCCATTAATGTGGATTGCTTATGCTATTAGTTTTGGTTTAGATACAATATATATATGATTGAAGACAGCATTTTTACGAAGATTATCAAAGGCGAAATACCTTGTCACAAGGTTTACGAAGATAAAACTACCATAGCTATTATTCCCCTCCATCCTATTGCTATAGCGGAGGTTTTAGTTATACCAAAAAAACAAATTGATCGATTTTTTGAACTTCCAGACAAAGACTATCAAGATTTAATGACAGTAGTTAAAAAGGTAGCTGCTAGGATGCAGAAAGTTTTTAATACCAAAAGGGTTGGTTTACAGACTATTGGCTTGCACATTGCCCATTGTCACATACATGTGGTGGCGTTTAACACTTACGAAGAATATCTAGAAGTAGCTGATGAATCGTTATCTGTAGACCATGAAAGATTAGCTAAAATTGCTAGAAAGCTAGCGTTTTGATTGGTATAATCTCTTATTGACATGATAAGTAGTTTTATTATTTCTTTGATGATGGGATTAGGTTCTGGGGCTTGGATTTATAATAGACTTCTTAGGACTAGTGGAAATAATAAGAAAAATTCGGTAATCGGTGCTTTGATATCAGGCGCATTGATTGCTTTGATATTTGATCTTATCTTTAACTCTGTTTTTAAAAAATAACCACGCTTAGCGTGGTAACTATATTGGAATATAGTTCTTGAGATAGTATTATATGGCTATGGATGAGGTGGGTTTAGGCAAAGCTATACAACTAGCTAGGCAAGCTAAGGGTTTTACCCAACAACAGTTGTGCGAAAGAGCAAACTTAAGCTATTCAACTTTGGCAAAAATTGAAAGAGGTGCAATTAAATCGCCCTCAATTTTTACAATTCAGAGCATAGCTGAGACTTTGGGACTTGAGCTTAGCGAATTAATGGGCAATGTAACCAGTAGTGGCTCAAGAAGTCAAAAGAGAACATCTCTTTCAGGTATAAGATTTGTATATTTTGATGTGAATGGTTGCTTAGTTAGATATTTTGAGAGATCATTTACAAAAATTGCCCACAAGTTTTCTGTAAGTAGCGAGATAGTCGAAGACATATTTTGGAAATATAACGATGCCATTTGTCGTGGAGATATGAATCTAGAAGACTTTAATGGAATTTTATCAAAGGCGGTTGGAGGTGATATTAATTATGCGGACTTTTACCTTGAGTCTGTTGAACAGGTTCCAGAGTCTGAGCAACTTTTATTGAATGTGTCTAAACATTACTCTGTGGGTATTATTAGTAATATAATGCCTGGATTAATGAATCGTCTGATTAAAAAGGGCTTAATACCTGATATATCTTATTCCTCAATAGTTGATTCATCGGTATTTGGTTTATTAAAGCCTGAGAAAGAAATTTTTAATATAGCCGAAGATCAAGCTAATGTGAAGCCAGATGAGATACTTCTAATAGATGACACAAATTCAAACTTGATGGCAGTCACTCAGCTTGGATGGCATGTGATTCGGTTTAATGACGGTGATCCAGCTGACAGTATTGAAAGAATAAAAACAGCGCTTCAACTAGACATGATTTAAACTAATTTTTACCCTTTTGCTCAATTAGAAATTTCAAATCAAACTTGGCTTGATTTAAGCTTAATTTTGTATCTTCGATAACTTCTTTGGGCGCTCCTTGAAGATAGGATTTGTTTTCTAGGCGGCCATTTAGATGTTTTATTAAGTCTATTTTGTCTTTAATTTGTGTGTTTATTTCACGTAGATATTGGCTAATATCTGATTTTGGAAGATTTAAGAAAGTATCTTTGGCTGATTGTAACTCCATACCACTTCCCTTTTTTACGAGTTTGGAATTGTTTAATTTTGCTAAGTTAGCTATTAGATTTGAATATTGGTTAAGATTCTTATCTGTAAACTCCAAAGAGAACTTAGAGTCTTTTTTAATCATGCCTTTTATGAAACGTATTTCAGTTACTAAATCTATAACTAAGCCAAATTCATCTTTATTTTTTGCTGTCGGAATTTTTATTGGCCAACTGCTGGATGCCAATATTTCTCCGTTGTGCCAATCGAAGGTTTTATAGATGGTCTCGCTAACGAATGGCGCAAAAGGATGGATTAATCTTAAAATCGCATCAAAACAGAAAGTTAATACACCTGGGTTAAAATCTGTTTTTGATGCCTCAATATACCAGTCCGCAAAGTCATTCCAAACAAAACGATAAATATTATCAAAAGCTTCACTATATTTATAGCTATCCAAATTTTTTGATACTGACTTAACTACAGATGCTAATCTATCTAGAATCCAATAATCTTGTGAAAATTTGGGTATTGGTTCAAATGAAAATACGAAATCTTTATCTAGTTTTGACTCGATGAAGCGAGCAATATTCCAAATTTTATTAGCGAAATTTCTGCCTTCCTCAACTTTTCTGTAATCAAAGCCTTTGTTAACTCCGGGGGCTCTGTCGACAATTAGTCCAATTCTTAGGGCATCTGAACCGTATTTTTGTATTAGAGGTACAGGATCGATAACGTTCCCTATTGACTTGCTCATTTTTGAGCCATCAGTAGTTAAGACGTAACCATGAATATAAACATTTTTAAAAGGCGTCTTACCTGTAACATACAGACCTAGCATCAGCATTCGACAGACCCATTGGTATAGAATTTCACCACCTGTCTCCATTAGGGTTAAAGGATAAAATTTTTTAAAATCTTTACTATTTGGATAATCTAAAACCACATAGGGCCATTGACTGCTCGAAAACCAAGTATCAAATACGTCATTGTCTCTTTTGTATATGGAGCCATTCAATCTGATTTCATCCTTATCTACCCGTTTATCGAAGATCCAGTCATCAGGGTTATCTTGATTCTGAAATGCTGGTATTGGTATCCCCCAGGCGATTTGACGACTAATATTCCAGTCTCTAAGGTTTTTAAGGTATTCGATACTCTGTTTTAGCTTTGTTTTTGGCAAGAACTTAACCTCATTATTTTCTAGGTGCTTTATAGCGTTCTCTGCTAGAGGTTGCATTTTAACGAACCACTGATCGCTGAGTAGGGGTTGTATTACGGTATGACACTTGTAGCAGTGCCCTACTCTATTGGAATGTGGCTCCTCTTTTACTAATAAGTCTAGCTCTTTTAGCTCTCTAATTACTTCCCTTCTGGCATCATCTACTGTTAAGTCTAAAAATTGTTTGGGTACTTCTTCCATCCTGCCTTTTTTATTGATTACAGAGATCATCGGTAGTTTGTGACGCTGAGCTAGGTCATAATCATTAATATCATGTGCTGGCGTTATTTTGACCGCACCAGTTCCAAAAGTTGGATCAACCATCTTATCTGCAAGTATTGGTATCTTACGATTGGTCAGAGGTAGAATGACTTCTTTACCTATGAATTCTTTGTATCTTTTATCATTTGGATTAACGGCTACTGCGGTGTCACCAAGCATTGTCTCTGGTCTAGTAGTAGCAATTGTTATATATTTCTTTTCTTGTGAGATAGGGTAATTTATATACCATATCTTCCCTTCTTGATTTTTGTAAACTACTTCTATATCGCTGAATGAAGTACCATGATAAGTGCAGTAATTAACTAGACGTTCACCTCTGTATATTAAACCGCCGTCCCACATTTTTTTGAAAGTTTTATATGCTTGATTTATAACTTTATCATCTAAGCTAAAAGTAAATTTATCCCAGTCGGCAGATATGCCTACAGATTTCAACTGTTCTAGTAAATTCTTTCGATTATCTGCTACAAAATCCCACACTAGTTTATAGAGCTCTCGGTTAGTAAAATCGAACCGAGTCTTCCCTTCTTTATTTAATTTCTTTTCGTAAACTACCCAGGTTTCAAATCCGGCATGATCAGCTCCAGGTATATAAAGTGTATTTAGACCTTTCATGCGATTATATCTGACAGAGATATCTTCAATGGCTACGGTTAGGGCTTGGCCAAGATGTAGCTTAGCGTTGGCGTTTGGTGGAGGAAGAACCATGCTGAAGTACTGTTTAGCGTTAGCCTTTGGTTTAAAAACAGCATTATCTTGCCATATCTTGTATATGTTGTCTTCAAAGAGATTTGGCTGATAGTTTTTAGGTAAGCTCATAGACTTTTTATATAATAACACTTTAATTTAAATCTTGCCACAAATTAACAGAGGTCAAACGTTCACGTGAACGGGGGTCGTTACATACTCAAATTTGGCTCGATGCTAAGATTCAATGGATCTGCTAGCCTTATGTTATGTGTAGCCTGATAATAACCCAGACTAGCGATCATGGCTCCATTATCTGTACATAATTTTGGATCGATAAAAATGGTCTTTATGGGAAATTTCTGGTGAACTTGCTTTCTTAACTCTTCGTTACTGGCGACACCTCCAGCTATAACAAAAGTTTTTGGTGAGTATAAATTAAAGGCTAGTAGTGCTTTATCTACTACGGTTTCTATTGCAACTCGCTGGAAGCTAGCAGCTATATCTGCTTTTTGGCTCAAAATTAGCCTTTTTGGGACCTTATGACTAGGGAACCTATAATCTTCACCAATAATTTCTTGTGATAGCCTTAAAACCGCTGTCTTTATTCCAGAGAAACTAAAATCAAACTCAGACTCCATCTTTGATTTAGGTAAAGAATATTTTTGGTCATCGCCATCTAAGGCAAGCTTGGCTATATTTGGGCCACCAGGGTAGGGAAGTCCGATTATTTTGGCCACTTTATCAAAAGCTTCACCTATTGCGTCATCTTTTGTTTGACCAAGTAGTTGGTAATCAAAATGATTTTTAAATAAAACTAGCTGGCTGTGGCCACCACTTACAATTAGTGCGAGTATAGGGAATTTAGGTTGTACTTTAGGTAAGACATAGTTTTTTAGTGGTGTTGATGTAATAAAATTTGCATACATATGTCCCATGACATGATCTACGCCGTAAAGAGGTAAATTTTTGGCTAACGCGAGAGTTCTAGCGGTCATAACACCTATCAACAAACATCCACTGAGACCTGGGCCATAGGTTACGGCAATAGCATCAATGTCTTTCCAGTTAAAGTTTGCTTGGCCTAGAGATGCTTCGATGACTGGAATAATCGTTTGTATGTGATTTCTGGCAGCCAATTCGGGAACAACACCACCATAAATTTTATGTTGGTCTACACTGGAAGCAATAACATTCGATAGCATTTTTTTACCGTCAACAACTACCGATGCAGCAGTTTCATCACAACTGGTTTCAATTCCAATTACATTCATTTCAGAGGTTAAGTATACTATAATTAATCAGATATGAATCCTAGAAGACTAGTAAAAAAACTGATCCCTAGAAATCTATTTGCTAAGGTTGAACCTTATGGTCATTTGATTGAGGCAATGATTGCTCAAGCCCTAAACGGATTTCCAGCAAAAGATCTGGTTGTTATTGGAGTTACTGGAACTGATGGAAAAACCAGCACCGCTACATTTATTCATCAATTACTTGTGAGTAATGGTTATAAATCATCAATGATGTCAACGATATCTGTAGATTATGGCGATGGTCAAGGGCTAAAACCAAATCCGACTAGGATGACTGTAATGGATGTATCCGATTTGGTTAGGTCTATTAAGAAAATTAAGGCGACGGGTACAAAATATCTAGTGCTTGAAACTACTAGTCATGCTTTAGCACAGAGAAGAGTGTGGGGGATACCATACTCTATTGCCGTTTTGACAAATATCTATCACGAACATTTGGACTATCATAAAACTTTCAATAATTATCTGAACGCTAAACTGCGTATGTTTCAGCAAACTGATAGCAATAAGAAGGGTTACAGAGTAGGGATCATTAACGATGAAGATAAATATGCAACAAAATTCGTTAAAAGTATCAAAAATCCGATTACTTACGGCATAAAATCTGGAGATATTACAGCATCAGATATTAAGATAAGTGCCTCGGGTAGTACTTACGCTGCAAAGATTAACGGCGATATTTATCATATAACTTGTAATATTCCCGGAACGTTTAACATATCTAATTCACTGGCGGCGATATTAGTCGGTAGGACACTGGGACTTTCTGTAAAACAAATTGAGAAGGGAATAGCAGAATTAAAGTCTGTCGAAGGTAGGATGACCTATGTTGACGAGGGCCAAAATTTCGGTGTAATCGTGGATTATGCACACACACCAGACAGTTTTGAAGTAGTATTTAAAGAAGCTAAAAAGATTACAAATAACCGTATTATCGTTGTATTTGGTAGTGCAGGGCGGAGGGATGAAGAGAAGCGATCAATACAAGGAGAAATTGCTGGAGAGTATTGTGACATTGTTATAGCTACAGAAGAAGATGATCGAGATGTAGATGGTGAAGAGATTTTGTCGCAAATAGCAAAGGGAGCAGAAAAAGCTGGAAAAGAGTTAAGTCAGAATCTGTTTTTGATCCATGACCGAACGCGAGCTGTAGCTAAAGCTATCGATATGGCTAAACCTGGAGACCTAGTATTACTTCTAGGAAAGGGACATGAAAAGTCTATATTAACTAATGGGCCACAGGCAACTAAAATGCGACATCTTCTGCAAGACGATACTGACGCCAGAAGAGTTATTAAGAAAGATTATGACGAAGTTACAGTGGCTAGAGATTGTTTAAAAAAGAGTTTAAAAAGAGACTAGTCTTTTATTTCTAGAGTCAGACATTTCACGCCTCCACCACTTTTCCTAAATTCTAAAATAGGAGTTGGAAACACCTTAAATCCTAAGTCCTCGTATTTTCTAAGTAAACTACTGCTTGCATTACTTGTAATGACGTTTTTACCGTCACTTACTGCATTTAACCCAAAGCTCGTTGCTTCTTCTAGAGTTGCTTCTAGGCAATTTGGAATTGCGTTCTTAAGTCGTTTTTGGCTATCTTCGTCTATTGCTCCTGGATAAAATGCTACAGTGTCTTTACTTAAAACTGCCAGAGAAGTGTCTAGGTGATAAAACGAAGGATTGACAATTTTTAGTGAGATGACTTGCTTTCCAAAATACTCTTCTAGTTCTCTATGACTTTCGATCTGGCTTCTAAAGCCGTAGCCAGCTATTATTTTATTTCCACAGACCATTGTGTCGCCACCGCCTTCAAATAAGTATTTTGATTGGCGAATATTCGTATAACCGTTGGCCATAAACCAGTTTTTATATTGTTCTGTCTCAGGTTGTCTTTCTGGATAACGAAAGCTAGATAGGAAGATTTTTCCATCGATCATTAAACAGCAGTCTGTTGCAAAAACCAGATCAGGTAAGTGTTTAACGGGATTAATTAACTTGACATCCCAATTGAATGTATTTACGTATAAATCGTGAAGTTTTTGCCATTGTTCTTCAGCTGTTAGTTCGCTAGGTTGATCTGTTAAATGCATCCATGGGTTGATTTCATACTCTATATCAAAATATGTCGGCGGACACATTAATATAGTTTTTTTCATTAGGTTTAAGTATAACAAATAAGCTTTCATGGCACTTGACAGATAAATTAGCGCTCAGCTATGATGAGTGCTGACAGTTAGCACTCTAAACATACATTTGCTAACTATTTTTATCAAAGGTATGAAAAAAAGGAGTTACCTATGAGTTTAAACATACATCCGTTGGCTGATTATTTAGTAGCCCAGCAAGAAGAGGCCTCTTCAAAAACTGCCAGTGGCCTATTTTTACCAGAGAATGCGCAGGAAAAACCAAAAGTTGCGAAGGTTTTAGCATGTGGACAGAATGCAAAACAAGTTAAAGTGGGTGATCGAATTATTTATAAGGGGTATTCTACAACCGATATTAAGTTTGGTTCGGAAGAGTATATATTAGTCAAAGAAGAAGACGTATTGGCTACGGTTAAGTAAGTTTAAGGGAGAATTATAGAAATGACAAAAAAAGTTTTTTATGACGACGACGCAAGAAGAAGAGTACTCGGAGGTGCTGAGATACTTTATGACGCTGTTAAAACAACTATGGGGCCAAAGGGAAGAAACGTGGTTATAAGTAAGAGCTACGGAAATCCAACGGTTACTCATGATGGTGTAACAGTTGCAAAAGCTGTAGATATTGCAGATGTAGATGATGAAACACTAGGTTATAAGGTTGGAGCCGAGTTAATTAAACAAGCTGCTAGTAAAATGAATGACGTTGCTGGTGATGGTACAACAACAGTTACAGTCTTGACCTATCACATCCTAAAAGAAGCTAATAAACTAATTGCTTCAGGACATGACCCGATGTTACTTAGAAAAGGTTTAGAACTTGCTGCCCAGGATGTTCTAAAAAAACTAAGCAGTTTAAGTGAAGCTGTACAGGGTAAGAAAAATCGAGTAGCTGAAGTAGCAACCATAAGTGCTGGCGATCTGGAAATAGGTAAGCTTATTGCTGAAGTTATAGAAAAAGTTGGCAAAGATGGCGTTGTAACGGTTGAAGAGGGCCAAGGCCTAGCCCTTGAGAGTGAAGTTGTTGAAGGTTTTACGTTTGACAGAGGCTTTGTTAGCGCTCTTATGGTAACTGATACAGCCAGAATGGAAGCTGTTTATGATAAACCAAGTATTATCATAACTGACAAAAAGATAAGTTCAGTCAATGAATTTTTGCCAATTCTTGAAAAACTGGCGAATGCTGGCAAAAAGGACTTGGTCTTAATAGCTGACGATGTTGAAGGTGAAGCTCTTGGAACTCTAGTATTAAATAAACTAAAGGGAACATTTAACACAATTGCTATTAAAGCTCCATCATTTGGCGATAGGAGAAAGGACATTCTTGCAGATATTGCTATTTTGACCGGAGCTACAGTTATTTCCGAAGATAGTGGCTATAATTTTGAAACTGCAGATTTATCAATGGTTGGTACGGCAAGGAAAGTAATTGTTACCAAAGATGAAACTACGATTATTGAAGGTGGCGGAACCATATCTGAAGTCAAAGATAGAGTTAATCAAATAAAAGCTCAACTTGATTCTTCAACTAGCGAATATGACAAGGAAAATTTTGAAAAAAGACGTGCTGCACTATCTGGAAAAGTAGCTGTTATAAAAGTTGGGGGAGCAACTGAAACTGAGATCGAAGAGAAGAAGTTTAGAGTTGACGACGCAGTTGCAGCGGTTAAAGCAGCACTCGATGAAGGAATTGTTGCTGGCGGTGGAATTACGCTAATAAATATATCTAAGGATATCAAAAAGGTAGAAAATGATAATGTCGCAGCAGGTCAAGATATTCTTAGAAAGGCACTTGACCGTCCATTTTACGAATTAATGTATAACTCCGGGCTCAATCCTGATGAGTGGTTGCCAAAAATTTTGGTAGCAGCCAATGGCTTCGGTGTAGACGTTACTAATCCCAAGGGATTAGTAGATTTAAAAGTGGCAGGAGTTGTTGATCCAACAAGAGTTACTAAAGAAGCTATTACGAACTCTGTTTCTATAGCTGGTACAGCAATTACGATGGGGGCTTTGGTAGTAGATGTTCCTGAAAACAAGGTAGCATCCGCGCCCGATATGAGTGGTATGGGTGGCGGAATGGGAATGATGTAGTTTTTTTTAAGACAATTTAAATAAAATATAAAAA
>DATKHH010000035.1:0-11436 GCA_035510315.1 Candidatus Saccharimonadia bacterium
TGTGAGTGGTGCACTTAATACTTTAAGAAAGTACATATATTCAAATATGAATACCAATCTAGATAGTGGTCCTAATGCCATATATCCACCAATACAACTAAAATATACCTATCAAAGATTAGTAGCTCAAGCCGAACTTCAAGCCATAGTCACCAATAATCAGTATGCAGTTGCAGCCAATGCCTACTGCATTAAGCAAAATCCAAACTATAGCTTGCAGCAAAAAACTACATGTGAAGAACAGTATTTTGAATCACAACCAAGTACTATCCCAAGTATCCCAACCGCGCTTTACGAATATGATTTCCAATCACCTATCTGGTCACCTGATTTAGCAGGATATAGTCTCTTGGTGAGCGGTGGCTCTCTGATCGCAATAGCTAGCGTTTTTATACACAATCGTACCCGCAGGTTCTCTAAATAAAGAAGACCTTTATTATTTAGTGGTTGTGGTCTTTGAGCTAGTAGATGGTGTGGTCGTAGTTGGGCTTGTGGTGCTTGAACCAGTTGATGAAGTTGAAGAAGAGCTTGTAGCTGCCGAAGTTGCCTTAGAACACTGCAAATTTTCACTGTTCCACTTGTTTATGTCGGTTACTACCTGACTATTAGATTTTAAGTTCTCCCAAAATGCTACTTGGCTTCTATTTATAACCATCTGATCATCTGGATTGTATAGGGCACAGCTTAAGTTATTTAGAGTAAATTGGTTGGTTGTGCTTCCTGACTGCAGATAGAAAACATCATTTAGTACCAAGTAACTAGAATTTAGAGATACAATGTGTCCAAAATAAGCTTGTCCGCCACTACTACCGTTGACATTTACAAATACTGATTGGTAAGTAGACGTGTCTATGTAATTGTTTTCGGTGGTTGTTTTATAAAATACCAAGGCAAAAACGATTACAGCAAGTAAAATGCCAATACATATTATTAGTCCTGATGATAGGAAATTTAGCTTTCCTCCACCTGTAGTCTTGGATTTATGTGGACTGTGGTTTGACATTTCCGTATTTTCTCTAGACATATTATTGTCTGGCGTTGGTGTTAAAGTACTTTGAGGTCTAGCCCCCTGATGCATTAGATCCATCTATATTTTCCCCTACAAACTTAAATTAATTAACTGATATGGATATTGTAATACATAAGCATAATAGTCACAAGCCTAAGGTGTTATTTTGTAATATTTACTATTGTTAGTGAAAGTATTGTTAAAAAAAAATTGACAAAATAATTACTAACAGAGTATGGTTATATTACCAATACTAATTACAAGAGAGGGAGAGGTGTAGAAATGGCTTATAAGCACACAAATTCTAAAGGAGTAACATATTATTTAAACTCGAAGGACGTAACTCTTCGTGGCGGTAAAGTACAAACAATTTACTATTTCTCAAAAGATGAGAGGTCTTCAACTGGTTTGGACGCTTTGCCATCAGGCAAGAGTGTTAATGAAAACCCACGAAACGGTTTCTTAACCCTAAAGTCTAAATAGTTTTAACTTTTAGTAAGTAGCCTTTGACGCCCAGATGTAAGTCGGGCGTCATTGCTATTTTATGAGACGTTTTATTTTATGAATAACATTTATGATAGCTTAGATAAACCATTCACTGTTTTGGCGCCTCTTGATGATGTTTCAGATGTTGTGTTTAGACAAATTGTGACATCACTAGCTAAACCCGACCTGTTTTTTACTGAGTTTGTAAATGTTGATGGTCTTCAAAGTCCAGGTAGAAACAAACTGATCCATAAATTCTGGCTTAGTAAGGATGATAAACCAATCATTGCTCAAATTTGGGGTAAAAACCCAGAAAATTATCAAAAGACTGCAGGAGAACTGGTTGATTTGGGTTTTGATGGCATAGATATCAATATGGGTTGTCCTGAAAAATCGGTAGTTAAAAATGGTTGCTGCATAGCTCTGATTGACAATCGACCCTTAGCTGAGAAAATCATTAAAGCTACTAAAAAGGGCGCAAATGGTAAATTGCCAGTGAGTGTGAAGACTAGAATAGGACTCAATTCTGTTGATTTGACTTGGATTGAATTCTTACTAAAACAAGACTTAGACGCACTCTATGTTCATCTGAGAACAAAGAAAGAAATGAGTTTAGTACCAGCGCATTGGGAACTAGCCGATCAAATCAGGACTTTAAGAGATAAAATAAGCAAAAACACATTGCTTATTGGTAATGGTGATGTTCGAAACAAATCCCAAGCCGATAAGTTTGCCAAGAAATATGGTTTTGATGGAATAATGATAGGTAGAGGTATTTTCGCTGATCCATATGCGTTTTCAGATAAATCTATTTGGCCGAACCTTAAAAAAGAGCAAAGAATCGAAATACTAAAGAAACACATAAACTTATTTTTAAAAACCTATCCAAACCGTGAGAGAAGCTATCACGTTATGAAGCGCTTTTGTAAAATATATGTTAGCGGTTTTGATGGAGCCAAAGACTTAAGAGAGCTTATAATGAAACAAAATTCGCTCAATGACATCATTACATTACTTAAATAATCTGTTATACTCATTTTTATAAATGGGGCTGTAGCTCAGTGGTTAGAGCAGTCGGCTCATAACCGATTGGTCGTTGGTTCGAACCCAACCAGCCCCACCAATACATTTAAATTTGAGGATTGTAGAGCTTGTTACACATAGTATAGTCAGACCTTGACTAGACCATATGTCTCTGATACACTATATGTATGAACAAAGTTATAAACATATACGAAGCCAAAACTAACTTCAGTAAGCTGGTCAAAAAAGCTCAAGCCGGAGAGACCATCTACGTTGGAGCTTATGGCCAACCCCAAGCTATCATTGCTCCTGCACCACAGGTAAAAAAGCCTAACATAGGAGTGTGGAAACATAAAAAAAATATAGACTATAACGCACTTGTACAAAGCGATAATGATATTGCTAATTGGGTGGAAAGCAATTAATGAAAGTCTTATTAGACAGCCATGTATTTCTTTGGGTGCTCAATGATCCCGAACTTATAGGCCCAAAATCTCTCGGTATACTTCAGGATAGCGATACGCAGCTGTTCGTTAGTGCTGTAAGCATATGGGAGTTAGGTTTAAAGTACAAAAAGAAAAGACAGCCGTATTCTATCACCGAATTACTAGATGGTGTCCAAGACCTTAACGCTACTTTTTTAAAACTTGAGAGTGGTCATTTAAAAAAGTTTGAGAACATTGATCTTGAGCATAAAGACCCGTTTGATATGTTACTAGTAGCACAAAGTGAAGCAGAGTTCTCGACCTTTATGACAGTAGACAAGAGCATATTAGGTTCGCAGTCACGATATCTTATTGCTGATGCTTCGAAGTAAATCGCTAGCGTGTTTCTTTTCATTGAGGCGACGCCGTTTCTTGGTGATCTGTTTGGCTGTTGCCCGAGTTCCCCAGTAACCTCCACCATTCTTAGCACCAGCGTGCTCGGTTTTTATAATTTTAGGCATAACACAATTGTAACAAGAATATCTGAAATAGTTTGGTGTCTTATAAGATCAAATAGCGCAAATAATTAAATGTTCCTGGATATCAAAATCGCTCTAACTTGGTTTAATGTGCTCCACTAACAATCGTAATCTTTATTTCCTCTGTTAAACCAAGTTTTTATTTTTTGTTGGAATAAAAACGCTACTCTTATCTTACAAATACCATTTTAAGTTATCGTAAAAGTAAGTGTCCACTGAGGCATTATTAGGCACCATAAATTGAACGCATCCTTTAACAGATTGTCCTGGTGATATGCTTACATCGCCGCCACCAAAACAAGGAGTGCTATATGCCGGATTATACTTACCGGTAGAAGTATCCGTACCGACTTGTGTATACACTGATGATAGTCCAACAAATGCATCATTCGAATCAAAGATAGTTGTACCATTGTTAACTACAGTAATATCTACAGAAAATATAGTTTCATCGGAAGGAATTTGTTCCATAGTTGTACCGGTTCCCGTGTCATCCAAAGTTATGCTTATACTCCCATCAGTCTGTGTATTGCCGACATAATATGAAGGGGAAGATTTTGTTTGTTGTTTCGTTGAATTAGTGCTTGATGAACTAGAAGTTGCATTAGATGCTGATGTAACAGCTTTAGTAGCTGGCACTTTCGTCACAGTTTTAGTACTGAGTGAAGGACTACTTTTAGTATGTTCGACATGTTTATATACAAACCAGCCTGAAAAGCCAAGTATCAAAATCACTACTATAACAATTGATAACTCTAAAGTGTTAAATCCAGACTGGTTCGGAATGGAATATGCTTTTAGTTTTTTTGCCACTGTATTTAATTCTTAACTATTGCTTTTAAAAATCTGCCCAATCAAATGCTACTGGGTTAGAGCTAGTTGTGGTTGGGGTTGATATTTCAAGCTGCGCAGTAGCGCTGAAGTCGGAACCGACATTTTCGGATGGCCAACCCTCTGGTGTAACAAAATCTAGTGTTATATCCTGGGTTCCAGCGGCGTTGAATGTGAAAGTTGTTGGTGCCTGCATTACTATTCCGTAGCTATCAACAATCTCATAAGTTATTGTTCCGGCAGTATTTGAAGTCACTGGAAAATCGAAATCTATTGGGTTACCGAGAGGATATTGATAAGGAGGTGGAATTGCTACGGTACCTGTACCAAGAGTAACTGCAAATACGGGAGGGGTTTGAACCTGGATGGCGGTAGATTTAGCAGAGATTTGATTATCGCTACCAATTGCTTCAATACTGTAAGTGTAGCTAGTATTTGGAGTTCTATTATTATCTGTGTAACTTGTTCCATTTATCTTGGCTACTATTGAGTTATTTCGTAGCACATAATAATCGGCTATCGTTGTGCCTCGGCCATTACTAGCTGTCCAAGATAAAGATATGCTGGTCGGGCTGATGGCTGTACCAATCGGATTGGTCGGGGCTGCCGGAATTGCCAACGGAGTACTATTGACTGTGGTAGTTGCTGCGGAAGGGGTAGTAGTAGTTGTTGCAGCAGAGGTCTTTTTTAAAGAGTTATTGGAAGAAGTTGTTTTCAGATTTGGTTGAGCATTTTTAGTAGTCGAGAGGGCAATAGTTTTTGATTTAGGATGGTTTGATAGGATGATTGATAAACTAACTATAATAGCCAACAAAATAAATGTTCCTATCATCCAATTTTGTTTGCTTTTAAAAAAGAGTAAAGTCTTTTTATTTATTTTCATTTTTGTTTTATTAAATCTAAGCTTTAATCTACGCCTACCCTATAACATTGTCAATATAGAAGTATTTTGTATTTTCGATAAACTAAAGTGATGATGAAAACGACTCAACAGGTGATGGCTTGGTAATATTGACTGTTCCATAACTTACAGTCATGTCTGTAGTGCCACTACTATCGGTATATTGCCACTCTCTAAGCTCATAGTTACTGTTATCAAATAGGACATACTGAGTAGCACCTGGTGATGCAGCGTCGGTTACTTGGTATTTAAAACATGTAAGGCTTCCGCATGCCTCAGTATTTATATATTTAAAACTAATACCTGAACTGCCAACGCCAATATTCATACTACTAGTTGGGCTTGTAGTTGGTGCACTAGTCCCTGATGGATATTCTATCCAAGGGCCACTACCATTGTCTTGAATGTAGGTAGTACCATCTAACATAATTGAATTAATTGTTGAACCACTACTAGTGCCACTAAGATCCGTATTACCCTTACCGTCACTTTCTAGGGTCATAGTACTAGTTGAGCCACTCGCGGTTTCTGTTATTTTTGCTGTGTATGCGGTCTTCGTAAAATCATTTGAAGACTCTGAGAAGTGACATATATTAGCATCATGATACGTTGCCAGACAACTACTGCTCACGCCATTACTCGCAGTTGTAGATGATGAATTACTTCCAGTATTTGAACTATTAGAGTTAGTTGGGGTTTTATTTTTACCAAAAACGTACCAGGCAGCTACGCCTATTATGGCAACCACGACTAGCGCCAAAATAATATATAAGAGATGAGCTATACCTTGATCATCATTTTGAAGTTTTTTGAACATTTATTTAATCTCGCTTATGTTTTATTGATGCTAGTATAGTATATTTGTAGGTTTCACCTGTCAATGAAAATATATCTTATTGTAAGAAATTAAGACAAAGGTCCACTAACTATATCTTAAACAAAACATCAAAAAGTGTTAGGATGTAGCTATAAATGCTTCCCATAATACAAAAAATAATAAACAAGATTCCTATAAAGCCTTTACAAGATGTTAAGGCTCTAGGACTAGTTATCTTTGGTCTCATTGCCATAATGGTGACTTGGAGTGGCGTAGGAGTGATTGAGACTAATTACAACCTACAAAAACAAGCTAATAACTTGGCTCAACAGAACGCAGTACTTGGTTTAAGTAATAATAATCTAAGTTTAGAAAATCAATACTACAATACTAACCAATATTTAGAATTACAGGCCAGAGCTATTTTAGGTAAAGGTATTAGTGGCGAAAGGCTGATCTTGGTATCTAAGCAAGCTGCGCTAAGTCAGATTACCCCACAACCAACTCAAATGACTATTTCTAAACAAGCAGTCAAGCCATCATATCAACAGAACTTTGAATCATGGGTAGCATTTTACTTTCGACGTAGTAACTAAAAAAGCCTCTGCATAAAATACAGAGGCAAAAATGCTTATGGTAGCGGGAGTTGGACTCGAACCAACGACCTCGTGGTTATGAGCCACGCGAGCTGCCACTGCTCCATCCCGCGATAGATATATAGGGTAATTATAACAGAGGAGTACTCCTAAAACAATAACTAGTTGACAAATATAAGAAAAAAGTGTACAATTAACAATGTAAATTTCTAAAATAAAAAAGGGTTTACATGTCAAAAACAAACACAAATTTAAGTTATGAGTTAAGTCCTAGTGGCTCTCCATCAATCGCAAAGGTTGATGTGATGTTGGCTAAGATTTAAGTCTCAGGCTTACTAAATAGGGCTGCCTAACGAGGACAGTCCTATTTTTTTATTGTATGACAGCAATCGTACTAAAAGCTGTTTTTAAGTCACTTACTAGTGTAGTTTGTGTAGTGTTGGTAGTAGCAACGGTAGAACATGCACTAGGAGTACTATAAGCTATGTAGTAGCCAGAAAACTGTTTGACTAGCGTGCCACTAGAATTCTTTGATGTTGGAGTTGTAGGGTAAGTACCAGTAGTTTTAGTGATTATACCCAGAGCACCATTGGTATCTGAACATGCTTTATCTAGATTGACTAGAGCAGCTGTAGATATACCGACACCAATTGGCGTAACACTACTGCCACTAACTGTAATCTTACTTGGAGTTGTGGCTACGTAATCTGCACCTTGCAGACTACTAGGTAGAGTTATCTCTACACCTAAGGTAGGTAAAGCTAAGGTTGATGTGGTTGGTGTTGCTGCCAATGCAAGTTGTTTACTGGCTTTAGCAAGTGAACTGCTAAGACTTAAGTTCTGACTTTGTAAATAACTGACCTGAGAACTTAAAGTAGAGTTTTTTGAGGTTAGATCCTTTACTTTTCCATGCTGCCAATTGTAAACACCGAATGTAGCTGCAGCCAAAAGTAAAATGAAAACCAAAATTGATAAAAGCATAACAGTTTTACTTTTGTTTGGTTTATAACTTGAACTATTTATTGGTGTCGAGGCTTTGGGCTTATCTGGTTCGTCACTTTTTCTAGGAGTATCGCCACCGTTTTGGTTTAGGGGACTGGCTATAAAGTCAGAAGATGAACTAGAAGGCAAAGGACTACCACTTGAGTTTATTGGTGAGCTGTTAAGATCTGTCATCGGCGCTGGGCCACCAGATTGAGTACTAACAGGTACGTTAAACCCATCACTGCTATTTTGTGTATTCATGTTTGTTGTTGATTGTTGAGTTTCTTCCATGTCAACAATTATGCCTTAATCAAAAAATAAACACAACCTTTATGGCTTTTCACTGTCTCATTGTCTCAACAGATGGAAATATATTAACTGGTTGTGCTTGCTAATTATCTGCTAGGCGTTAGTATAGTTTTAAATGGAAAATTTCTTTGAAAGAGTTAAAAAGCATGAGGAACTTGTTGATTCTCTAGAGGCCATTGATTTGGAAATTGATGAGCTTATATCAAAAAAAGAATCTTTAGATCAACAATCTAGCGAATTTCCACGAAGTTTTGGATCGGTAGATTTGACCGAATCTGAACCTGATACTTTGGCTAATTTCTTAGAACATGCACTAGACGGTGAAAAAATAAAAGATAAAGCTAGACCAGAATATCATGACAAGTTAGTAGAATTAATCTCTAATATAACAAATTTTGCTGGTGAAGCTGCACTCAAAGTGAGCCCTGTATTTCACTCTGATAGTTTCTATGGTTATTATGCGTTTACTGTGTTTCAAGTTCCAGAAAAACCTAAACTCGGAGTCGATGACTATGGACTATATATTCCCGAGGTAAAAGCTAGAGAAGTTAATCCCTGGGGGAAACCAAACGAGTTTTCTGCGGGTAAGGTTGAATTGGAAGTAAGTATATTTAAAGACGATGATCAAATGAAAGATGCAAGAGGTGAAGAATATACGCCAACCGAAATTATATTTGGAATAGATGCAATAATAGATTTTGCTATAAAGTGGGTCGAAAACGTTTCCTTTGAATTGCTGGAGGGCAGAGGAATACATTACGGCATTGGCTCTGTTGATGTGTTCTCGAAAGTTTTTGATTTTCTAAATAGAAATAATTTTTTATCTGATGAGCAAAAAATTGATCTTATGTCGGAAGCAAACTTGCAGTTAGACAGCCTAAGACCTGAAGAGCTAGACGCTGAGGATGGTATACGGGCAGCAAAAGCTAGAAAATCATACGGCGTGAAATCAGGCATGGATCAGGAAACTATAAGGGCTGCTGAAATTATTTATAGAGATGTAGCATTAGATCAGATGGGTGTACATGGATTAGTGGCGTTTTGGGAGTTGATGCATAGGTTAGCGATGTTGCCAGTGGGTGATGTCTTGCCGCCACCAGAGGCGGCAATAGTAACAGAAATTAGGAATTATGCCCAGACTATGGCTGCAAATGCTGAAGCTAAGCCAGTAGGCAGATTAGTTTCTTGGGATGAATTCATAAAATTAGCTACAGAACTAGGTTATACGTCTGTTTTTGCTAAGCAGACATTCAGGAAACTTAATGAAAATTGGCCAATAACTGTTGGCAGTGAACAGCCAATTAGTTATTGGTGTCTTATTTCGGTAAAAGATTCAAGATATGTTAATGGTCGAGTTGATACGTTTCTCTCACCCTCTCGTACCAAAAGGTTTTTACCTATGTTAGGAGACATTGATTTTTTTGGCGAAAAAAGTTTGAGACTACTAAGAGATATAGTCAATAATTATTTGCCGACCAAAAAACAATAGCTATAAACTGCGCAGATATTGCAAAAACAGACCAGGTGTCAAAAGGATAATTTGAAAATCTTGTCTTAGTTTCTCAGCATTAAAATGACGAATATTATAAGATACCAAAAAAGCAGCCTTGGCTTCCTTGGCGCCAGCAACAATATGGGCGTCGTGCGGATCTCGTACGTAGTCGGCAAACTTATGCTGAACGCTTTCGTAAGGTAGATCAATTTTCACAGATTTTAGTCGTGTATCAATAACTGTATTTAGCACATCTAATTTAATATTAAGTCTTTCAGCAACCCGTTGTAGTTCTAAACTAGAAAAGTTTGATATATACAACTCTATTTGATTTGTGTTGTGTAAAAGGGTAAAGGCGGCACCAGACTTTGAAATAAGTGAAGAAATTATTACATCTGAATCAACAAAAACTCGTATTGGTTTTGTAATGACCATACTATAACTTGGTGCGTACTACTGAAAGTTCTTTGTGTATTTGGTCTAAAGAGGCTACGTCGACCTGCTCAGCATTGTATAAATCGGCGTCTAGACCAGTAAACATGAAACTAAGTGAACTTGCAGGTACCCGATAGACCCTACCAAACCGTTTGGCAACAAGCTCTCCTCGACCGATTAAGTCATAGACCGTATTTTTAGAGAGCTGCAACATAGTGGCAACTTGTTCAGGAGTATAGACAGCGTCAGGTAATTTGTTATTAGACATGACTGTATGTTACCAAACATTACTCAACATGTCAATACATGGTAGCGACGATAGGACTCGAACCTATGACCTCGGGCTTATGAGTCCCGCGCTCTAACCAGCTGAGCTACGCCGCCGCGTCTATATTATTTTATACTACTTATCTAAAATTACAGATAGGTGATCTTATCTTTTGCAAAATGAACAATCTCTGCATTTCCAAAAGGCTTTGGATGATGAAAATCGTAGTCTTTATATAATTGTGATCGTAGAGCTCTACCAAAACTTGCATGACTTACTATAAGAATATTCTCTCCCGAGAGACTATCTAAAAACCTTAGAGCTTTAATAGCTCTACTTTGGATTTGTTTAACTGTTTCAATCTCCTCGATGTGATCGCCAACATGATGAGGAATATATTTAGTTCCTTCTAATACTCCTAAGTCGCGTTCTATAAAAAGACCATTAGTTATTATTTGATTTTCCGGATACCCAATGTTTTTAGCGATAATCTTTGCAGTTTTGTATGCTCTCTTATAAGGAGAACTAACAATAATATCTAGATTCAGACTTTTGGCTTTAGCTGCAACTAGCTTAGTTTGTTTTTCGCCTTTTTTGGACAACGGAGAATCACCTCGTCCGTTAAAAACTCCACGGATATTGTCTTCACTTAGACCGTGCCTTATAAAGTATAGTTTTTTCATCTGTAATTTTAAGTATACTATCTATTAATGAATCAATTAATAAAAGAGGTTGGTTTAAACCTAAAACCAGGAAAATATATTATTGCTGTATCAGGTGGTATTGATTCTGTGGTTTTATTGGATTTATTATCCAAAAAGACTGGCCTTAAATTAATAGTTGCTCATTTTGATCATGGTATTCGTTCAAACTCAAAACAAGATAGACTATTTGTGGAAGAACTATCAAAAGATTATAAATTACCATTTCACTATAAATCAGTACAACTAGGCAAGGATGCAAGTGAGCTTGTGGCCCGTGAGGCTAGATACTCATTTCTATTTGAGATCTGTGAGTCTGAGCAAGCACTTGGCGTCATAACTGCACATCACAAAGATGACGTAATAGAAACGGCTATCTTTAATTTAATACGTGGCAGTGGCAGAAAAGGGATTAGTTCACTAGACAGTTCTGGAAAGCTACGCCGCCCGCTTCTTAAAATTACTAAGGATGAAATAATGGCTTATGCTAAGCAAAATGATATTGTTTGGCGAGAAGACCAAAGCAATAAAGATTTAAAATATAGTCGAAACTTAATCAGACATAAATTATCTTCTCAAAAAAAATCTAAAAATTTTTTAAACCTGACGCAGCATATAGA
>DATKHH010000036.1:0-11023 GCA_035510315.1 Candidatus Saccharimonadia bacterium
GTGTTGATAATGAGTCTTTTTACGCATTTACTAGCTCCACATTATTTGAAATAAAGTCTTCTAAAATGAAACAAGCTGCTAAAGCATCAATATCTTCTTTACTAAAAGGTTTTTTTGATTTTTCTAAATCTTCTTTGGCCCTAACAGATGATAATGCCTCATCTTCTAAATGTATCGGTAAACTAATTCTCCGAGAGAGCTTTTTTTGAAAATCTCTAACGTATTTTGTTTGGTTAGTTTCCTGAGCGTCCAAACTTCTGGGTAATCCTAAAACTAATACTTTAACGTCATTTTCTAATATTAGTTGTTCTATTCTATCTAAAACATCTGTCTGATTATATATGGTCTTTAAGGGTCTCGGCAGCTTAACTGAACTATCAGCAATAGCCACACCTATCCTAGATTTGCCAATGTCCAGACAAAGTATGTTATAGGTTGCTGCCATCAGCCTTCACTATATCTATGGTTATCTTCTTAGTACTGTGAGGCATGGCCGTAACCCAAAAAGGACTGTATTTAATAGTTACTGTTTTAACTCCCGTAATACTAGATATATTATTTATTATGCTGCTATTAGATTTTCCTGCACTTTGAGATTTTAAACTAGAAATATTAAACTTAGGCCCTACTATAGTATTAACTTGCATGGTTAATTGAATGGTTGTTGGAGTAGAGCCTTGTATAGTGTAGCTAGCCTTTGAAACACCAGTGTCCAAAATACTTTGATTGGAAGAGTTAAAAGTACCAAGTTTGATAACGTAGCCATTAACAAGTGTATTTAGATCTGCAATATGTGCCCCATACATAGTGTAGTTATATACTCCCGAAACAGTTACAGAGTTTGTTTGAGTACCTACAGGATCGCCGGGCGCTATCACCGGAGTTGCTTCTACAAAAGTTTGATCTAGTGGCTGATAACCTGCAGCCTTTATTTGAGACATCAATTGTTGTTCGATAGTGGTTTTGTCTGGAGCAACGATCTGAGCTGTAGCTTTATCAACGTCAGTTTGTGCTATTACACTTACTGTATGACTATCCCCGCCAGTCATAGGACCACCTGATGCAGTATATCCACTAGGCAAACTTGTAGAACTAAAAGTTCCTGCTGGAATGTTATAGCTTGATCCAACTTGGGTTGCAGTCACCTGTATAGGAGGGGATGAAGGATTGTATACACAAGACATGAGATTACAAGTAAATTGAGGAACAACAGCAGAGTTATCAGTGGTATATGAATAATTTCCACTACTATCTACAAAAACTGTTCCTGCTGGAATAGAGTAACTAGAAGTATAGTCAGCAGCATTTGTAACCGTAATACTACCCGATGCTTCTATACCTACTTGTTTAGTACCAGTCGTAGCGACAGAGCTAGAAGTAATAGTTTTTTGAACAGTTTGTAAATTGGCTGGAACAACACTATTAGTTGTATCAACAGTTGTCTGCGTACTGTCCAGCTTTAACGGTATAGAATCACTCAAAGTTGAAGTTTGCGTATGAATAATTATCTTAGCTGTAGGTAAATACACAAATCCATAGATATATAGACCTATTAATACTACTATTGCTGCAATTCCTATAAGTAACATTTTTTGGAATCTGTTGAAATCTGGAACTTTTAGTCTTTTGTCTATTTTTTCTTTTTTACCATCTTTAGATTGCTTAGTTTCATCGCTTTTAGAACTTTTTTCTTTATCCGTTTTTGAATCATTATCAAATTCTATTGATTCTTCATTAGAACTAAGATCAACGTAGCCTGCTCCGCCTACTGCCGACATAGCAGCTAGCTCACCAACTGCTTTTGATTTGTCTATATCTTTTTCTCCATCTGTCTTTGGGTCTTCACTAGATTTTACAGTTGTAGAAGATTGTTTGTTGGGTGCCAAAGGTAAGAACGGCTTATCTTGCAAGTTTTTGGCTACCATTAGACCAACTGCCCCAGCGATAGGATATAAATTAAGATCACTAGTAACTAGTACAAGTTTTTTACTTGCCTTTTCAGTTCTATTTTTAAGCAGTTTCATGTTGACCAAACTCTGAAATACGGTAGCTCTTTTAGGAAGAACCAAGACAACTAACTTAGCTTTTGATAGGGTCACTTTATGGATAATTGCTGTTATCTCATCTTCAATATCAATATAAATTGTTTCTTTGGCTTTCATTTTCTCAGTACCTTATCAATCTTATCTTTTATGGAACTCGGCTGATTTGAGCCTTGTTGATAAATCGTATCCATACCAACCCTAAGCAGTCCCATTGCGGTTATGAAAGTATGATCATTTACTTCGCCGGTGCTATCTATAATACCCGATACATCAGTAGGATGAATATAGTGAATTTGAGGTTTTTTGGTAAACGGAAGCTCTTTGTACCAATCACTTTCTTCTAATCTATCGACTATCAAATCTAGACTAGCGCCGCCGCCGCAAAGTAAAACTGAGTTAGGAAGATGATCTAGCTTATCAAACTCAGCCAATGCCAGCTCTACACCTCCTTGCCAAACATCCGTGGTTTGGGTAATCGCGTTAACAACACCTTTTTTATATTTTTCAGGCACACTGTTTGAAGATAGTGCAAGTTTGAGTTTCTCTGCCGATGCAAAACTAATATCAAGTTCTCTCTCTATTGACTTAGTGAAAGCTCTACCACCTATACCAAACATCTGAGTACCTTGAACACCACCGTCATTAATGACCGCTATATCTGTAGTTCCACCCCCTATATCCATTAAAATTGCGCTAGTATTGGCATTGGGGTCATCGCCAATAATCGACCTGGCGACTGCAAAGGGTTCAGCCGCGACTGCCAGTAAATCAAGATCTAACTCTTGTGCAGTCTTTTCTAATGCGCCTATGTGTATTAGTGGTGCGAACGCAGTATAGAGTTGAATTAAGATTTCTTTGCCCTGAAAACCTATTGGATTAGTCACCATGTAGCCATCTATATCGATATTAACTATGGCACTATTAACCAGTTTTATTTCTATAGATTTACCACCCAGCTCCCACTCTAGTTGATTTCTAGCCTTTAACTCAGCTCGTTCCTGGACTAAGGCAATGATTTGGTCAAACTCTTCGCTATCGAGTGCTTTAGTAGCATTTTTTCGACTGCAGCGAATTGTTGTAGTCGTTCCCTTTACAAGTTCACCTGCAATACCAATAATTGCCGATCTAGCGCTAATTCCAGCTTGTTGTTCGGCCTGATTTAGTGCCTCATCACAATTGGAAACAACACCAGCTATATCTGCTATAGCTCCTGCTTGCATATCCGTTAACTGTTGGTGACATTTACCAACACCAATTATTTCAATTTTTTGACCACTGATTTTAGCAATTAAAGCCTTTACAAACTCGGTACCAATATCCAGTCCAACTAAATACTTACTTGAATCTTTTTTTTGATCCTTATTTGGGACAATTTTATTAGTCAAAGACTTAAATTTTTTAAGCATACTATCTCGAAATTATACCATAAGCATGGCAGCCTAACATCTTATATAGTGTATCTCTAAATGCTGGAAGGAAACTGCAGGAAGATCGTTTGTTAGTCTAAATTAGTACTGCTTTTATTCTTCTTATACCAGCACTAGATGATTGTTCTTTTTGAATTTTAAACTTTTTTCCCTGATCTTTCAGTAAGCCTGTATGGGTTACATGTGGCCCACCACAAATTTCTCTACTGAAATTCTTGCCATCAGGATCACCTACAGTATAAACTTTAACCATTTCGCCATACTTGTCACCAAAAGCACCCATAACACCAGACTCTAAAGCTTTTTTAGTATTTTCTTCTCTCCAACCAACCGGCCAATCTAGATTAATCTGCTCATTAACAATATCCTCAACCTGTTTAATTTCCTCGGGGGACATTTTTTTATCATGGGAAAAATCAAATCTTAGTCTATCTTCAGTAATATTGCTACCCCTCTGAGTAACATGATCTCCCAAAACCATTCTAAGAGCCTTATACATAAGATGAGTGGCCGTATGATACTTAGTAGCTATATCAGAATGACTTGCCAGTCCGCCCTTAAATTCACCTTTAGAAGCAGTCCTAGAACGTTGTTTTTGTTCTTCCATTAATTTATTAAATTGTTTTACCCAATTAGGCGAGACTTCAATGCCATTAACACTAGCTTCTTCAACACTGAGTTCCGAGGGAAAGCCGTAAGTATCATATAGTTTAAAAATATCCTCACCTTCTAAACTTTTATACTTTGCTAGTTCTCTTACACCAGAAACCAGGGTTTTTCTAAATATTACTTCCTCTTTCGATAGTATGCTTAAAACTTTAGATGCACTCTCAGCCACTTCAGGATAATCGTCTCGATATATCTCAATTACAGTTGGCACAATTAAGGTGCTTAAATTTTCACTAATCCCTAGTTCAAAGGAAACTCGAATGGCTCTTCGCATTAGGCGCCGCATAACGTAACCCTGTTCTTTATTGGAGGGGACTACACCATCAACCGCCAAAAAAACTGAGCCCCTCATATGATCAGCAATGATTCGCATACTGTTTGTATGAGCATCATAGGTTTTATCTGTAATAGTCATTAATTTTTCAATTATTGGCCAAAGCAAACTAACTTTAAAAATATCTGGGCTATCTATTGCTGCTGCTGCAATCCTCTCAAGCCCACCACCATAATCAACGTTTTTTTGTGGTAACTTGCTAAAGCCAGTTTTAGTTTTTGTGTATTCCATAAATACAGCGTTGCCCAGTTCAATATATCTACCACACTCACAATTCGGATGACATAGTTTACCAAAAGCAGTGTTATGCTTAATTTCAGGAAAAAGATAAAAAACTTCAGTGTCAGGACCACCTGGCTCGCCAACTGGCATTAGCTCAGCGCTTCCAGCTCGGCACCACCAATTTTTATCAGAATAGTAAAAGATTCTACCATTTTGTTCACCTACCCTGTAACCATTTTCAACGTCACCTATTTCTACTTCTACAGGCTTAATACCCTGGGCTTTAAATAACGGAGCCCACACCTGTGCACTTTCGCTATCCTTTGGAATGCCATTTTGTTTGTCTCCAATAAAACAACTTACATATATTCTATTTGGATCTAGTTCTACTCTGTCTACTAAAAATTCCCAAAACCACTTAATTTCCTCATCTTTAAAATAATCCCCCAAACTCCAATTACCCAACATTTCAAAAAAAGTTGTATGACGATTATCACCGACCTCTTCAATATCTTGAGCCCTTAAACAAACTTGAGAATCTACGAGACGATTACCCAGAGGGTGTTTGGCTCCTAGTAAGTAGACTATTAGTGGCTGCATGCCACTTCCCGTAAATAATGTGCTTGGATCGTCCTGAGGCACTAATAAAGCTCTAGGCAAAACGCTATGTTTTTTTCGTTTGAAAAATTCTAAGTAATGGCTTCGGACTTGTTGGGCATTCATTTTGTATTAATTGTATCAAACAACTATTCCGCTACCGAGAAGCTGATCACCATTATATATTACCGCAGATTGACCTGGAGTTACTGCCCTAACCTCAGATTCTAGATCTACGCTTGCCTGATTTGGGGTTACATTAATTTTAGTTATCTTAATTAGTGATGCTCTATATCTAGTCCTTAAATATAAGTTGGTGTGGTGAGATTTTAGTTTATCAATCCAATGAATCTGAGTTAGATGGATTTTCTTGCTCCATAACCTTTTATCTTGTAAATCAGTTGTAACAAAAACTTGATTTTTTTCTATATCCTTACCAACAACATAGTAAGCTAAACCACCGCCAACATTTAAGCCCTGCCTTTGGCCAATTGTATAAAATATTGCTCCGTCGTGTTTGCCTACTATCTTCTTATTTTGATCGATTATTTCTCCAACGCTAGCTTTAACATACTGACTTAAGAATTCTTTTATGCTAACTTTCCCTATAAAACAAATACCTTGTGAATCTTTCTTTTTTGCAGTTATTAAACCCCTGTCAGCTGCCATTTTTCTAATCTCAACTTTGCTATACTCACCCACTGGAAAAAATGTTTTTTTAAGAGCAGCTTTGTCTACGCGACATAAGAAATAACTTTGGTCTTTATTTTTATCTAAGGCCACCCAGAGTTCACCTTTAATATTTCTTGCGTAGTGACCCGTTGCTATGTAGTCAGCGCCATCCTCCAATGCAGTATTTAAAAATAATTTAAACTTAACCTCTTGATTACACATAATATCTGGATTAGGTGTCCTGCCTAACTTATATTCGTTAATCATATAGTCAACTACTTTACGCCTGTATTGCTTTTCAAAATCATACATTTTGAACTTTATTCCAAGTTGAACTGCTACTCGCTTGGCATCACTATAGTCTTCTTGCCACGGACAGTAATGCCCTGGTAAATCCTGGCTCCAATTTTTCATATAGACACCAGTTACTTCATAACCTTTTTCAACCATAAGCGCAGCAGCTACGGAACTATCAACACCGCCACTCATAGCAACAAAAACTTTTTTTGACATATTTATGTTATTTTATCAAAAAATAACCTGTACTAAAAGGGGTCTTGTCGGTTTCTAAGTTTGCTAACTATAGTCTTCTTTTGATGTTTTGATCCTAGTATGAAAGTCGTGATTGGAGTAACCAATAGCACAATCAAGATAATAATTATAACTGTACTACTGAGGCTGGTTGCAGTCTTAGCAGTAGTTGACTTTTTAGCACTTGTATTGCTGCTTTGAGATATAGGTCCATTAGCTACTCCAACAAGTTGTAAAACAGCAACATTATTTTGACTATCTGTAGCTCTAATGAAAATGTTATATACTCCCGAAGCAGCATAAGTATGAGTTATATTAAATCCGCCGGGTGATAGCTTAGATAAAAGAGTTGATTGTTGGTTATCGCCCCAATCAATACTCATTGCATATGGCGGAGATCCACCTGTAATCTGAATTGGCCAAGATAGTACAGACCCCGGATTAACACCTATTTTGGCAAAATTACTAGTAAGAGTAATAGAGGGACCTGCAGGATTTAAAAGATTAGTATAAGTAACAGTTACGGTATTAGAGTCAGGTCCTTCTTGATTTAAGCTGTCATAGTCTTTTGCAACAAGAAGGTTGGTACCACTGAATAAATCAGAACTAACGCTGTAACTATTATTATTACAGTCACTGGCACCACTAAAAACGTTATTAATATAAATTTTTATCAGCAATCCACTTTGACAAGTGCCACTAATGGTAATCGGCAGATTAGTAAAAGATTGGTTATTTGTTGGGGTTGAGATAGTAGCTGCGGTTGTCGGTGGTGACTCTCGAATAGTACCAGCGATACCGTAAGAACCACTTTGCGGCGAGGTTGGTAAGTTGGCAGCAACAACCATACCTGACCAATAAGATAATTGGCCAACACAAACAAACATGAACCCCGTTAAGGTAATTTTTATTAGTCGTATAAGCACTAACATTAATATAGCCTATATTAACCCAAATTTATAAACTTGTGTTAATTGCTTTTGCTAACGAAGTTTACGACCAAAAGCTGTTTTTCTTCGGGAACGTATTAACCAAACAATTAAGATTATTATTATTGCCAAAACCACCAAAATACCTATCAATATCCAAGTTGGAACGTACCAAAAGGATGCATTTGAAACAATCAAATCATTGCCACTACCACTACTTCCATATCCTATACTGGCAGTAATTGTATAATAGCCAAGCCACTTATGAACATTTAGGGGATCTACGAATTTCCTAATACTCTGAGGCAAGATATTACCTGGGGATGGGCCTTTATTAAACATCAGTGTTTGAATTGTTTTGCCAAACATATCTTTAACAATTATCGTTCCGTAAGGTGCAACATGAATATTACCGGTATTATTAAGCCGAGTTACTACCGATAACTGACCATTAGTGAAAAAACTAGAAGTATTACCATTTGTATCCCCTGCGCTAAGCTGCACTAAAGATAAATGTTGATACAAATTTCCCGGTACAGTTATTAAAAAGATTGATGCGACGTTGGCTGTTAGCGATATCTGGCCACCGGTAGCATTTACGGGTGTAAATCTAATAGCTCCATAATAGCCACCAGAAGATGCATTCTTGGGTACGCTTATTCTGACGTCGACGATTGTTTGTTGATTGGGTCCCAAGTTAAAATTCGGAATTGGACTAACAAGAGGAATAAAGTTGTTAAGCGGTAGTGTTGCTTTGGGACTGGTTATTAACCGCGGTACACCAGATTCATCAGTGGAGGCGGTAAAATCATTTATTATTGCACCAACTTCTGCAGAGGTTTTACTTGGATTTTGAACTGTTATTTGAACATCTTGTGATTGGCCTTTTGAAATAGTTATTAAATTTCTAACTGGTGAGACAGTAAAGCCATTATCAAAACCACTGGGTGTAGTAGTGGCTGCGTTTGTACCGCTATATACTAAAACAAATAGCACCGCAAAAAAACCTAACAGAACACCGATTTTGCCCCTATTAATTCCTCTTAACTGCATATATCTAAAGTAACTCCGGATTTTGCCCTTATTATAATATTTTATTAAAAATTAGCAAAGGCAATATATGTTAAGGTTGTTGAATAAACTCCTGCGGGCTGACTATTATTAATATTTACCATTACTGAGTTGGTAAATATTGTAAAGTTTGAGTTTTGCGAGGAACCAGCAATGATGTCCCCACTATTAAACAAGAAGGAATTAGCATGGGCATAGTTAGGAAATGGTTGACTGGAAATATCACCGACCGGATTTTGTCCAACACTTGGCAAAGTATTTTTTACCAAATTAATACCAAACTGACTAACTCCGTATTGAGGAGGGCTAAAGACACTAAGAGCTGGAATAATATTGTTACCAGAAGTCAGAGTAGTTCCGTTAACTGAAATACTGTAGCCATCAGGTTCATTTGTCGCAACCAAAAACTGATAACTTCCAGAAGAACTTGAATACGTCTGAAAATTCCCTAAGTTTAGTTGACTACCGCTTCCACTGCTACAGTTAAAATACGGAAAATTACTAGCCAAACAAAAAGTAATATAAGGTGGCACGACTGCATTTATGGTTAGGTTTGGGACAATGTCGAGTGCTATGCCACCGGTTTCAACTGGAGGCAAAGTGGTATCACCCGTAGCATATGTAGCTATACGGGCATAATACTGACCAGTAAAGGATGGGTTAATAATATTAGTAAATTCGTAACTATTGAGTGACCCATCAGGAACGCTAGGGCTACGGGATAACTTTAGCGTACCATTTAGGGTATTATCCAAAGTAAAGCCAATGTTACCCGTTTGCTGATTTAATATGGCAGCAGTTGTATCCATTCCTGTTGGAGAAATACATGGATCACTTGGAATTGGACTATTCGAACAAAACTTGACTTGGACAACTTCGACCGGCGTTGATGTATTAGAAAAGTTAAATTGCATTAAGTAATTACTTGTAGCTGATTCAGATGAATTAGATAGTGTGATACTACGATTAATCAGTTCAATAGCAGCGAAAGTTGTTTGAAAATTTAGTAAGAACATTAGAATACCAACAAAAACAGGTATTTTGACAAAACGAAGTATTCTTTTAACAAAATCTAACATCAACTTGATAGTTAGTATGTAGAGTTGGCAACAAAATTAAGGGTACTCGAGTATATACCAGCTATTTGTGTGGCGGAGACATTACCGATGATATTTATTAGACCAGTGCTACCAACACCAGGTTTTTGTGTTACTAGAAGATCTCCGAAAGTTGAGCCGGCATTAGCGATGTTAAAGCCATAACTACCACCGGTTGATGAGCTATTACTGGTTGCCCATGCGGTTGGACAGTTATCTCCCGTCCAGCTATTAAGCGTGGCGGCACCACCAGCATATGTCAGGTTAGAATCTAGCAAATTAGTATCCGTTGAGCTAAAGCCCGTTGCTATATATGTTGAGGATGCGGGAATAGAAACACACAATCCAAATTGGTCAGTACCAACACTACTAGTGTAAGCAGTTGCAGCAACCGATCCCGTACCTGAGTTAGCACTGCTTTCTATATAATTAGCGGTTGCACCAAGTTTTAATGGTGCCCCTGTATAAGTTACGGCTGCGTAACCTGAGGCGTTAGTTTCAATATCAAAACGCGTAGAACTATCAACGTAGGCACTAGATATCGACAAAACTCCTTGGGTATTCCCAAGAGTTACAGCGGAACCGGATAAAGCACAGGGAGCTGCACCAGTACCAGAGTTTTCATAAACGCAGAACTCCAAAAATTCCTGAACCTTAGCGGTTATAACCAGTGCGCTAGTGATATATTCAGCTGTACCTCCAGCGTCAACAATATTGGGCGCTGCAGTTGAATAGCTAGTTCCCGTAAATGCTCCACCAGCATATGTAGTAGCTGCAGTATTTAAGTTAAAAGTTAAGATTCTTGCATAAAGTGCTCCAACAACGTTGGGGTTGGTATTGCCAGTTATAGTGAATTGAATCGGAGGATTACTAATTGCAAAAGGCTGGGTTATTGATGCTAAAGCGGTCGTACCCAGAGCACCCCTGTTTACGGTCCACGTAGATCCGGAAACATTTGTGACCTGCATCGTTTCTGTGCTTATGTTAACGTAAAACCAAGATGCTGGATTAGATGAACTTGCCGCAGGATAACTTGCTGATGAGGTAACCGTAAAAGTTGACTGTCCGGTTGAAGTAATATTAGAAGACGTTGTGGTTGCAGCAGACAGAGCAATGGCGCTTCCATTTGACAAAGAGAGATCATTTCGACTAGTGTTATTGGCCGTTATTGTAGCGGGGGTGCTTGCAAGACCCGAAAGACTAGTTATCGCCCCTCCAACCGTCATAGATGATGGTTGTGTACAAGTTGTACTGCTAACAATAGGAGAATCAGTACAAAAATCTATGACTATGCCCTCAAGGCTAGTTGCCGTAGCGGGAACAAACGACACAGTGTATGAAACACTGGAGGCACCACTTACAGAATTCGACATAGCCACACCACGCCAAGTAGGTAGTCCAACGGCATGAGCGTTATCCACAGGTAGTG
>DATKHH010000037.1:0-3523 GCA_035510315.1 Candidatus Saccharimonadia bacterium
CCGTTATTTTATAGTTATCTAACCTAAAAGGAAATAAAAATGTTAAAAGTTGTCAAGAAATTAAAGAGACTAAGCTCTCAAGGCTTTAGTCATGTTGAATTAGTGCTGCTTATGATTGTAATAATAGTAATTGCTGGAATAGGAGCTTACGTATTAAAGCATAACTCATCTCATGCCAGTGGTTATAACTACTCATCTATAGGATCAGCGAATTTGGGCGCAGTACCCTTCTATTTTTATGCTTGTAGCATTCAAAGTGGATCCGTATACACAATCCGTGGCGAAGCAGCAGTTAATAGGAGAGCTGGCTATACTACAGAAACGCCAGCAACCAGCGCCACTCCAGCAGATAAAAGAACAGCACATAATGGTATTGCTGGTACAGGCTTTAACCCTCTGATAGCTGTTCAAGCCGGTTCACTAATCGAATATGAAGATAATTGGAACCCGAGTAGTACAAGTTACGTGTTCACTACTTCAAGTGGTTTAAACAGTGGCGAAAGCTTTAGGCTAGGAGTATTTGCGGCCGGAAGAACTACTCCAGTATGGGGACCAACCTACTCCGCAGGAAACATTGGTGCATGTTCAACGCCCGTTCCAACAAATACTAAAGTTGTTTATCACTATGTAGTCGTTCCTTTCGCAAAAACACACGTGACTAATTATGAGATTGCACACTACACTAGCCCAGCACTACAGGGTGGAGTAAACGGTAGAGAAAAGATTGGTGTATTAAATGGTAAGATTGTATACCGCCACATAGTTACTAACCCGATTACTCAGATAACTCAAAACCTTACACAGGCTCAAATAATTGCACAATGGGCACCTTATCGATATTGGACAGAGCTTTCGTCTCCATATATTGCTAATATTTGTAGTGGTGGCCAAGATAATTGTGCACCTCTCTTAAATCATCCCTCAAATTGGGTTATTAGAGCTTGTAAAACAGATGGCTCACAACATTGGTATGTTAAGGCGGCGGTAGTGAATATAAATGGTAATAATAATGAATCTGGAAATCTAAATACTTATTGGGCTACCAAAGGTGGAGATCCACAAAAAGCAGATTACGGTGGTCAATCCTGGATAAATCAAGTAACTACTAATTTCAATATGCAAATTCCTAAATCTTATCACGCTAATAAACTATATATATGGGCACAGGTTGAAGCTCCCGGTGGCGAAGACGGAGATACTGCCCCAGTATTACTCAGTAACATAGGTAATTGTTAGCTCTTAAGTAGAAAACTTAATTACTACTAACTTGAGATAGATGCTAAACTGATCGTTTCTTATATTGTCTTATCGACAAGGGCACAAATACAATTAGTATCCCAATTGTCCAAAATAGTAGCTTCCAAACAGCTCCATTTGCTGGCGTACCAATCGCAAAATGTCTAGTAACTTCTACCGCAAAGGTAACCGGTTGATTCCTGGCAAATGCTTGTAGTACCCTAGGCATCGTAGCAATAGGAACAAAAGCAGCACTAGCGAAAGTCAAGGGGAATATCATAAGAAAGCTACTTATCTGAGCTGTTTCTGAATCCTTCACACTCATACCTATAAAAGCGAATACCCAAGACAGTGCAAAACCAAACAAAATAGCAGCTATTGCCATATAAAGTCCGTTAATAAGTCCAATTTGAAATCTAAAACCAAGTAGCAATCCAACACTGACCATAATTATAGTAACCGACAAGTTTCTTATGCTATCGGACAAAGTTCTTCCGGCAACTACAGCCAAACGACTCATTGGCAGTGATCTAAATCTATCTACCATGCCTCGCCCCATATCATCTGCTAAACCTATACCTGTTTGTACACCGCCAAACATAACAACTTGAATCAAAATTCCGGGTAGTAAATAGTTTATATACTTACCACCAGGCACAGTAATAGCCTTACCTAGTGCTCCACCAAAGACATAATTAAATAAAAGCAAAAACATCACTGGCTGAATTGAAGAAAAGAATAGCAGTTGAGGTAATCTAACGTATCTCTTTAGATTCCTGGTAGTAATAATAAAGGTATCTTCGATTGAGTTTAGAAACATCTTGGTTGTTCCCATTATTTTTTTCTCCGTTTTCTGCTGTTTGGTTCTTCAGCTTCTGTTTTATGTCCAGTTAAACTAAGGAAAACATCATCAAGAGATGGTCTATGTAGCGAGAGAGCACTTACGGACAATTTAATATCATTAAGAGCCTGGACAATTGCCATTAAACTCTTAGAACCATCCTTAACCGGAACTGTTATCATTAAAGTATTGTCATCAAAGTCTGGGTCAGTCTTTGCAAACTTTTTAACTGACGTTAGAGCCCTACCTTTATCTGACATATGAGTCAATTGAAATTCAACAACGTCTCCACCAAGTTTAGCTTTGAGTTCATTACTAGTTCCTTCTGCAATGACTTTACCCTTATTAACCACAGCTATCTTATTGGCTAGTTCATCAGCTTCTTCTAAATACTGAGTAGTTAAAAGTATGGAAGTACCATTTTTAACAAGTCCACGGATTATTTCCCAAAGGTCAAGTCTAGTCGATGGATCCAGCCCAGTTGTAGGTTCATCTAAAAATAGGATTCTAGGCTCACCAATCAGACTTGCACCTAAATCCAATCTTCTTTTCATTCCGCCAGAATAAGTCTTTACTTGCCTATTCATTGCTTCAGAAAGATTAAACCTTTCAAGCAAATCTATAGTCTTTTTCTTAGCATCAGACCTATTTAAGCCATACAGCCGTCCAACCATAAATATGTTTTCGTAGCCAGTTAAGTATTCGTCGACAGCTGCAAATTGTCCACCCAGTCCAATTGTCTCTCGAACCAGTTCCGGGTTTTTTGATACATCAATACCATGAACCTTTACTTGGCCACTATCAAAATCAAGTAGTGTAGAAAGTATTCTAACTATTGTAGTCTTACCTGCACCGTTTGGACCAAGCAAACCAAAAACACGACCTTCCTCTGCATTCAAAGTTACACCATCCAAGGCAGTAACCTTACCAAACTTTTTAACCAAGCTTTTTATCTCAAACGCATAGCTCATATGTTACAGCTAATTATATATTAAGACGGCCTAAGCTGTCTATAAATTTGCCTCTTTTAAGACTTAGTTTTTCCAACTACTTGCAATATCTCTGTTCCGATCAAAGTAAGTACTAAGATAAAAAATGTAAGTATATGTACGCCTGTACAATACAGACAGATCGCATTGAGTTTATATAGTTCAACATATACAAACCAAAAAACACTAATCATACCTAGACCAGCAAAAGCTAATCTATACCATTTAATCCAAGCAAATCTCTTTGTCCAAAAAATAGGTAATTGAAGGTTGAACATTACAATAAAGAAAAGAAGACCAAAAATAGATACAGGAACACCGTGTATTTCAGAGTAACTACTGCTAGTAACTTTTGCGCAGTTAATAAATGTGGTTGTTGGACAAGCCAAAACTACACTTTGAGAATAATGAGCAATGGTTAGATAGGCGGCATCAGCAATACCAAGCAAGTTGAAAA